>JBMTET010000018.1:0-26619 GCA_049433365.1 Ilumatobacteraceae bacterium | reverse complement strand
GCAAGAACCGGCGGATCAGTTTTGAATGGGCGCTCATCGACTCGGTGAACGACACGGCGCGCGACGCCCGCGAACTATCTCGACTCGCCAAACGACTCACTCCGTCGGCGCACGTCAATCTCATTCCGCTGAATCCCACTCCGGGCTGGCCGACGCGCGGAACCCCGCCCGCAGGGGTGAAGGAATTCGCCCGACGGCTGGCCGATCTCGGAATCAATGCGACGGTGCGGCGCAATCGAGGCACCGACATCGATGCCGCCTGTGGCCAGCTCGCCGCCGGTCAGCCCGTCGACGTTGCGATTGCCGCAAGGCGTGCACGCCCCTCTGCGACGTAGTGGCGCAACGCCGCTTCAACGACAGGACCGAACAGCGCACCCGAATACCGCAGGGTCACGTCGACTCGCGTGCCGGGCCCGTCGGGCGACACATTTGCCTCGAGTTGCCAATGTGAATGGCTGCGCCCGTCGACCTCGCGGCGGTCAAAAACGACCCGACGCGAACCCGTCGCAGCGGCCTCGTGTACGACCCGTTGCATGCGCAACTTCTTCGACCGCGCAAATGGTCCGAGTCTTGCCCGCAACTCCACCAACCACGCCGGTCCCTCGTCGCCGTCACGCACCACGCCGTGCACCAGTGGCATCCACAGCGGGTAATTTGCAAGATCGTCGACAAGTTCCCAAACGCGCTCGATCGGTGCGTCCAACCGGATTGTCTCACTGTGGTCCATCGACTGCTACCCGGCGCTACTCGACGTGATCACCCTGGTTGAAGTCGTACGTATCGTCCGGCTTCACGGCGGCGCCGGTCGTATCGCGAAACATAGCCCGTGAAGCATCCGAGGGTCGGACAACCGGTCGAGTGTGGTTCGCGGTTGCGCGGTCGAAAAAGCGCCGCTCACCCGACGGATGGGAACGCGTCACGTCGCCCGACTGCATCGTCGACCCAGCGGCACCAGGTGTCGCATCGTCACCGGTTGCGTCAACGGTTGCAGTCTGCGTTGCATCCCGAGTTTCCTCATCGATTGCGACCTGAGTTGCATCCCGGGTGCCTTCATCCGCTGCGGCCCCGGTTGCGTCGCGCGGCGGAGACGCCATCGGCACGGTCGGATCAAAAAGTCCCTCGTTGGTGACGACTCGCAGTTGCGTCGTCACGTCACGCTGACGTCGTGTCCCCCCATTCGACGCCTTCGCCCCGGTACCGCGAGACGCACCGGTGTTCTTGGCACCCGCAGCCGAGCCCTTGGCCGTCACCCGATTTCTTTGTGCGGCCACGAACAGCCGCGAGGTGCCCTCGCGGCGGTCGTCGATGCTCCAACCACGCGGAAGAATGAGTCGCTCTGCATGTCGCTCGCACAGCACGTTCATGTGGTGCGGAGCATCCGCCGAGGCATGCTCGAGCCATACAACCAGCGTGCCGATGTCGATCCCGTAGGCGATTGCTGCTGGCTCGGCGCATCCGACACGCTCGCAACTTCGCCGCACGCTCCAACAGTAGACGCGCGAACACCGACATCGGCGCCTTCCCGGTGGGCGATGCGGGCCTCGATCCCACGACTTCCACGATGTGAACGTGGCGCTCTTCCGACTGAGCTAATCGCCCTTGCGGCCCCTCAGGTTACTGCTCGAGGCAGACAATGCCCATCCCCTGACGATCACGCACACCGACCGTGTCCGAATCGCAGGTTCCGTCGAACGGCACGAGTTCACGCGCCACTCCGACGTGATCGTCGGCGCAATCAACCTCGTAGCCCGCACCGAGCCTGTCGAGCGCAATGCACGAGCCCGGTCCCACGAGACCGTCCGGCCCGCGGGGCACGTTGCGGCCGCCGGCGATGTGCAACATGACAACGATGGCTGCTCCGCCGAGCGCCACACCCACCATGAATCGCCACGGGAACCGCGCCCGCCCGGCGGGCAACGTGCCGGGCCCCGTGAAGGTGCTCGCTCCGGATGACGACACGGCAGGGTTCGCGCGGGCGGCTACGGCGGCATCGTGCGCGGCGCGGCGCGTCGGCGACGACAGAATCGCCCACGCCTCGGCGATGCGCGTGACGTCGGCGTGGTTGCCTGCACCGGCACCGTCGGGATGCGCTTCGCGCATTCGCGCCCGGTATGCAGTGCGAATCTCGGCGATGTCGGCCCGCGGGGACACGCGCAACACCGCGTACGGATCGATCACGCCCACTCAGGGTACGGGTCAATAGCCGAGGCTGACATCGACCGCGCCGATCAATGGTGCACCGGCAATCCATCGGCGACAGTTTTCCCGGACTCGCGCCGACAGCAACGGCACGGCCATCTCTCGTGTGTTGCCGACGTGCGGCGTAATGACGCAATTCGACAGACGCCACAACGGATGATCTGCCGGCAGAGGCTCGGGATCGGTGACATCGAGGGCCGCGCCCCCGATCGCACCGGACTCCAATGCGCGCACCAGTCCATTCGTGTCGATGAGTCGACCGCGACCGACGTTGACCACCCATGCGTCGTTGCGCATCAATGCGAACTCGACGTCTCCGATCATGCGCTCGGTGTGCGGCGTGAGCGCGCACGCGAGCACGACTGCGTCGGCACCGGCGAGTACGTCGTGCAGTCGATCGCGCCCGACAACTTCGTGCACCCCGGCCATCGGCGCGACCCGCGCACGCACCACCGTGATTCGCACCCGGAACGGGCACAGAAGTTCGACGAGCGACTCCGCGATCCCGCCCCCACCGACGATGACGACCCGCGCATCGAAGAGATTGCGACCGTGGTCCACCGACCAGTGATCCGTTCGTGCATAGCCGATGATGTGGCGCAATCCCGACAACAGGAACGCAAGACACAGTTCGGCGACAGGCTCGGCATACACACCTTTGCCACTGGTCCACAGTCGAAGCGTGTCGAGATACGGAACGAAGTTCTCGATTCCCGCAAACGGAAGCTGCACCCAGCGCACGTTGTCCACTGACGCAAGCACATCGCGCAAGCCCTCCGCATCGTGGGCGGCTCCCCAGATGAGCGCACTCGCCCGAGCGACGTCAACCACCTCCCCGCCACCACCGATGACGGCGTCACGCAACCAATCGGCTGCGTTGTGCGGACCAACCGCAATCAACCGCGCATCGGGCAATCCCGCACTCACGGAATGCAACTACTCCGCTGCGGGTCGCCGGCGCAACGGCGTGCGCATCACACCGGGCATGCGGCGCTTGCTGACGTCAGGGGCCTTGCGTCCGCGCAACGTGCCGAAGACGAGCAGTGCAACGCTGGCGAACAAAACGAGCGATGCCAGCACGTTGATCTGCGGCGGGATGCGCACTCGGGCTGCACCGTAGATCTGCAGCGGGAACGTCACGGTCGAACCCGCATTGAAGAACGTGATGATGAAGTCGTCGATCGACAGGGCGAACGCAAGCAACGCAGCGGCTAGAACCCCGGGCACGATGAGCGGAAACGTCACGAGTCGGAAGGTGCGCCACGGGGTGGCCCCGAGGTCGGCGGCTGCTTGTTCGAGCGTCCAGTCGAAGCCACGAATCCGGGCACGTACCGTGAGCGCAACGAAACTCACCTGGAACATCACGTGCGCGATGACGATGGTTACCGCGCCGAACTTGACGAACGTCTGCCCGAGGAACAGCGTCGCGAGCGAGGAGCCGAGCACGATTTCGGGGGTCGTGAGCGGCAGGACCAGGAGCAGGTTGATGGCGGACGAGCCGAAAAACTTCCGTCGCGACAACGCGAGGGCGATCATCGAACCGAGAATCGTGGAAATCACGGTTGCGATTGCGCTGATGCGCAGACTCGTCCACAACGCCTTCGTCAAGCTCGACTCCGAAAACGGGTTCAACCAGTTGTCGAGGGTGAAGCCCTGCCACACGATGTTGAAGTTTCCCCGTGGGGAGTTGAAGCTGAACAGCACGATGAAAAAGATCGGCAAGAACAGATAGATCAATCCGATACCCGCAAACACGTTGAGCCCGTGTCGGGCGACCCGGCTGCGCAACGACGTCACGTGAGGTCGTCCGTTCCGAAGAACCGGGTGTACAGCAGCACGAGTGCGGTGATACTCGCCATCAGCACCGTGCTCATGGCCGCCGCGACGGGATAATTGTTCTGACGCAGGAACTGATCTTGGATCGAATTACCGATCATCGTGGTGTTCGGATTGCCGAGAAACTGGGCGTTCACGAAATCACCCGCCGCGGGAATGAACGTCAGCAACGTTCCGGCAAATACACCCGGTACGGACAACGGCAACACGACCTTGCGGAATGCCGCCGTCGGGTTCGAATACAGGTCGTTCGCTGCGCGCACGAGCGACGGGTCGATCTTCTCCAGACTCACGTAGATGGGCAGGAGCATGAACGGCAGAAAGTTGTACGTGAGACCGCCGATCACCGCCGCCGGGGTGTTGAGCAGTTTGCCGTTTTCCATGATCCGGAGTAACTCGAATACATCGACGAGTCCGAATGCACGCAACACCGCAACCACGGGCCCCTGGTCGGCGAGGATCGAACTCCAGGCGATCGTCCGGATGAGATAGCTCGTGAAGAACGGAATGACCACGAGACCGAGCAGGACGTTCTTGAATCGCCCCCCACGGAATGCAATGACGTAGGCGACCGGATATCCGATGAGAATCGTCAGCACCGTGGCGATCGCCGAATACAGGAATGCCCGCTGGAACTGGGCCCCGAAATCGGAGAATGCTGTTGAGTAGTTCTGCCATGCCCACCCGAAGTCGTATTGCACGGAAAATCGACTCTCCTTGGTTGACAAGGAGATCCGCAGCAGCGACCACACCGGTGCGAGGAAGAACAGCGCCATCCACAGCAGCCCGGGCTTCATCAACCCGTATGGCGCGAGCAGACGTCGCGCCTGTGGCCCGCCGAAGTACGCGAGTGTCCCGACACCGACAACGACGATGACGAGCAGCAACACGACGAGTGCGTTCAGCGCACCGTCGAACCACCCCGCTCCGATCGCAACGAGGCACAGCGCAGCGACCCCGAGGGCCGCAACGCCCGCGCGATCGGCCCGCGAGGCGAGCATCGTTCGCTAGGCGCCGGTGATCTTCGAGAACGCGTCGGCGAACTGCGCATCGACGTCCTCGCTGAGATTGGCCCACGACTTGAGCCGCGCGCGCATCGCATCGTCGGGGAACACGAGCGTGCTCTCGGCAAGTTCGGGATCGATCTTGGCGAGTTCTTCCTGCACACCCTTCACCGGCGAGAGGTACTGCACGAATGCGGTGATTTGGGCGGCTTGAACGGGGTCGTAGACGAAGTCGAGCCACTTGGCAACTGCATCGACGTTTTTGGCACCTTTCGGCATGACCATGACGTCCGACCACAGCGTGCCGCCCTCTTCGGGAATGATGAAGCGAACGTTCGGCGCATCTTTGCCGAGCTGCAAGACGTCACCCGACCAGCCGACGCACGCCGCGTAGTTGCCGCTGACGAGATCGTCAATGTAGTCGTTGCCGGTGAACGCTCGAATCTGCCCGTCGGCCTTGGCTTTCGCCAACTGGTCGAATGCGCCCGCCGCCTGGTCGAAGCTTGTTACCGACGAAATGTCGACGCCCTGTCCCAGGAGGATCAATCCCATGGTGTCGCGCATCTCGGTGAGCATTCCGATCTTGCCCTTGAACTCTGGATCGAAGAGGTCGGCGACGCTCTTCAACTCACGTCCGGTGACGTCGATGTTGTACGCGACACCGGCCATACCCGCCTGCCACGGAATGCTGTACTCACCGGTCGGATCCCACGGTGGGTTGACGTAGTTGTCGGCAAGATTGCCGAGATTCGACATTTGATCGAAGGGCATCTTGTCCACCCACCCGAGGTTGATGAGTCGTCCCGCCATCCAGAACGTTGGCGCGATGAGATCCGGCTCGATCGTGTCGCCGTTGCCGAGCAGCGGCTGAATCTTGGCGAAGTACTCGTCGTTGTCGTTGTACGTTTCGGTGTAGCGCATTGCGACACCCGTTTCGGCAATGAAGCGATCAACGCTGCCAGTGAGGTCGTCCTCGGTCGGATCGATGTACAGCGGCCAGTTGTCGAACAACAACGATCCGCCGCCGGAATCCGATCCACCACCGCATGCGGCCAACAACGCCGGCAACGAGAGCCCGGCAACGCCGAGCGCACCGCTGCGCGCAAGAAATTCGCGCCGTGTCATTCCCGGCCGTGCCGAGCGACGACGATTGATTCCCATGATGATCCCTCCCCGGTGTTGCGATGCAACGCACATCGGCATCGTTGCCGATAGTGACGCTCAGCCGATCATAGTCAGCGCGACCCGAACATCGGGCGCACGCGCGCCGTGAGCGGATGACCGGTCGCCGACGGCGGCGTCACAACTCCGCTTCGACGCTGTCGACGTCGGTCGTCGTTGCCCCCGCTCGATCGGGCCACCCGGAAAGCATGTACGGGCAGTCGCGCGGCCATTCCAGGCGCAACTGCACACCGGGACACATCCAGTCTTCGAGGCGATCGGCGTCGGTGAGTGCCGCCATCTCCGTGTCATTGGCGAGACGAACGATGAGCCGGGCGGTCGCCCCCTGGTACACGAGATCGGTGAGTTCGCATGCGAGCCCCGCGTTGCCGGCGGATTCCGTCGCCACCGGAGAGAGCCTTTCCGGGCGCAGCATGACCGACACCTTGTCGCCAACCCGCCCCGATGGCTGCCCGACCACCGTGACGACATCCCCGGTTGCCAGCTTGACGAGAACCTCGTCGGCGCGCACCTCGGCGACGGTTCCGGGAAGCAGATTCGACGATCCGATGAAGCCGGCAACGAACAGCGAAGCCGGACGTCGGTAAATCTCCTCTGGTGTGGCGATTTGCTCGACGACACCTTCGCTCATGACGACGATGCGGTCACTCATGGTGAGCGCTTCACCCTGGTCGTGGGTGACGAAAATGAAGCTGATGCCGACTTCCCGCTGAATGCGCTTCAACTCGATCTGCATCGCCTCGCGCAGCTTCAAGTCGAGTGCAGCCAACGGCTCGTCGAGCAACAACGCACTCGGGAAGTTGACGAGCGCACGCGCAAGGGCAACGCGCTGTTGCTGACCACCGGAAAGCTGCGCGGGTTTGCGATGCGCGAACTGCGCAAGTCGCACGACCTCGAGCATCTCCATGACGTCGGTCTTCACCTTTGATTCATCCACCTTCTTGCTGCGGGGGCCGAAGGCGATGTTGTCGAACACGGTCATGTGCGGGAACAACGCGTACTGTTGGAACACCGTGTTGACGTTGCGCTTGTGCGGAGGCACGTCGGAGACGTCGGTGCCGTCGAGAAGCACGCGACCGGCCGTCGGCTGCTCGAAACCGGCGATCATCTTCAGGATCGTCGTCTTGCCGCACCCCGACGGTCCGAGGACGGAGAAAAACTCGCCGTGAGCGACACGAAAGTTGGCGTCGTCAACGGCAACGAAGTCGCCAAAGCTCTTGCGCACATGGTCGAGCTCAATGACGGGAACTTGCGTCACGGGCACAACCTAGAAGATTTCACGGACCCACGGCGACCCCTTCGGACCCGCCTCCGTGGCAACGCCCGAGTCAGGAATTGATGTTCGCCATCACGTGCTTGATTCGGGTGTAGTCGTCAAGGGCGTACGCCGACAGATCCTTGCCGTAGCCCGACTTCTTGAATCCACCGTGCGGCATTTCAGCCACGATCGGAATGTGGGTGTTGATCCACACGCACCCGAAGTCGAGGGCCTTTGCCATCCGCATGCCCCGTCCGAAATCCCTCGTCCATACCGACGACGCGAGACCGTATTCGACGCCGTTGGCCCAGCGGATCGCCTCGGTTTCGTCGCTGAAACGCTGCACGGTGATGACCGGACCGAAAATTTCCTGTTGGATCATCTCGTCGTCCTGACGCAGGTCGCTCACCACCGTCGGCTCGAAGAAGAATCCGTCCCGCGCGACGCGATTGCCACCGGCAACGACCTTGGCGTGCTTCGGAGCGCGTTCGACGAAACCCGACACCCGACCCAACTGCGACGGATTGTTCAGCGCACCGTAAAGCACGTCTTCCGTTGGCGCGCCGGTCCTCGTCGTGCGGGCAACGTCGGCGAGAGCGTCGACGAAGTCGCCGTACACCTTGGGACCGGCGATGACGCGAGTTGCGGCGGTGCAGTCCTGTCCGGCATTGAAATATCCGGTCATCGCGATGTGCGCAGCGGCAGCCTCGATGTCGGCATCGTCGAACACGATGACCGGCGCCTTGCCACCCAGTTCGAGGTGAACGCGCTTCAACGTGTGCGATGCCGCCTGCGCCACCTCCATGCCGGCACGCACGGATCCCGTGACCGACACCATCGACGGGATGGGATGGGAAACCATTGAACGACCGGTGTCGCGGTCGCCGCACACGACGTTGAACACCCCCGGAGGCAGGAACTCGGCGGCAATTTCGGCAAGCACCGTCGTGCTTGCCGGCGTCGTGTCGGACGGCTTCAAAACGATCGTGTTACCTGCGGCGATCGCCGGGGCGAATTTCCACACCGCCATCATCATCGGGTAGTTCCACGGGGCGACCTGCGCGCACACACCAACCGGCTCACGGCGGATCATCGACGTGTGACCCGACATGTACTCGCCGGCGCTCTTTCCCTCGAGCATTCGCGCCGCGCCGGCAAAGAACCGGATCTGATCCACCATCGGCGGAATCTCCTCGGTCTGGGTGATCGACACCGGCTTGCCGCAGTTTTCCACTTCGAGCGCGATGAGTTCGTCCTTGCGCGCCTCGATCGCATCGGCAATGCGGAACAGCGCCAGTGAACGCTGGGCGGGTGTCGTTTCGCGCCACTGCTCGAACGCCGATTCGGCGGCACGCATCGCGGCGTCCACGTCCCTGTCGTCGGATAGTGCCGCGTGCGCATACACCGCGCCGGTTGCCGGATTCACTACTTCACTCGTGCGCCCACCGAGGGCGTCGACATATTCGCCGTTGATGAAATTGCGAAAGGTCCTCATGAAAACGTCCTAGCACAGCAACGCCCGACGGTGTCAACGAACCCCGACGGCGATGAAAACCCGCTAGAACAAAGACCGTGTCTCCCGCCATTCGCACTCTCGGAGTGCCCAAGGAAACGAAAACCCTTGAAGGGCGCATTGCAATGACTCCCGACGGCGTGCGCGAACTCGTGCAACGGGGTGTCTCGGTACTCGTCGAGTCGTCCGCCGGCGCAGCGGCATCGCTTCCCGACTCCGACTACGCGGCTGCCGGTGCACGCATCGTGCCCACCGCGGCCGATGCGTGGTCAGCGGATCTCGTCGTCAAGGTGAAGGAGCCGACTCGCGACGAACTCGCGCACCTGCGACCGGGCCTCACGTTGTTCACCTACTTGCACCTTGCGGCATACCCGCACGTGGCGGCAGCGCTGCAGGAAAGCAAAACCACTGCTCTCGCCTACGAAACCGTTCAAACAACCAACGGCGCCTTGCCGCTGCTCGCACCGATGAGCGAGATCGCCGGGCGCCTTGCCACGCAGGCTGCGGCGCATTACTTGCAACGTCCCTACGGCGGTCGCGGCGTGCTCATGGGCGGTGCACCCGGCGTGCGCCCGGCACGTGTCGTCGTCATCGGTGCCGGCAACGTCGGCTGGAACGCGGCATGGGTCGCTGCGGGAATGCAATCCGAAGTCGTGCTCATGGACCGCAACATCGACCGCCTGCGTCAGCTCGAACAGATCACCACGGGACGGGTCACGACGCTGACCGCCAATCGCGGTGCAATCGAGCGCAGCGTTGCCGAAGCCGATGTCGTCGTCGGTGCCGTTCTCGTTCCGGGTGGCCGCGCACCGATCGTCGTCGACGAGGACATGGTGCGCGGGATGAAACCCGGCGCGGTCGTCGTTGACGTTGCCGTCGATCAGGGTGGGTGCATTGCCACGACGCGTGAGACCACGCACGTCGAACCGGTGTACGAGCGGCACGGTGTCGTGCACTACGCGGTCGGCAACATGCCCGGTGCGGTTCCGTACACGAGCACGTACGCACTGACGAATGCGACGCTGCCGTACGTCGCACAAGTCGCCACGCTCGGTGCACGTGCCGCAGCACAGGGCGATCCGGCGTTGGCACTCGGCGTGAACACCGTGGCGGGATCCGTCACCCACCGCGTCACCGCCGAAGCGCTCGGCGCAACCTACGTCGATCCGCTCGACGCACTGCAGAACTGAGCGACGCACGTGCGCCTCGGCTACAACACCGGTTACTGGGGTAGCGGCCCGCCCCCCGGTGTCACCGACGCCGTACGCGAAGCCGAGCGACTCGGCTTCGACTCGATTTGGACGGCGGAGGCATACGGCAGTGACGCCCTGTCGCCGCTGGCGTGGTGGGGTGCACAGACGACGACCATCCGTCTCGGCACGGGAATCATGCAGATGGCTGCGCGCACACCCGCCGCAACGGCAATGGCAGCCATGACGATGGACCATCTCAGTGGAGGACGATTCATTCTCGGTCTCGGTGCATCCGGACCCCAAGTCGTCGAAGGGTGGTACGGCGAGTCGTATCCCCGACCGCTCGCGCGCACGCGTGAATACGTCGACATCGTGCGCAAGATCATCCGCCGCGACGGGCCGGTCGAGTTCCACGGCGAGTTCTACGACATGCCCCAATGGGACGGCACCGGGCTGGGCAAGGCACTGAAGAGCACGATCCATCCGCTGCGTACCGACATTCCAATTTTTCTCGCTGCCGAGGGACCGAAGAACGTGGCACTCGCCGCCGAGATCTGCGACGGCTGGTTGCCGCTGTTTCTCTCCCCCAAGCAGGACGCGTTCTATCGCGCCCAACTCGCCGAGGGATTTGCCGCGAGCGGCGATCCCGACAAGGCACGACGCTTCGAAGTCGTCTGTCCGCTCGTCGTCGTTCCCGGTGAAGACGTCGAAACATGTGCGAATCTCGTTCGTCCGTTCATCGCGTTGTACGCCGGTGGGATGGGGGCCAAGGGTGCCAACTTCCACTTCGAAGTTTTCGCCCGCATGGGATGGGAAGATGTTGCCTTGAAGGTGCAGGAGTTGTACCTGCGCGGAGACAAGGCAGCCGCGGCGACGGCCATCCCGCTCGAGATGGTGCAGGACGTCGCACTCGTGGGTCCGGTCGGCAAGATTCGCGAGGAACTCGGTGAATGGAAAAAGACGTGCATCACCACGTTCCTCGTCGGAGGGCCCGCGTCGTCACTCGCCGGCATTGCAGAGCTGTTGCGCGACTAGTCGCAACAGGAATCGCGCCAGCCGCACGAACCGCACTTGAAGTGCGCGTGCTCGGCGTGAAGGCGCCCGCCACAATGCGGACATTCGGAAAAGATCGCGAATCGCGTCGCACACCGACCGTCGACGATGTCGGACGGAGCAACGTTTAGTACCGCGTCGCCGTGCAATGCAGGTGATTCCTGGGACATCGGTGCCTTAGTGTACGCATGTGCTGCGAGTCGGTGGGTGACGATCGAGTGGACCGATGAACGACACGCCGAACGGATCGTCACCGGCCGCCGACGACCCCGTTGACGACGAGCGACTGAGGCGCGTCGGCAGCGCAAGGTCGGCGCTGGCCGTGCGCGACTTTCGTCGAATGTTCTTTTCCTCGTTCGGATCGAGCATCGGCACGTGGATCCAAAACGTCGTGCTGCCGATCTACGTATACGACCGCACGGGCAGCGCAACGATCGTTGCGGTCATCATCTTTGCCCAGCTCGGTCCGTATCTCTTCTTTTCGCTGCCTGCCGGCGCATTCGTCGACGCCGTCGATCGTCGCACGTGGCTCGTGGGAACGCAGGGCATCATGCTGTCGTTTTCGGTGCTGCTTGCAGCTTTTGCCGCCAACGACGCACCCATGTGGGCGATATTCGTCGCCCAACTCGGCGTGGGTATCGGCAACGCCCTCGACCGACCCGCATGGACGGCGATGCTGCCGTCGCTCGTCGATGCGCGGGATCTCGCCGGTGCCGCTTCGCTCAACGGCATGGTGTTGAACATGGCCCGCATTCTCGGCCCACTCATCGTCGCTGCGTTCACTCCGCTTGGAGCCCGACCATGGCACTTTTTTACGGCCAATGCGACCACCTACTTGTTCGTCATCGCGACGCTTTTCACCGTGACGATTCCGCGCATCGACGCCGAAAAGTTGAGCGGCTGGCAACGATTCATTTCCGGGATCGTGATCGCGCGTTCGCGGCCGGTCATCGTGCGGCTGATGGTGAGCATCGTCAGCTTCTCCATCTTCTCATTGTCGTTCATCGGGCTCTTTCCTGCCGTCGCATCACTCAATTTCGGCATCGACGGAACGAGCGCGACGTACAAGTGGTTGTACGCGGTGTGGGCATTCGGTGCGGCGCTCGGCGGAATCGGAATCGGCACGTTCATGTCCGGTCACGACGTTCGCCGGATGATTCGCTGGGGTTTCGTACTCACGAGTATCGGTCTCACCGGCTTCGGTGTGGCTCGCACCGCGCCCCCGGCATTCATCGCCGGCTTCGTCGTCGGGTTCGGCTATTTCCTCGCCACGACGGCAATGACGACGGTGCTCCAAGCCAACCTCGCACCGAACGAGCGCGGTCGGGTTCTCGCACTGTGGTTCATGCTCTTTGGTGGAATGGTGCCCGTCGGCAATCTCGTGTTCGGTCCGCTCGTCGACAGATTCGGTGCCCGGTGGTTGATGTTCGTCGGGGCCGCATGGGCCCTGTTTCTCGCCCGGTGGTGCAACATTCGTGCCGTGGAGAAGCGTCAGTCACAGCAGCGGCGCACGAGCTGATCGAGCCCGGCAACGCGCGACCCTTTGACGAGCACCGCGTCGTCGGAGGTGAGTTGCGCCACGACCTCCTCGGCATCACCTATCGACACCACGCGGCACCCGTAGTCGGGGGCGTCGACCACACACATCTCAATTCCGAGCGAGTCGGCGAGCTCGGCGATGGCACGATGCTCTGCGGCGGAGTCGGCGAGTTCGGCCATCACACCGAGAATTGCCACTCGCCGCTTGGCGCGCACCGCCGCCAGGGCGTGCAACGCCGCAGCAACGGATGCGGGATTGGCGTTGTACGAGTCGTCGATGAGCACCGCTCCCGCACGGGTGCGGCGCTCTTGCATGCGCATACCCGACATGACGACCCGCGACATTGCATCGGCGGCACGAGCGGTGTCGGCGCCGCACGCGATGCACACGGCCAACGCGGCTGCGGCATTGTGGGCCATGTGCGCGCCGGGTACCGGCAAGGTGACCACGCGCTCCCCCCACACGCCGACGTAACGGGCCGTCGGGTGAGCACGATCATCCAACGTCACTTCGACGATCCTGATGTCGGCGTCGACTGACCGTCCGTACGTGACGACTCGTGCGCGCGTGAGATCGCGCATGGCTGCGACGCGACGATCGTCGGCGTTGAGCACCGCCACCCCGTCGTCGGGCAGAGCACGCACGAGTTCGGACTTGGCTCGCGCCACACCGTCGATGCCGCCGACGCGTGAAGTGTGCGCCGCGGCAACCGCCGTGACCACACCCACCGACGGTTCGGCGATGCGACACAGCCGGTCAATCTCCCCTTCGCCGCGCATGCCCATCTCGAGCACCAGTGCGGCCACCGAGTCGGGTGCGTTGAGAATCGTCACCGGCACACCGAGATCGTTGTTCAACGACCGCTCACTCGCAGCGGTACTCATCGACGCCCCGAGAGCGGTTGCGACGAGGTCTTTCGTCGACGTCTTGCCGACCGAGCCCGTGATACCCACGACGCGTCCCGCCACGTGGGTTGACAACCGGTGACGCGCCCAGCGTGCGAGTCGACCGAGTGCCGCAACGGTGTCGTCGACGACGATTGCGGTTCCGCCTTCGGGCTCGTGCGCCGTGAGATACGCCCCCGCACCACCGGTGCGCGCCGCCGAAATGAACTCGTGTCCGTCGCGCCCGGCGACAACCGGCACGAACAACTGCCCCGGCCGGAGCGTACGTGAATCGAACGAAACGCCCGACAAGTGCGCATTCTGTCCGACCAGTCGTCCCTGCGTTGCATGCGCAACGTCCGCGGCCATGAAGCGCATCGTGCGACGAAGTGTACGGGAGGAGTACCGTTGAACCCGGTGACCATCGACGTGCGAACCAATGTCATCGTCATCTTCGGTGGTGAATCTGCCGAGCACGACGTGAGTTGCGTCACCGCCGCACACGTCATCCGCACACTCGATCGTGCGACGTACGACGTGCAGCTCGTCGGCATTGCACGGGACGGACGCTGGTTGTCGTGTGCCGTGCCCAACTCCGACGTCGAACGCCTCAAGGTCGAGGGCACGCCAACCTCCCTCGACGCACTGCTGGCGGCGACGGCACACCGACAAAGCGTCGTCATCCCCTTGCTGCACGGACCGATGGGCGAAGACGGCACCATCCAAGGTGCCCTCGAGATGGCCCATGTCGCCTACGTCGGCTCGGGCGTGCTTGCAAGTGCGGTGGCCATGGACAAGGCGATGACCAAATCGGTGCTTCGCTCGGCCGGCATTCCCCAGCCGCGGTGGGTGGCAATGCGCCGCGACGACGTGTCACTGCAGCGGCTCGATGCGATCGCCGGTGAACTCGGCTGGCCGGTGTTCGTCAAACCGGCGAACATGGGATCGTCCGTCGGTGTCGCCAAGGCGCGAACCATCGACGAACTCGTCGCCGGCGCGCACGAGGCTCTCGAGTACGACGACTGGATCCTCGTCGAAGAGGCGATCCACGGCCGCGAGATTGAAGTGGCGGTACTCGGCAACGACTCGCCGCGAGCGTCGGTGCCCGGCGAGATCATTCCCGGACGCGAGTTCTACGACTACGACGACAAGTACCTCGGCGATACGGCACAACTGCTCGTTCCCGCCCCTCTGTCGGACCAACAAGCCGACACCGTTCGCGCCCTCGCACTGCAGGTGTACCGCGAGGTGCGCGCAGAGGGAATGGCCCGGGTTGATTTCTTCTTCGAAGAAGACGGTCGCGGCTTTCTCGTCAGCGAGGTGAACACGATTCCGGGTTTCACGCCGATTTCGATGTATCCGAAGTTGTGGCAGGCCAGCGGTATGACGTACCCCGGGTTGGTCAACGAACTCGTGTCACTGGCACTGTCGCGTCACACGGGACGGCGTCGGCGCGTCGAGCGCTGAGACGAATCAACTTCCCGCGGGTCAGCTCCCTGCGGGCGGGATGTTGATCTTCTGACCGGGGTACAACAACACCTCGACACTCGACCATGAGTTGGCCGCGAGCAGAGAATTGGCCGACACGCAGAACTTGGTGCGAATCGCATAGAACGAATCTCCGGCCTGCACCTCGTACGTACCTGCAGGCCGATTGCCGCAACCCGGCGAGCCGACGGGATTGGGCACGATCGTTTGCTGGGTTTGGTTGACCGTCACCTGGGCGGTGGGCGGAATCTTCAACTGACGTCCCGGATACGGGAACTGCGAGGGATCGAGCAAACCGTTCCAGGCGAGCAGTTCGGTGACGGTGATACCGAATGAATTGGCCACCTTGATCGGTGAGTCACCGGCTTGGACGAGGTAAATCTGTTCGATACCGATTGCACCGGGCGGCAGGGTCGTGACAACCGGGGCGATCGTGGTGACGACGGGCGGAATGGTGGCGAAATCGGTGGGACCGATGGGCACGATCGTGGTCGCCGTACCGGAGGCATCGACACCGCAACCGGCAACGACGACCGCAGCGAGCAACAACCAACGACGACGCATTTCGCTACAAGTGTACGAGTATCAGGCCAGTGCGCGGGTGGACGCACGCACCGGTCGCGGCAACTGTGACGCACCCATCAGCCATTCGTCCACGGCAGCAGCGGCGGCACGACCCTCGGCGATCGCCCACACGATGAGGCTTTGCCCGCGACCCATGTCACCGGCAACGAAGACACCCTCGACGTTCGTGAGGAAATCATCGTCACGTGCGACGTTGCCGCGCTCGTCGAGCGTGACGCCGAGAGCATCGAGCCACGAACCCTTCTCGGGTCCGACGAATCCGAGCGCAAGAAACACGAGGTCGGCGGGAATCTCGCGACGTGTGTCGGGAATCACTTGAAAGCGTCCGTTCTTCAGTTCGACCTCGTCGAGCACGAGCGCGCGAACGCGACCGTCGGCAGTGCCGAGGAACTCGCGGGTGGAAACCGCAAACACCCTCTCTCCGCCCTCCTCGTGTGCAGACGACACCCGGTACACCAGGCTCCATTGCGGCCACGGATTGTTCGTCGCCCGGGCCTCGGGCGGACGGGGCATGATTTCCAATTGGGTGACCGACGCCGCACCCTGACGGATTGCCGTACCGAGACAGTCGGCACCGGTGTCACCACCGCCGATGATGACGACGTGGCGATCCTTGGCATCGATCGCCGCCGACGCCCAGTCACCTTCCTGAACGCGATTCGCCATCGGCAGGTATTCCATCGCCTGATGGACACCCTGCAAGTCGCGACCGGGAACGTCAAGGTCACGCCACGCGGTTGCACCACAGGCGAGCACCACGGCGTCGTGCGTCGCACGCAACACGTCGATGTCGATGTTGCCGCCGACGTCGGCATTGACACGGAACTCGGTGCCCTCTTCGCGCATCTGCTGCAGGCGCCGATCGAGTTGACGCTTCTCCATTTTGAACTCCGGGATTCCGTAGCGCAGCAGTCCGCCGATGCGATCCGAGCGCTCGAGCACGACCACGTCGTGGCCGGCACGAGTGAGCTGCTGTGCCGCCGCGAGACCGGCCGGACCAGAACCGATGACGGCCACCCGCTTGCCGGTGTGCACGCTCGGCACCTGAGGCACGACCCAACCTTCGTCCCATGCACGATCGATGATCTCGACTTCGACCTGCTTGATCGACACGGGATCCTCGTTGATGCCGAGGACGCACGCCGACTCGCACGGAGCCGGGCACAGGCGACCGGTGAACTCGGGGAAATTGTTCGTCGCATGCAAGCGGTCGATCGCGTCGCGCCAGTGACCGCGGTACACGAGATCGTTCCAATCGGGAATGAGGTTGCCGAGCGGGCAACCGTTGTTGCAGAACGGAATGCCGCAGTCCATGCATCGCCCGGCTTGGCGCTTCAACTCGTCGCCGTCGAACGGCTCGTACACCTCGCGCCAGTCGGCGACTCGCACGGGAATCGGTCGCCGCGCCGGACCCTTGCGGCCCCACTTCAGGAATCCGGTTGGCTCACCCACGCACGGACTCCATGATGCGTCGGGACGTTTCGTCGTCGGTGCAGCCTTCGCTGCGCGCCGCTTCGATGACACGCAACACCCGCGCGTAGTCGCGGGGCATCACTTTGCGAACGGACGTCGCCCACGTGGCGGGAGCGGCGAGCAATCGCTCGGCAACCGCCGATCCGGTGTAGTCGCGGTGCTTGCGCAACGTGTCGCCCAACCAGTCGTGATCATCGGCATCGAGCGCCACGACGTCGACCATTTCGGTGTTGACGCGCGACGCAAACGTTCCGTCGGCGTCGAGCACGTAGGCGATACCCCCCGACATGCCTGCGGCAAAGTTGCGACCCGTGCTTCCCAAGACCAGCACGCGACCGCCGGTCATGTATTCGCACCCGTGGTCACCGATCCCCTCGACGACGGCCGTGGCACCGGAGTTGCGCACGCAGAAGCGCTCACCGACCATCCCGCGCAGGTACAGCTCGCCGCTCGTCGCGCCGTAGCCGATGACGTTGCCGGCGATGACGTTGTCCTCGGCGGCAAAACCAGATCCCCGCGGTGGCCGGACCACGATGCGACCTCCGGACAGGCCCTTGCCCACGTAGTCGTTGGCGTCACCTTCGAGGCGCAAATCGATACCGTGCGGCACGAAAGCGCCGAAGGATTGACCGGCCGAGCCGGTGAACCGCAGCGTGATGGTGCCGTCGGGCAGTCCGGCACCTCCCCACGCACGCGTCACCCGACTGCCGAGCATGGTGCCGACCGAACGGTTGACGTTGCCGATAGCCAAGTCGAGCGCGACGGGACGCGCATCGTTGATCGCCTCCGCGCACATCTCAATGAGCCGGGCGTCAAGTGACTCGTCGAGTCCGTGATCCTGTTCCACCGAACGGTACGGCGTTTGGCCGTAGGGATTCTCCGGCACCGCCAGCAACGGCGCGATGTCGAGACCACGCGCCTTCCAGTGGTCGACGGCAACGCGCGCGTCGATGCACTCGACGTGACCGATGGCCTCTTCGAGGCTGCGGAAACCCAGATGGGCGAGATACTCGCGCACCTCCTCGGCGACGTACTCGAAGAAGTTGACGACGAACTCCGGTCGTCCCGAGAAACGACTGCGCAACTCGGGGTTCTGCGTGGCGATACCGACCGGGCACGTGTCGAGGTGGCACACGCGCATCATCACGCAGCCACTCACCACGAGCGGGGCGGTGGCGAAACCGAACTCCTCGGCGCCGAGCAGTGCGGCGATGATGACGTCGCGGCCCGTTTTCATCTGACCGTCGGTCTGCACGACGATGCGGTCGCGCAAACCGTTGAGCAACAGCGTCTGTTGCGTCTCGGCAAGCCCGAGCTCCCACGGGGCTCCGGCGTGCTTCAACGAGGTGAGTGGTGATGCTCCGGTGCCACCGTCGTGTCCGGAAATGAGCACGACATCGGCTTTGGCCTTGCTCACTCCGGCGGCCACCGTGCCCACACCGACTTCGGCGACGAGTTTCACGTGCACACGGGCCTCAGGGTTGGAGTTCTTCAGGTCGTGGATGAGTTGCTTCAAATCCTCGATCGAGTAGATGTCGTGGTGCGGGGGCGGCGAGATGAGCCCGACACCCGGAGTGCTGTGCCGGGTCTTGGCGATCCACGGATACACCTTGTGTCCGGGCAACTGTCCACCTTCACCGGGCTTGGCGCCCTGCGCCATCTTGATCTGCAGGTCGTCGGCATTGACGAGATACTCGCTCGTCACACCGAAGCGACCGGAGGCCACCTGCTTGATCGCCGACCGCTTCGAGTCGCCGTTCGCCATCGGCACGAATCGCTCGGGGTCCTCCCCGCCTTCACCGGTGTTGCTCTTGCCACCGATGCGGTTCATCGCAATCGCCAACGTCTCGTGTGCCTCGGCCGAAATCGACCCGTAGCTCATGGCCCCGGTGGAGAATCGGCGAACGATGCTCGACACGGGTTCAACTTCGTCAATGGGAATCGAAGGGCGCTGCGACGTCAACTCGAACAGTCCGCGCAACGTGGCCAGCACCCGCGACTGATCGTCGACTGCCGCGGTGTACTGCTTGTACACGTCGTAGCGCCCGGAGCGTGTCGCGTGCTGCAAGCGGTACACGGTTTCGGGATTGAAAAGATGGTGTTCGCCCTCGCGGCGCCACTGATACTCGCCACCGAGTTCGAGCTTGCGGTGCAGGCGCTGATCGGGGCGTGCGGGATGCGCAACGGCATGCCGAGCGGCCACCTCGGCGGCGATTTCGCCGAGACCGATGCCGTCGAGGCGCGACACCGTGCCGGTGAAGAACTCGTCGACGACCGCGCGTCCGAGACCGATCGCTTCGAAGATCTGTGCGCCGGTGTACGACGCAACCGTCGACACACCCATCTTTGACATCACCTTCAACACGCCCTTGCCCGCAGCCTTCACGTAGTTCTTCACGGCCTTGTTCGGATCCATGCCGCCGAGCCCGTTGATGCCCCTGCCCTCGTCGGCAGCGATCATGTCCTCGATCGACTCGAACGCGAGGTACGGGTTGATCGCCCCGGCGCCGTACCCGATGAGCAGCGCCATGTGGTGCACTTCGCGTGCGTCACCGCACTCGACGACGAGACCGACCATGGTGCGACGTCGCTCGCGCACGAGGTGGTGGTGCACTGCACTCGTGAGCAGCAACGACGGGATCGGCGCGTACACCGAATCGGCGTTGCGGTCCGACAGCACGATGATTCGCGCACCGTTGTCGATTGCCTTCGACACTCGTGCGCGAACGTCGTCGAGCGCGCGGCGCAAACCGGGCTCTCCGTCGGCAACGCGATACAGACCGCCCACGACGACCGCGGCGAGATGCGGCATGGTTCCGTCGTCGTTGATGTGGATGATTTTTGCCAACTCGTCGTTGTCGATGATCGGAAACGGCAGCGTGAGCTGACGGCAGTTGTCGGGACCGGCCGACAACAAGTTGCTCTCCGGACCGATCGTTGATGCCACCGACGTGACGACTTCCTCGCGAATCGCGTCGAGCGGCGGGTTCGTCACCTGGGCGAACAGCTGCTTGAAATAGTCGAACAGCAAACGCGGCCGCTCCGAGAGCACCGCGATCGGGGTGTCGGTGCCCATCGATCCGATCGGCTCGGCACCGGACGCCGCCATGGGTGCAACGATGAGCCGCAGTTCTTCGTGGGTGTACCCGAAGATCTGCTGGCGACGCACGACGCTGTCACGGCTGTGCACGACGTGTTCGCGGCTCGGCAGCGACGGCAGTTCAACAAGACCCGTGCGCAACCACTCGCCGTACGGATGTTCCTCGGCGAGTTGGCGCTTGATCGTCGCATCGTCGACGATGCTCCCCTGCGCGGTGTCAACGAGCAGCATCCTTCCCGGCTGCAGTCGCCCCTTGCGCACGATCTTGTCGGCCGGTACGTCGACGACACCGACCTCGCTCGCCATGATCAGGCGATCGTCGCTCGTCACCCAGAAGCGACTCGGACGCAAACCGTTGCGATCGAGCACCGCACCGATGAGCGTGCCGTCGGTGAACGCAACGCTCGCCGGACCGTCCCACGGCTCCATCAACGCCGAGTGGTACCGGTAGAAGTCGCGCTTGACCGGGTCCATGTCGGCGTTGTTCTCCCACGCCTCGGGGATCATCATGAGAACTGCGTGGGGCAGGGACCGACCCGACAGGTGCAGCAACTCGAGAACCTCGTCGAAGCTCGCCGAGTCCGAACCACCGACGGTGCAGATCGGGAACGCACGGTCGAGGCCGTCGATGAGATCACTGCGCAGCAATGCCTCGCGGGTGCGCATCCAGTTGCGGTTCCCTTGCACCGTGTTGATCTCGCCGTTGTGGGCGATGTAGCGGTACGGGTGGGCCAGCGGCCACGAGGGGAACGTGTTCGTGCTGAAGCGACTGTGCACGAGCGCCAACGCCGACTCGACGTCATCCTCGGCGAGATCGGGAAAGAACTCCCCCAGTTGCGGTGTGGTGAGCATGCCCTTGTACACGAGTGTTCGCGACGACAACGACGGGAAGTACGTGCGCAACTCGGCGGGCAGTTCGTGCTCGATCCGCTTGCGTACGACGAACAACCTGCGATCGAGTGCGACGTCGCGCGCACCGACGGGATCTGCAACGAACATGTGCGCAAAGCTCGGCATGACGCGACGAGCGCTGTGACCGAGGCAGTCGGGGGCAACGGGAACGTTGCGCCATCCGAGCATCGTGAGACCTTCTTCGCCGACGATGCGCGCCACGTGCTCGCGGGCCTTTTCCGCAAGGTCGGCATCGGCGGGCAGGAATGCGAGCCCGACGCCGTACGCACCGCGTTCGGGCAAGGCACACCCGGCGACGCGGCGCAGGAACCGGTCGGGGACCTGCAGCAGGATTCCGGCGCCGTCCCCGGTGTCGGGCTCGGCGCCGGTGGCACCGCGGTGTTCCATGCTGCACAGAGCACCGAGTCCGGTGAGCACGATGTCGTGCGAAGCGCGTCCCTTGATGTCGACGACGAACGACACCCCGCAGGCGTCGTGCTCGAACCGCGGGTCGTACAGGCCGCGCGCACGCGGCAGGTCATGCAACATGTGTCGTCCTCGTTGTCCGTTGGGGTGTGCCCGTGTGGACGGTGGTCGGTGAACAGATGTAGGCGCACTCGGCGCAACTACCCGGGACGACGCTGGCCCGACTCCTCCATGTTACGGGGACGACTCCCCGAATCAACGACGGGCGCGGCGATCAGCCGTGCGGATCGACGAACCGTGGCGGACGCTTGTCGAGGTTGGCCATGACGGCCTCGCGCTGATTCGAGCCGCCGATGAGAGCAGCAATCAGCGTCCGCTCGCGGGCCATGTGATCCGCTGCCGTGCCGTGTGCAGTGTCGTCGAAGAGTGCCTTTGCGGCGCGCACGGCATCCGGACTGCGCGCTGCGATCTCTGCCGCGAGCTCGAGAGCCGCGGTTCGTGGATCGTCGGCGAGATGCGTGACGAGCCCAACTCGATGTGCCTCGTGACCGTCGATGATGCGTGCCGAGTACACGAGTTCGCGCATGACGTCGTCACGCACGAGGCCCTTCGCGTGCCACGTGCCCGCCATGTCGGGGATGATTCCCCAGTGCACTTCCCGGAACGACACCTGCGTATCGGGGTGCGCGATGCGTACGTCGGCGCCGAGTGCGATCTGCAAGCCGGCACCGAGTGCATGGCCGTGCATCGCCGCCACCACCGGCACGGGCGCGCGACGCCACACGCGACACACGAACTGAGCGAGGTGCTCGTCGCCGTCTGCCATCATCGTTGCCGGCCCGGCCGACTCGTCGGACGTGGCGAGCGGATCGAACAGCGCGTTGCGCGCGGCCGAATCGAGTGCTCCGAAAGCGGAGAGATCGAGCCCGGCGCAGAACGATTCACCGTCGCCCGACACGACGACTGCGCGCGCCGTCATATCGGAGAGCAACCGCGCCCCCGCCCTGGCAACCGAGCGGAACATCGCCGCGTCGAGGGCGTTGCGCTTGTCACTGCGCTGCAGTCGCACGTGCACGACTCCGTTGTCGAGCCTGTCGACTGCGACGCCACCGCTGCTCATCGCTGCATTTCCCCCGCCGTTCGAGTCTCGCCGTACAACCTGGCACACTCTGTCACATGACCAATCACCCCAGGCTCAACCTCGATGCCGACACGTTGTTGTCGACGACTCGCAGCGTGCGCAAACGACTCGATTTCGACCGTCCGGTCCCGCGCAGCGTCGTTGAAGAATGCCTGCAACTCGCGCTGCAGGCACCGAGCGGATCGAACAACCAGGGATGGCACTGGATCGTCGTCGAAGACCCGGCAAAGAAGCTCGCTCTGCGCGACATCTACCGCGAAAACTTCGCGTTGTATGCCGCGGCCCCGCGCCCGCAACGCGACGCCGACGACGTGCGCACGCAACGCATGAACAAAGTCGTCGACTCGGCTCTGTACCTCGCCGAACACTTTCATCGCGCACCGTTGCTTGTCATTCCCGCGATCGAAGGCCGCCTCGACAACTTGCCGTCGTTCGCCACGGCGTCGATGTGGGGCTCGCTCCTTCCGGCCACCTGGAGTTTCATGCTCGCCTTGCGCGAACGCGGGCTCGGCAGCGCGTGGACGACCATCCATTTGATGAACGACGGTGAACGCAAGGCCGCCGACCTGTTGGGAATCCCCTACGAATCGATCACCCAGGGTGGCCTCTTCCCCGTTGCCTACACGGTGGGCACGGACTTCAAGCCGGCATCCCGCCTGCCGCTCGACGACGTCCTCCACTGGGACCGCTGGTAAGGCGCGTCCCTTGTCGCCGATTTGCGCCGCGCAACGCGCAAGGCAGCGGACGCGGTCGCTCAATCGACGAGCCGCAAACCCGTCGGGGCAATCGAGTGCGCCACCGACGGCAACTCGACGACGAACGAGGTGCGATGCGCCGGGAACACGTGCTCGGAAAACAGCACGACGCGACCCTTCACGTCGCGCGTCGTGCGCTCGCAACGCAGTACCGGTGAACCGACCTTTACCTTGAGGAGCCGGGCTTCACTCGCCGTCGCCGCATCGGCGGCGATCGTTTGCGACGCACCGCGCAACGCAACGTCGATGAGTTCGTAGAACGAACTTCGTTCGACGTCGCTGCGCGACAGGCGCCGACCGATGTCCTCGGGACACCACACCGTCACGACGGCGAAGGGTTCGCCGTCGGCAAGGTTGACGCGCTTCACGCGCAGTACGGAGTCGACGTCGAGCAGCTCCGCGATCCGTTTTGGTGCTCGCTCGAAGGCGAAATCGAGCACCTGGCGTGCACTGCGCATGCCGGCAGCCGAGAGTTGCTCTTCGATCGTGCCGAGGCGACCGAGTACTTGGGGTGTGGTCCCGGTGGTGAGCGTCCATCCGAGCCCTTGGCGCGACGCAATGAGGCCCTCGTCGCGCAACGTATCGAGTGCCCGGCGAATGGTGACACGGCTCGCGGCGAACTCGGCGGAGAGCTCCGACTCGCTCGGCAACACCGCCGCACCGGCGTAGCGACCGCGGGAAATTCGTTTGCGCAGCGTGTCGGCGATCTCGACGTAACGAATCGAGCGCGGTGCTGTGGTGCGACGACGCGGAGCCATGGTGACGAGAGGTGCGAACGAGGGCCGAGATGCCGTCGCCTCGTGCAACGTCACATCAACTTGTACGCAACCTGTATGCTACGCGCATGACCGTCAGCGCAAACACCCCCATCGAACTCGTCAACGCGGTGTACGACCGCCTCCCGCAGAGCGTCACCGTTGCCCGCACCCGACTCAATCGTCCGCTCACACTGACGGAGAAGATCCTCGTCAACCACCTCGTCGATCCGCAGGGCCAGGAACTCGAGCGGGGCCGCAGTTACGCCGACTTCAACCCCGATCGCGTTGCAATGCAGGACGCCACGGCGCAAATGGCATTGCTCCAATTCATGACCGCCGGACTGCCAACCACGGCCGTACCGAGCACCGTGCACTGCGACCACCTCATTTTGGCCAAAGTCGGCGCCAAGATCGACCTCGGCGTCGCCGTCGACACGAACAAAGAGGTCTACGACTTCTTGCGCAGCGTCTCTGCGAAGTACGGAATCGGATTCTGGGGTCCGGGCAGCGGCATCATTCACCAGGTGGTGCTCGAGCACTACGCGTTTCCCGGCGGAATGATGATCGGCACCGACAGCCACACGCCGAATGCCGGCGGACTCGGCATGGTCGCGATCGGTGTCGGTGGTGCCGATGCCGTCGACGTCATGACGGGATTTCCGTTCAACGTGCGTTGGCCGAAGGTCATCGGCGTGAAGCTCACGGGTTCGTTGTCCGGCTGGTCGAGTCCGAAAGACGTCATTCTCGAAGTTGCGCGCATCCTCACCGTCGAAGGCGGCACCGGCGCCATCGTCGAGTACTTCGGCCCGGGTGCCGACTCGATCTCCGCCACCGGCAAGGCGACGATTTGCAACATGGGTGCCGAAATCGGCGCAACGTGCAGCGTGTTCGGCTACGACGACCACATGGCGCAGTACCTTCGCGCCACCGGTCGTACCGACATCGCCGCTGCAGCCGACAAGGTGCGTGATCACCTGCGCCCCGACGACGGCGCCCACTACGACCGCGTCGTCGAGATCGACCTCTCGTCGCTCGCGCCGCTCGTCAACGGCCCGCACTCGCCCGACCGCGCGCACCGCGCCGGAAAGGATCTCGGAAGCGCGGCGAAGGAAAACGAATGGCCGCTCGACATTTCGTCGGCGCTCATCGGTAGCTGCACGAACTCGAGCTACGAGGACCTCACCCGCGTTGCATCGATTGCCCGTCAGGCTGCGTCCAAGGGGCTGAAGGCAAAGACCGAACTGCTCATCACGCCCGGGTCGGAACAGATCCGCGCGACCATCGAACGCGACGGCATCCTCGCCGACCTCGAGGCGATCGGCGCGACGGTGCTCGCCAACGCGTGCGGTCCGTGCATCGGCCAGTGGGAGCGCTCCAAGGAAATCACCGACAAGCCGAACACGATCGTCAACTCGTTCAACCGCAACTTCCCGAAGCGCAACGACGGATCAGCGAACACGCTGAGCTTCGTCACGAGCCCCGACACGGTGCTCGCTCTCGCGCTGGCGGGGCGCCTCGACTTCAACCCCGCCACCGACACGATCACCGCGCCCGACGGCAGCGAGGTGCAACTCGCCGCTCCGACGGGAGAGGTGTTGCCGCAGCGCGGCTACGACCCGGGCGAGAACACCTTCACGGCGCCGCCCGCCGACGGATCGAAGATCACCATCGAGGTGTCGCCGACGAGCGATCGACTGCAGCTCCTCGAACCGTTCCCTGCGTGGGACGGCAACGACTACGTCGATCTGCCGATTCTCATGAAGGCGAAAGGCAAGTGCACGACCGACCACATTTCGGCAGCCGGAAAATGGTTGACGTACCGCGGTCACCTCGAGAACATCTCGGGCAACTTGTTCCTCGGAGCCGTCAACTCGTTCAACGACGCCGTCGGCGAGGGCCTCGACATCACCGACGGGCAGCGACGCTCGTATCCCGAGATCGCCAAGCGATACAGTGCCGCGGGCATCCGCTGGTGTGCAATCGGCGACCAGAATTACGGCGAGGGCTCGTCACGCGAACACGCGGCGATGGAGCCACGTTTCCGTGGCGGAGTGGTCATCTTCGCCCGCTCGTTTGCCCGCATCCACGAAACGAACTTGAAGAAGCAGGGACTCGTGCCGCTGACGTTCGCCGATCCGAAGACCTATGACCTCATCGAGGAGAACGACCGGATCAGCGTGCTCACCTTGCCGCCCGTTCCCGACAAGCCGGTGCAGTGCCGGATCACCAAGCCCGACGGTCGCACCATCGAGTTCGAAGCAACCCACACGTTCAGCCCGGAACACGTCGAATGGTTCAAGGCCGGCAGCGCACTGAACATCGTCCGACAAAAGGTCGGAC
>JBMTET010000017.1:0-27217 GCA_049433365.1 Ilumatobacteraceae bacterium | reverse complement strand
CGTTCTTCGAAGTGGGCGAATGCCGACTTCACGGCGTTGACCGTGATCCAGCGGAAGTCGTCGAGAGTCCAGCTGAAGGCATCGGCGCACTGAACGAACTCGTTCGTCATTGACGTGTTGCTCATGAGACGGTTG
This sequence comes from Ilumatobacteraceae bacterium, assembly GCA_049433365.1. GTDB lineage: Bacteria > Actinomycetota > Acidimicrobiia > Acidimicrobiales > Ilumatobacteraceae > F1-60-MAGs027. The sequence goes on along the minus strand of JBMTET010000017.1, from coordinate 27,082 downwards.
TCGGTGTTCACCGTGACGCGGAACCGGAGTCGGCGCAGCATGCCGATGGGGTGATCGGCGAACGTCTTCACGACACCGGTATTCACGTTCGACGTGGGGCACAACTCGAGCGGTACGCGTCGGTCGCGAACGTATTCGGCAAGCCGACCGAGTCGCTCGTTGCCCGGTTCGCCGGAAATATCGTCGATGATCCGCACGCCGTGCCCGAGTCGCTCGGCTCCGCAGAACTGCAACGCCTCCCAGATCGACGGCAAGCCGAAAGCCTCACCCGCGTGGATGGTGGAGTGGAAGTTGGAGTGCTGGATGTGCTGGAAGGCATCGAGGTGGCGGGTGGGCGGGAAACCCGCCTCGGCACCGGCGATGTCGAAGCCGACGACGCCCTCGTCGCGGAACCGCACGGCCAAGTCGGCGATTTCGCGGCTGCGCGCCGCCGTGCGCATCGCCGAGAGAATTGCGTAGATCGTGAGATCGGTGCCCTTGGCGCCGCGGCGAAACCCGTCGAGAACCGCACGCACGACTTCGTCGAGAGTGAGCCCGGCCTCGGTGTGCAATTCGGGCGCAAAGCGCACCTCGGCATAGACGACGTTGTCCGCCGCGAGGTCCTGTGCACATTCGAAAGCGGTTCGTTCGATCGCGTCGCGATGCTGCATCACCCCGACGGTGTGGGCGAACGTTTCCAGATACAGCACCAGATCGTTGCGTTTCGCCCCGCGGTGGAACCACTTCTGCAAGTCGACGACATCGGTCGTCGGCAGTTTCGTGTAGCCGTACTCACCTGCGAGTTCGATGACCGTCTCGGCACGCAATCCGCCGTCGAGATGATCATGCAACAGGGCCTTCGGAGCCTTGGCGAGGAGACTGTGCAGCGTCTCGTTGGGCGTCGACATGATCAAAGTCTACGGATCGACACGAAACTCAGTTCTCGATGCGAAAGACGTCACCGCCGAGTGAGAGAACGTAGAGGTGCTCGTGTGCGCGGGCAACCGCCGACAATTGATCGACCGAGTCGAAGTGACGAGACCGTTCGCTCGACGCACCGTCGGCCGGGATGCTCCAGATGCGACCACTGCAGTAATCGCCGAAAACGTACCGCCCGGAGAGGGAACCGCTCACTGCAACTGCACCGCCCGAGATCGAGCAGCCGTCATCTCCGTGTTCGTACCATGCCAGCGGAGGCTCGTGCCCCGAGCGAGGTTGATCATCGTTGTAGCGCTCGGGTCCTTCGAACGCGCTCCATCCGAACGAGACGATTTCCGTCACGGCCGAAACGTTGCGCAGCACGTTGACTTCCTCGATGGCGTTCTGTCCGACGTCGGCCATCCACAAGTCGTCGTCGTGCAGATCGATGCGCCACGGGTTGCGCAATCCTCGTGCGACGAGCGACGCGGCACCGTTGCGCGGATCGATGCGCACCACCTTGCCGAGCAGTGAGGCATCGTCGAGGGCGACACGATCGGGATCGCCCCCCGAGCCACCGTCACCGGTAGCGACGTAGATCGCGCCATCCGCCGCAACGACGAGATCACCTCCGTTGTGATTCGAATACGGCTGTGCAACCGTGAGCAGGATGCGCTGTGAGTTGCGCAGCAGGGAACCATCCGCCGCGACGTCGAGTGCAGCGATGACGGTGTCGCCGCGAGCATCGGTGTAGTTGACGTACGCACGCAATCCGTCGGGGGAAAACGCGAGCCCGAGTAGGCCACGCTCACTTTCCGTCGACGTGAGATCCGTGACGTCAAGCGCCACGGTCTCGGTGTCGTCGGTGAGTCGGATCACGGTGCCGTCACGTGACACGACGTAGATCGCAGCGTCGCCTTTTCGTCCCGCGACGTCAACCGCACCGTGAATCATGGCAATCCGCGTCAAGCGCACCTCGGTGCCGGAGTCACTGCTCGATGTCGATGCGGATGGCATTGCATCGGACGGTATTGACTCAGTGGCTGCCGACCGACCGGCAGTGGCCGCATCGTTCGACGTCGCCAACTCTGCGTTGTCGTCGCCGCCCGAACAGGCCGCAAGCAGAAAAAGTGTCGTCGCGGCAAGAAACGCGGCGCGACGCACGGAATCCGCCCGGTCTACGAGTCCCCGCCGAGTGCCTCGAGCAAGGTGTTCCAGCCGAGCACGGCGCACTTGATGCGCACGGGGTACTTCACGACTCCACGCAGGGCCTCCATGTCGCCCATCGAGCCGATCGGCGAGGGAGATTCGTCGGCCGCCTCTTCGATCGACATCATTTCCTTGAACCGGTGCACGAGTGCGCGGACGTCGTCGACCGACTTGCCCTTCACTGCAGCCGTCATCATTGACGCCGACGACTGACTGATCGAGCATCCGTGACCCGAAAAACGCACGTCGCGAACGACTCCATCGGCAACGTCGAGGTACAGCCTGATCTCGTCTCCGCACAGGGGGTTCGTCCCCTCGGTGCAGGTGGCGGGGGGAGGCAGCTCGCCCTTGTTCCGCGGGGTTCGGTAATGGTCGAGGATCACCTCGCGGTAGAGATCTTCAAGACCGGGCATGACTGACGCTCCTTGGCTTCACCGTATCGCCGTCAGAAGATGTCGCCGACATGGTCGAGCGCGGTGACGAGCGCGTCGACGTCGTCGGGGGTGCTGTACAGGTAGAGACTGGCGCGCGCCGTGGCGTTGGCACCGATGATCCGCATGAGTGGCTTTGCGCAGTGGTGTCCGGCACGCACGTACACGTTGTGCTCGTCGAGGATCTGACTGATGTCGTGCGGGTGCACTCCGCGAAACGCAAAGCTGAACGTCGCGCCGCGGATCTCGGGGTTCGCGGGGCCGTGCACGGTGATCGAGTCGCCGTGCCGCTCGTGCAACGCGTCGAGTGCGTAACGGGTGAGATCCATCTCGTGTCGACGAACGTTCGTCATGCCGAGGCCGTCGAGGAAGTCGACCGCGGCACCGAGGCCGATGACTTCCACGATCGGGGGAGTTCCCGCCTCGAACTTCGCCGGCAATTCGGCGCATGTGAAGCCGTCGAGACGAACGTCCTGGATCATTCCGCCACCGCCGAGGAACGGCGGCATCGTTTCGAGCAGAGTGTGTTTTCCCCACAGCACGCCGACACCCGTCGGTCCGCACATCTTGTGGCTGGAGAATGCGAGGAAGTCGGCGTCCCAAGTTCGGACATCCGTCGGCATGTGCGGTACCGACTGGCAGCCGTCGACAATGGCGATCGCACCGGCGTCGTGCGCCGCGGCGACGAGTTCGGCCACCGGCGTGATCGTGCCGAGCACGTTGGACATCGCCGTGAACGAAAACGCCTTCGCACCCTTCAGCAATGCCGGCAGAGCATCGAGATCGAGCTCGAAACCCGGAGTGAGCGGCAACCAGCGAATCTCGAAACCTTTTTCGGCGGCGAGCATCTGCCACGGAACGATGTTCGCGTGGTGTTCCATGTGCGTGAGCACGATGGCGTCGCCGGGCCCGAGGTTCGCCCGACCCCACGACTGGGCGACGAGATTCAACGCCTCGGTGGCGTTCTTCGTGAACACGATTTCGTCGGGGCGACCCGCACCGATGAATGCGGCGACGCGGGCCCGTGCGGCTTCGTACGCGCGCGACGCTTCATCGGCAAGGCGGTAGCTGCTACGACTGATCGGTGCGTACTGCTCGCGCATGAATCGATCCATCGCATCGATGACCGCAAGCGGTTTCTGCGACGTGTTCGCGCTGTCGAGGTAGAAGATCGGCTTGCCGTCGACGCTGCGCGACAGCAGCGGGAACTGGTTACGCAGTGCCGACGCATCGATCGACATGTCGTTCACACCCGGAACGAGTCGTAGCCGGAGGCTTCGAGGCGCTCGGCGATTTCCATACCGCCGCTGGCGACGATTCGTCCGTCGATGAGCACGTGAACGACGTCGGGGTTGAGTTCGTTGAGCAGTCGCTGGTAGTGGGTGATGAGCACGATGCCGAGTGTCGGGCGCTCCTTGCGCACCTCGTGCACGCCGCGTGCAACGATGCGCAAGGCGTCGATGTCGAGACCCGAGTCGGTTTCGTCGAGAATCGCGATCTCGGGTTCGAGGATCGCCATCTGCATGATTTCGTTGCGCTTCTTCTCGCCGCCGGAGAAGCCTTCGTTGAGATAGCGATCGACGAAGGACGAATCCATGCCGAGACGCTTCATCCAGTCCATTGCTGCCAGTCGCAGTTCGAGCACCGACAAGTCGATGCCCTTGCGCGCCGACAGTGCCTGGCGCAGAAATTGGAGAACGGACACGCCGGCGATCTCCTGGGGGTACTGAAAACCGAGGAACATGCCCCGCTTGGCCCGCACTTCCGTGGGCCAGTCGGCGATGTCTTCGCCACGGAACATCATGTGACCGGCCGTCACTTCGTACTCGGGTGAGGCGAGCAAGGTGGAGGCGAGGGTCGATTTTCCCGAGCCGTTCGGGCCCATGATTGCGTGGATTTCCCCTTCGCGAACGACGAGGGACACGCCGCGGAGAATCTCGGCGTCACCCTCGACGGGCTTGGCGTGGAGGTCGTCGATGCGGAACAGTTCGGGGGGCTGCGTCACGTCCCCAAGCCTAATTCCGCAGCCCGAATTACCACTATCGAGATAGGAGAAATGGGCTACCAGCCTCGAGCAATCCACTCCTCGAGGTGTGGTCGCTCGGTGCCGATCGTCGTGTCGGCGCCGTGGCCCGGAAGAACGATCGTGGTGTCGGGCAGTCGAAACAACGTTGCCGAAATCGAGTCGATGATTGCCGCAAAGTCGCCGCCCTCGTACGCCGTTGCACCCGGACCACCCGGAAACAACGTGTCACCGGTGAACAGGTACGGCGTGTCGTCTAGCCGGAAACACACCGAGCCGGCGGTGTGTCCCGGCGTCGGCAGAACGTGCAGGCGGCGCCGTCCGAACTCGATGACCTCGACTCCGTCGAGCAACACGTCGTAGCCGACTTCGGCCAGTCGTGGTGCGTCGAGACTCGTTACGGCGACCTCGTAGCCCGCCTCGCGCATTGCCGGAACCGCCTGAATGTGGTCCCAATGGCCGTGCGTCTCGAGCACTTTTCGAACACCCAAGCGGCCGCACAACTCGAGCAACCGCTCGTGTTCGTTCGCCGCATCGATGAGCACCGCGTCGCCCGATGCGCGACAACGAACGACGAACACGTTGTTGTCGACCGGCCCGACGACGAGGCGATGAATCTCGACGTCGGCATCGCGCCAAAACAGGGTGCCGCTCGCGTCGTGTGCCCCGGTTCGGGGCGCCTCGTCGTGCGCCATGTTTTCCAGTCTCGCACCGGGGTTCGCTGCACCCTCGTCGCACGGCCCCGCCACGGCGTACGAGGGCGTCCCGAGACGGTGCGAGTTGTGGGTGGGAATTGCCGAGTCGGGGGTCGATGCACAAGGATGACGCCATGAACTTTGCCTTCACCGACGAGCAGGACGAGCTGCGCAAGACGGTCCGAGCATTCCTCGAATCGAAGTCCCCGGAGACCGCCGTGCGCGAGCAAATGGAGACGGAGCGCGGCTACGACCCGGCGGTGTGGAGTCAGATGGGCGAGCAGATGGGTCTCATGGGCCTGCACATTCCCGAGGAGTTCGGCGGGATGGGTTTCAGTTACGTCGAGCTGGGGGTGGTGCTCGAGGAAATGGGTCGCGCGTTGCTGTGCGCGCCGTATTTCTCCACCGTCGTGCTCGCCGCCAACGCGTTGCTGCAGTCAGGTGACGACGCTGCGAAGGCAAAGTACCTTCCGAACATTGCGTCGGGTGCAACGATCGCCACGCTCGCCGTCGCCGAGAAAGCCGGCACGTGGGATGAAGCGGGCGTCGCGCTTGCCGCCACGAATTCGGGTGGCACATGGACGCTCACGGGCGAGAAGTTGTACGTCACCGACGGTCACACCGCCGATCTCCTGCTCGTCGTTGCCCGCACGAGCAAGGGCTTGGCGTTGTTCGCCGTCGACGGCTCGGCGAAGGGCCTCACGCGGCGCTCGTTGCCGACGATGGATCAGACCCGCAAGCAGGCGGCACTCGAGTTCTCCAACGTGACGGCCGAGCTGATCGGTGCCGATGGTGACGGTGCACGCATCCTGTCGACGGTTCTCGATCTCGTCGCCGTCGGTTTGGCTGCCGAACAGGTAGGCGGCGCGCAGTGCGTCCTCGACATGGCCGTCGAGTACGCCAAGGTACGGGTGCAGTTCGGCCGTCCGATCGGTTCGTTCCAGGCGATCAAGCACAAGTGTGCCGACATGCTGCTCGAAGTCGAGTCGGCAAAGTCGGCGGCGTACTACGCGATGTGGTGCGCGAGTGAAATGAACGACGAACTGCCGCAGGTGGCATCGCTGGCCAAGGCGTACTGTTCCGAGGCGTACTTCCACGCGGCGGCGGAGAACATCCAGATTCACGGTGGCATCGGCTTCACGTGGGAACACCCGGCGCATCTCTATTTCAAGCGGGCCAAGTCGAGTGAGTTGATGTTCGGCGATCCGACCCACCACCGCGAACTGCTCGCCCAGCGCATCGGCATTTGACGGTCGTTCTCTTTTCCGTCGCCGCGGCGATCGGCGTCTTCGTCATCGCCGCCCTGGTCATCGGTCGTGAGGCGCGTCGTCTCGACGCGGTTGCACCGCGGGTCGTGTACGAACCCGACGAAGCCGTGGCGTTCGTTGCCGATGCACTGCCGACGCAGACACAGGCCCGACTCACGTACGACGAGGTGGAGAAACTGCTTCGCGCCCACCTCAGGTGGTTGCACGCCAAGGGTCTGCAGCCGCGCAACGTCATCGACCGACGACAGGACATCGTCGATGACGTCGTTATCAGTGAGGAAACGCTGACGGCATGGCTGCTCGCCGAAGCCGAGCGAATGAAGGTCGCGCTGCTCGATGACGTCGATGCGGTGCGGGTGGTGCAGGCCCACCTCGCCTATTTCGAAGCAATCGGCGCTGTTGGGCCGAGGGCTTCGGCGTAGGAACGCGGCGACGTCGAGTCGGTCTTCCACACGTTGACGTACCGCTGCAGGTGCGGATTGAAGAACGGATCGTCGTCGAGAACGTGACCCCAACGGTGACCGAGCGTCGCCACTTCGCTCTCCACCAGCACCGGCACGCGGGTTTTCGACTCGAAGTGGTGCATCCGCGCATGCGGTGTGACGAGCACGCGGCGACCCGATTGCCACACCTTCAGGCAGTAATCGATGTCATTCCAGTTGCCCGGGAACTGCACCGACAGCCCGCCGACGCTCTCGAAAGTGGCGCGGGACGTGAGCGCACACGCGGCGATGATGCTCGACGTTTCACGCGTGACGCGCAACATGTCGTGGGCGCCGCGCGCATCGGCGGGTGCACCGCGGTACAGGTCGGTCGGTTCGGGACTGAACACGTGCCCGGCGCTCTGAATGGTGGCATCTTCGAAGAGCAGTGTCGGTCCGACGAGTCCGACATCCTCTTCCGATTGAAGCGCGACGAGTGTTTCGAGGAAGTCCGGCGAGATCACCTCGGTGTCGTCGTTGAGCAGAAGGAACAGTTCTCCCGTTGCGTGAGCTGCACCGAGGTTGATCTTTTCGGCGAAGTTGAACGGACGGTTGAAGTCGACGATCCGCAGCCGGTTGCCGCCAACCGAGCGAAGTTCGTCGTGCACCGACTCGGGTGTGTCGGAGTCGGCAACGATGACGAACTCGAGATTCGCGTACGTCGACACATTGATGAGGCTGCGCACCGCTTCGACGACGAGCGTTCGGGGCCGACCAAAGATCGTTGCCGTCGAGCCACGCGTGGGAACGAGCACCGAGACCAGAGGTTGCGATGCGCAGCGGCGTCGGATCCGAACAGCGGGGGAGGCCTCGTCGAACTCGACGACGGCATCGATGCCGGTTCGGGCAAGGTGGGACACCACCGCGTCGCGCGCCGCCGGGGGTGCGAGTGACGCGGCGCGGGTCTCGTGCACGACCTCGGCGATTCGCTCAATACGTGACGCACGTTCGGTGATTCGAAGATTGCGGTCGTGTGCGTCGCACCGGGCGAGATCGGTGCGCGCCCCCGCAGCGCGGGCCACCCCCGCGCGGGCAACGATCATCGGTCCGATGTAGTTGTGGTGCCGCAGGCGTTCCGGCGACCAACCGGGTCGGCGTTGAAAAGTGGGGAGGCGATCGGCGTGGCGGATGCGGTGGCGAGTATCGCCGTAGACGACGTCTGCGCCAGCCACGGCACCGATACTGCGGGGTGCCGAAGCGCCGAGGCGCTCGCCGGCGGGCAGGAAACACACCCAATCTGCGTCGGCAAGAGCGTTCGTGGTGCGGGCATCGTCGGGCAACCCGATGCAGGTGATCCCGCGCAATCGCAAGATTGCGCGCAGTACGGCGGGAACGACCCCAACCGGTGCGCCGACGACCACCCAGTGGCTCACGCCCGCAGCACGCAACAACGACCGTGCGGTGTCGGCAAGTTGCCGGCGGTCGGAATCCGTGCCGTCGGTGACGACGGCAAACGTCATGTCGCCGCCTTTTTCACGAGGCGCCGCAGACCGACGGGAAGGTGGCGAAAGACGAACCGCAGCGGACGCAACCAGCCGCGGTGCACCCAGTCGATGCGTCGAACTTCGGAGCGATCGGGAGGAAACGCATACGGCTCGACCGGCTCGCCGCGTGCACGGAGTGCCGCGTGTCGCGATGCCGTTGCGAGTTCACCTGCGGCGGTGTCGCGCTCGGACAGTGCGGCGAGGTAGGCGGCGATCGACGCATCGTCGACTGGTGTGTCCGCATTCATCGTCGACCTAGATCATCACGTTCATCGCCGCGAGGATGCGGTTGGCGAGATCCGCATTGCCCGAGGTGAGAACGGTGGTGTCGTCGACACTCCACGTCGTGCGACCGCACGCCAGCTGGGCGAACACGTCGGAGTCCATCGTGATGGTCACCGTTGCGGGCGTCGTTGCCGGCGGTGCAAGTTCCGCACGCCGACCGCGCACGGCGATGTCGAAGTCGTACGCCGGGGTGCCGGTGATCCGAAACCGCACGATCGTTGCGTCGGGTGGTGCGACCCGTTTGCCGACGACGATCTGCATCGATCGCGCGAAGCGGCGCAGTGCGTGCAGCGCCGAGGCCTCGTCGCTCGTCAGCGGCAACGACAGTGCGCGGCGAATGTCCACTTCGTGAACCCACGAGTCCATCACGCGCAACTCGAGAAAGCTGGTCAGTGTCCCGGGTCCCGTCGGCGTGTTCATCGGCGTATCGAAATCGGCGGGCTGCATCGCACGCAACGTGTCGAGGCGTCGTCGGGTGACATCACGCCACTCGGCAAGTACCTCGGCTCCGGGAAGACCGCGCCGCGCATCGACTTCGTGTTCGTTCCACTCGCCGATCGGGTTGCGGGTGTGGGAGAGGTCGGTGGCGCGGTGAGTCGTTGACGGGTCGCCGGCCAACAGTCGTTCGGTGGCGATGAGATGCGCCACCGTGTCTTGCACCGACCATCCGGGACACTGCGTCGGGGACTTCCACTGGCGCTCGTTCAAACCGGCGAGCACGCCGTCGAGTGAGGTCCAGGTTGCAGCGAGCATCGCGACGAGATCCTCGGCTGACGCTGCGCCGTCGCGGGTGTTCGTCATGGGTACCTCCTAGGTTAGATTCGACTCATGGAACGCCCGACCCGCTTCGAACACACGCGATTTCTCGGCGACAAGCGCACGCAACTCGTCTACGACCTCGACGAGTGGACGGATGCCGCCGTCATCAAGGACATCGTCGACAGCCAGTCGGGTCTGAGTTTCGGGCCCGACACCCTGGCGGAGGCGCGCAACCGCGGATACCGGCTCGCCAAGGCGTGAACGGCACTTTTCTTTCCGGATCGCTGACGCTTCGCCGCTATCTCGTTCAGCCGGCCGGCCGACGCGGGGCGCAACCGGGGGTCGTGCTGTGCCACGGCTTTCCCATCGGCCCCAAGGATGCGCGCCAATCGGCGGGCACTTTCCCGGAACTCATCGACCGCATTTCGGGTGAGCTGGGGTGGAGTGCGATGACGTTCACGTTCCGCGGTTGCGGCAACAGCGACGGCGACTTCTCCATGCAGGGTTGGGTCGACGACATTCGTGCCGCCATCGATCATCTCGTTGCCGAGTGCGAGCCGAGCCAGGTGTGGCTCATCGGCACGAACACGGGTGCGTCGCTTGCCTTGTGCACTGCGTCGGATGATCCGCGCGTGAACGGATGTGCACTGCTCGGAGCACGTGCCGACTTCGACGACTGGGCGGATCAGCCGCGACGACTTCTCGAGTACGCGCGCGAAGTCGGCGCCATCCGCACGCCGGGATTTCCGTCGAACATCGACGAGTGGAGCCGTGAGCTGCGTCGCTTCCGTCCGATGGATGCGGCGCGTCGCTTCGCCTCGCGACCGCTGTTGCTCATGCACGGTGACGAGGACGAACGCGTTCCCGAGAGCGACTCGCGCATCCTGGCCGAGGCGCACGGAGCAGCCGAGTTGAACATCATCCCCGGCGGCGGGCACAGGTTGCGCCACGATCCGCGGGCAATCGCAATGCTGCTCGGCTGGCTGGATCGTCAGCGGTTGTAACCGCGCGGATGGCTCTTGTGCCATTCGTACGCACTCGCGATGATCTCGCGTAAGTCGCGCGTCGCACGCCAGTCGAGCGTCGTACGCGCACGAGTCGGATCGGCGTAGATCGTGCTCGGATCGCCGGGGCGACGTCCGACGATTTCGTGCGGCACGGAACGACCGGTCACCGATTCGGTCATCTCGATCAGTTGCAGCACCGAGGTGCCGTGTCCCGTGCCCACGTTGCAGGCCATCGACTCGCCACCGGCGGCGAGGTAGTCGAGTGCCTTCACGTGTGCTTCGGCGAGATCTTCGACGTGGATGTAGTCGCGAACGCAGGTGCCGTCAGGCGTCGGGTAGTCGTTGCCGAACACGCTGAGCGTTGGTTGCTCGCCGAACAGTGCCTTCATGACGACAGGCACGAGGTTCTGGGTTGCCGACCAGTCTTCGCCGATTTCGGCGGAGGAGTGCGCGCCGGCGGCGTTGAAGTACCGCAGACTCACCGATTGCAGTCCGGTGGCGCTGCACGACGTGAGGAACCGTTCGATCGTCGCCTTCGTGTCGGCGTACACGCTTTCCGGGGCGAGAGGCTCGTCTTCGCTGACGGGGAACCGGGCGGGTGTGCCGTACACGGCGGCCGACGAAGAAAACACGATCCGACCGACGTCGTTGGCGAGCAACGCTTCGACCAAGGCAATCGATCCGGCGACGTTGTTGCGCCAGTACATGAGGGGGCGCTGCATCGACTCACCGACCGCCTTGTACGCGGCGAAGTGGATGACCTCGGTGACCCGGTAACGACGACACGTGCGTGACACGATCCGTTCGTCGGCGATGTCGCCGACGACGATGTCGACTTCCTTGTCGACGGCTTCGCGGTAACCGCGTTCGAGCGAGTCGAGTACGACGACGTCCCGGCCGCGCTCGCGCAGGAGCCGAACCGTATGCGAGCCGATGTAGCCGGCTCCGCCCGTGACGAGAACCGTCATGAACGGGTCTTCGTGCGCAGCGGCTTGCTCGCCTTGTCCCGGTCGCGCGCCTTTTCCCGCTTCTTGAACGCGCGCACCTTGAGCAGTGCCTCCTGCGACGTGATGTCGGCGACGGTGCGCATGCGGTGATCGCTGAACGGACCGGCGGCCTTTTCCCAGCCCTTCGGGCGGATGTTGAAGCGCTTGGCGAGCAATGCGATGAAGATCTGCGCCTTTTCCTCGCCGAAGCCGGGCAGTGTGCGCAAACGCTTCTTCAGCTCGGCGGCGTCGGCGACCTTGTGCCACACGTTTGCGCCGCGGCCGTCGTATTCGTCGGCAAGGATGACGCACAACGCGTGGATGCGCCGGGCCATCGACGCGGGGAACCGGTGGATCGCCGGCTTTTCGGCGCACAGTGCGACGAACTTCTCCGGATCCATACGGGAAATGCGCACCGGATCGAGGTGCCCGAGTCGTTGACGCAATGTGTACGGGCCGGTGAAGGCCCATTCCATCGGTACTTGCTGGTCGAGCAACATGCCGATGAGCAGCGCCGTCCCGTCGGTACGCAGCATCTTGTCGGCTGCCGGTATTCCGGTGACGTACAGATCACTGGGCATGGAGTGGGTTCACCGCTTCGGCGTCGATGCCGTAATGGGAGATTGCATCGGCCACAACTGTAGGCGCCACGGAGCCCTGCTCGCAGAGCGCGTGAAGCGTGGCGACCACGACGTTGCCCGCGTCGATCTCGAAATGACGACGCAGCGCCTCGCGTGTGTCGCTGCGACCGAATCCGTCGGTACCGAGTGGCACGAAAGTTCTGTTGGGCAGGAAACGCGCGATTTGTTCGGGGACGATGCGCATGAAGTCGCTCGTGGCGACGATCGGGCCGTCGCCGCTGCCGAGGAGTTGTTGCACGTGCGACACGCGCTTCGGTGCGGTTGGGTGGAGCTTGTTCCAGCGTTCGGCCTCGAGGGCTTCCTCGCGCAGGGTCTTGTACGAGGTCACCGACCACACATCGCATGCGACGCCGTAACGGGTGAGCAGTTCGTCGGCTGCCGTTCGCACGGCCGAATGTGCGCTGCCCGAAAACAGCAACGTGGCCCGCAGTGCGCCATCCGGGGCCGCGCTCCAGCGGTACGCACCTCGCACGATGTCGTCGGCGACACCCTCGGGCATCGCCGGCATCGGATAGTTCTCGTTGTACAACGTGACGTAATAGAAGACGTCCTGCGGATCGGCTCCGTACATCTCGTGGATGCCGTGGCGCACGATCGTCGCCACTTCGTAGGCAAACGCCGGGTCGTACGCACGGCAAGGCGGCACGGTGCTGGCAAGCAGCAGCGAGTGGCCGTCCTGGTGCTGCAATCCCTCGCCGAGAAGCGTGGTGCGTCCGGCCGTTGCACCGAGGAGGAATCCCCGCGTGCGTGAATCCGCCGCCTGCCAGATGAGATCCCCGACACGCTGGAATCCGAACATCGAATAGAAGGTGTAGAACGGCACCATCGGCACGCCGCGCGTCGAGTACGACGTTCCCGCCGCGATGAACGACGACATGCTTCCGGCCTCGGTGATTCCCTCTTCGAGTATCTGTCCCGACGTCGACTCGCTGTACGACAACAGCAGATCGTGGTCGACCGGTTCGTATTTCTGCCCCTGCGCGGCGTAGATCTTCAGCTCGCGGAAGAGCGAATCCATTCCGAACGTGCGCGCCTCGTCGGGAATGATCGGCACGACCCGCTCACCGAACGATTTGTCGCGCGCGAGGTTGCGCAACAAACGCGTGAAGCCCATCGTCGTGCTCACCGCCTGGTTGTTGCTACCGGTCTCGAACTCGCGGAACGCGTCGTCGGAGGGAAGTTGCAGCGGACGACGGATCGTCGTGCCGCGCTTGGGCAGGAAACCGCCGAGGGCGCGACGACGCTCGACGAGGTACTGGTACTCGACGCTGTCTTCCGGCGGCCGGTAGTAGGGCGGTGCGTCGGATTCGAGCAACGAATCGGGAATCTCGTCGGTGAGGTGCAGTCGTGAGCGCAACGCACGCAACTGATCGACGTTCATCTTCTTGATCTGGTGGGTGGCGTTGCGGCCCTCGATTTCGGGACCGAGCGTCCAACCTTTCACCGTCTTGCAGAGAATCGCCGTCGGTCGACCGGAACCGAGGTTGTCCGACGCCGCCTTGAATGCGGCGTACAACTTGCGGTAGTCGTGCCCGCCACGCGGCAACAACTGCAGATCTTCGTCCGACAGGTGCGACACGAGTTCTCGCAAGCGCGGATCGGGTCCGAAGAAGTTTTCGCGAATGTAGTTGCCGTCCTCGACGGTGTAGCGCTGAAACTCACCGTCGACCGTGGTGTTCATCTTGTTCAGCAGGACCCCGGAGACGTCGCGGGCGAGCAGGTCGTCCCACTTCGACCCCCAGATCACTTTGATGACGTTCCATCCCGCGCCGCGGAACACCGCCTCGAGCTCCTGGATGATCTTGCCGTTGCCGCGCACCGGTCCGTCGAGGCGCTGCAGGTTGCAGTTGACGACGAAGATGAGGTTGTCAAGATGCTCGCGAGACGCAAGCGAGATGGCGCCGAGAGTCTCGGGTTCGTCGGTTTCGCCGTCGCCGAGGAAAGCCCACACCCGGCTGGCCGTCGTGTCGTCGAGTTTGCGATTCGTGAGGTAGCGGTTGAAGCGTGCGTGGTACAGGGCGGTGATCGGCCCGAGACCCATCGACACCGTCGGGTACTCCCAGAAATCGGGCATCAGTCGCGGATGCGGATACGACGACAGGCCGCGTCCGGGGCGACCGATCTCGCGACGGAAGTGGTCGAGATCGTCCTCGTGCAGACGGCGTTCGATGAACGCGCGCGCATAAATTCCGGGTGCGGCGTGACCCTGGAAGTACACGTGGTCACCCGGCTGACCGTTGTCGCGGCCACGGAAGAAATGGTTGTAGCCCACCTCGTAGAGCGCCGCCGACGAGGCGAAGGTCGACAAGTGACCACCGATCCCCTCGGCGATGGCGTTGGCGCGCACGACCATGACGGCGGCATTCCAGCGGATGTAGGCGCGGATGCGCCGCTCGAGGTACTCGTCACCGGGGAACCACGGCTCGTGTTCGGCGGGAATCGTGTTCACGTACGGCGTCGACACCGTGGCGGGGAAGCTCACCTGCGTTTCGCGCGCGCGATCGAGCAGGCGCGACAACAAGTACCGCGCGCGCGTCTTGCCGCGCACGTCGACGACGGCATCGAGTGAGTCGAGCCACTCTTGTGTCTCCTGGGGATCCGTATCGGGAAGTTGATGCACGGAACCGTCAAACAGCATGTGGTCAGTCTCGCACGGTCGTGCCACCGGTGCACCCACTCGTCGCCGCGCCCGCATCGGCGCTGCCGTGCACCGTAGCAGTCACCGGCGTCACATCGGCGCGTCGGTCACTCGGCGCGTCGGCAACTTGGCGCGTCGGCAAGGATGAAGGTGATGAGTGGGTCGCAAATCGTCATCTATGCCGACGGCGCATGTTCGGGCAATCCGGGCCCGGGTGGGTGGGCGTGGGCGGTTGCTCCCGACGGCGTGCGCCACGACAGTGGTGGTGAGGCGCACACGACGAACCAACGAATGGAACTCACCGCCGTGTTGCAGGCGATCCGCACGCTCGGTGACGACGCCACGGCCGAATTGCTCGTCGTTTCCGACAGTCAGTACGTCGTCAACTGTTTTCGTGACCGATGGTGGGAGGGATGGCTTGCGCGGGGCTGGCGCAACTCGCAACGTCAACCGGTGGCCAACCGTGATTTGTGGGAGCCGCTCATCGACCTCGTACGTAACCGCGGCAAGGTCGAGTTCCGTTGGGTGAAGGGGCACAGCGGTGATCCGATGAACGATCTCGTCGACGAGCTCGCTGTGAGGGCGATCGCCGCCGTTCGGTAGTGTCGTTCGCCATGGACCTCAAGAACTCAAGTTCAATCGTCACCGGCGGCGCGAGCGGAATCGGTGCCGCAACCGCCCGGCGTTTCGCCGCGCTCGGCTCCAAAGTTGTCATCGCCGACCTGCAGGCGGAAAAGGGCGAGGCACTCGCCAAGGAAATCGGCGGGGCGTTCTGCAAGGTCGACGTCACGCAAACCGACGACATCATGGCGGCCATCGAGATGGCCCGGTCGATGGGGCCGATCCGCGCCCTCGTCAACTCGGCCGGCATCGGTTGGGCGCAACGCACGATCGGCAAGGACGGCAACTTCGATTCCGCGCACAACCTCGACGTGTTCAAGAAGGTGCTGGCGATCAACCTCATTGGCACGTTCGACTGTGTGCGCCTCGTCGCCACGGCGATGTCGAAGAACGAACCGCTGGCACACGGCGAGCGCGGGGCCATCGTCAACATTGCGTCGGTGGCCGCATTCGACGGTCAGATCGGCCAGGCCGCGTATTCGGCGTCGAAAGGCGGCATCGTCGGAATGACCCTGCCGGTCGCCCGTGACCTTGCGGCAGCGGGAATCCGCCTGAACACCGTCGCCCCCGGTCTCATCGACACACCGATTTACGGCAAGGGCGAGGCCAGCGAGCAGTTCAAGGCGAAGCTGCAGACCGGCGTGCTGTTTCCGCAGCGTCTCGGCGATCCCGACGAACTTGCGTCGATGGTCGTTGAGTGCATCACGAACAGCTACATGAACGCCGAGACGATCCGCGTCGACGGCGGCATTCGCATGCCTCCAAAGTGACGTTCACTCACGGAGTCGCTTGCCGTCCGTGAGCAACTTCGTTCGTCACACGGATCCGTTCACGCCCTTCGACGAACGTCCCCCTTCCGGGGCGGCGTCGGTCGTGCCGATGCCCCCGCACGACGACATCCTCCCGTCGGTGGTCGGTGACGACTTTCGCCATCGCGTCGGCGTGAAGCCCCTCGATCCCGCATCGTGGTTCGTGCGCGACTCCGAGTGGCAGCCGACGATCGACATGAAGCAGCGACTCTTGGCGCAACGCCGCCACGAGGTCGTTGCGTGTGCCGAGGGTGTCGACGATGCCGTGGAAGAAGCAGCGCGACTCGTTCTCGACTGGTCCGGGGGATCAACGTCCCGACGCGGTATCGACGCCCTCGTCGACGCCGCGGCGACGGTCCCCGACGATCTCACGGTGCTGGCGCCGCGGGACATCGACGGTGCGCCCGGATTGCCCTTCGTTGCCGGTGTCGTGTGTTCGCCGAGTCGCTGGCGACTCGCCGACAAAATCGGACTCGACATGCTCGCCGTGCACCGACCCGTCGCGAGATACGCGGAGCACATCGGATCGGCCGTCGACGTCACGTTGGATCGCCTCACCGAGCAGCGTCCGGTGTGGCGCAGCAATTGGACGCTCGAGGATCATCCGGCACTGTTCCAGCCGGCGGTACCGGATCGCCCGTTGGTCGACCGGCCGCAGGATTTGTGGATTCGCATCGAGCGCGAGACGTTGCGCCGGTTGCCGCGCAGCGGGGGAGTTTTGTTCACCATTCGGGGTTTTCAACAGCCGTTGTGTGACTACGTTCGCCGCGGGCACGACGTCGCGGTCAACCTGCACCGCCTCGTGTCGCGGCTTCCCGACGATGTTGCGCGTTACAAGAGCATCTATGCGTACCGTGACGCCGTGCTCGCGTGGCTCGAGCGAGTCATTGCCGGTGCCGCCGACGGTGGCGATGATGTCAAGGACGCGGTGTCGCGCGGCGTGCCGCATTCGGCTTAGTCGACCGCGGCGAGTTCAGGTCGTGTAGTCGGCGTTGATTCGCACGTAACCGTCACTCAGATCGCAGCCCCACATCGTGGTCGTCGCATCACCGGTGTTCAGCGTCACGTGGATGAGAACGTCCGTGCCGCGCATGTAACGGCTCAACTCGCTCAGCCCGTTCTCGTCGACCTGGCGCGGGTACACCTCCTGTGTGCCGAAGCGGATGATGACACGCTCCTGATCGACATCGACGAACTCCGAGCACTTACCGATGGCCATTGCGACGCGACCCCAGTTCGGGTCGGCACCGTGCACGGCGGTTTTCACGAGCGGCGAGTTGACGATCGAGCGGGCGACGACTTCGGCCTGGTGATCGCTGCCGGCGTGGTCGACGCGCACTTCGATGAGCTTCGTCGCTCCTTCGCCGTCCCTGGCAATCTGTTTCGTCAGTGACAGCATCACGTCGTCGAGTGCGGCCTCGAACGCCGCGAGATCGACGTCCCCGGCTGCGCCGCTCGCCATGCACACGGACGTGTCGCTCGTCGAGGTGTCACCGTCGACCGACACGCGGTTGAGGGTGCGGTCGACGACGCGTCGGAAGATGGTGTCGAGGTCGCGCGAATCGATGCGGGCGTCGGTCATCACGAGCGAAATGTGCGTCGCCATTTTGGGTTCGATCATGCCGACACCCTTTGCCGTGCCGACGATGCGCGCCGCACTTCCGGCGACGTCGGCGCTGGCCACCTTCGCCACCGTGTCGGTCGTCATCATCGCCCGGGCAACGGCCGTTGCGTCGGTGTTCGAAAAGGTGGCCGGCAATGACGCGAGACCGGCGCGCAGTCGGTCCATCGGATACTGGCGACCGATGACTCCCGTTGACGCAATGAGCACCTCTTCGGGTGGGCAACCAAGATGCCGGGCGACATCCTCGACGACTTCGCGTGCGTTCGCCGCGCCCTGCGCCCCGGTTGCAACGTTGGAGTTCTTCGAGATGATGACCATGGCGCGTGCGACGGCCCGGGTCGCATGTTGGCGACTGATGAGCACCGATGCACCGGCGAACGTGCTGCGAGTGAAGACCGCACTTGATGCCACCGGAGTGTCGGCGACCACGATGACGAGATCGTCGGTCGAGTCCTTGATCCCCACGTTGCACACGTGGGCGCTGAATCCCGTGGGAAGACGGGTCACGAGAATCGGGCTGCGAGATTGTCCAGGGTGCGACGGATGCTGCGTTCGTTGTTCGGGATCGCACGCATCAACGCGAGCAGGAGCGGTGCCTTGTTCGTCGCGTAGTCGAATTGTTCGGTGACGAGCGTTCCGCCTTCGACCGGTTCGAGGATGTAGCGCCACACGTGTCCGCCGAAGTGGCGCCATGCGATGCGTCGCGGCTCGTCGAATTCGACGACGACGTTGGTGATTCGGTACGGCGCGACGATGCGCATCGACATCGAGAACTTGGCACCGAGGAAGAGTCTTTCCGGTGCGTTCAGCGGATCCCGCACCGAGTTGGAACCGTCGATTTCGCGGTGTCGTGCCGGCACGGCAAGGATGTCGAAGATCTGCTGGGGTGTTGCCCGCACGACGCGACTGACGCTGACGAGTTTGCGCTGCGGGTCGTGACCGTCGGGAGAAGGCGCAGTGTTCACCGTGTCAAGACTAAAGCGCGGCACTCATCCGAGGTAGTGGTGGACGTGTTCACCGGTGCGGCGCCCCGAGAACAGGGCACCCTGTATCGAGCCGGTGTCGCGGTGGTCGCCGCACACGAACACCCCGCCGCCGAAGTCGATCCTGCGCCGCGGACCGAACGGCGGGCGTTGTTCGACACCGGCGTGTTCGATCCGGTACGTGCGCACATGGCGCCACGAGTCGACTTGCGGTCCCCACCACGTGCGCATCTGCGTGCGGGCGAGCGATTCGAGATCACCGTCAATGATGGCCGGCATCGCCGCAACGACGAGGTGGCGTCCGGGTGGCGCGTAGTCGGACGACACGTTGCTCATCACCGCTGCGTTGAGCACGGGGCCCTTGCCTGATCCGTCGAGGATCACCATTTTCGATGCGGTCGGCGCGCGTGGCGCATCGAAGTACACGGCACCGGCGCGGCGCGACTCGCGTGCCCGCAGCCCGACGAACGTACGGGCAACGGGTTCCTCGGTGGCGATGATGACGGCTCGTGCCGAGACGCGCTGCCCGGCGCTCGTCGTCACCGTCGTGCCGTCGAGCTGCGACACAGCGACGCCGAGGTGCACGACACCCGGAACGAGCTCGGCCATTCGCCGCGGCAATTCGCCCATGCCCATTCGCGGTACGGCACTGTCACCCTCGCTCAGCGAGCGGAAAATGATGTCGAACATCCGCCGCGAGGTGGCGAGACTCGGATCGAGTTGGATGCCTCCGAACAGCGGACGGAAGAACCGTTCGATCATCGTCGGTGAGAACCCGGCGCGGCGCAACGCGACGACCGTCGAGAGATCCTGTCCGCGCAGCAATTCCTGCGGATCGATGCTTCGGGTGCGACGTCGCAGTTGCAGGATGCGCAGTTTGTCGGCCAGGTTGCCGATGGGTGCGAGCGCGGTGGCGGGCAGCGATCGTGGATCCCGGAAGGGATCGCCGACGGTGCGAGCCTTGCCGCCGAGCATGACGAGTGCGCCCGGGTCGAACGTGCGCAACTCGAGATCGTGCAGCGAGACGTGGCGCACGAGTTCCGGGTAGGCGGTGAGCATCACCTGAAATCCACGGTCGAGGCGGAACCCCTCGACGACATCGGTGCGGATTCGTCCGCCGACATCGTCGGACTTCTCGAGAATGACGACGTTGCGTCTCCGCGCATGCAGCGCACGCGCCGCGGCGAGACCGGCGATCCCGGCACCGACGATGACGACGTCGGCACTCGAGGGAAGTGCGGTCATGCCTTCAGCAAGTGGCGCAACGCAACGTCGAGCGTCGGATGCTCGAAGCGGAATCCGGAATGCGTCAGTGCGGTGGGAACGACCCGCTGGCCGGTGAACAGCAGCGCATCGGCGAGCTCGGCTCCCAGCAGCAACTTCGGGCCGAACGACGGAATCGGCAGCAGAGCCGGGCGCTTCACCACTTTGGCGAGCGTGCGAGTGAACTCGGCATTCGTCACCGGAGTTGGTGCAGTGAGATTGACGGCGCCGGTGACGGGTGCGGTGAGCAGATACTCGATCG
Source organism: Ilumatobacteraceae bacterium (assembly GCA_049433365.1). Classification (GTDB taxonomy): domain Bacteria; phylum Actinomycetota; class Acidimicrobiia; order Acidimicrobiales; family Ilumatobacteraceae; genus F1-60-MAGs027. Next base: position 6,715 of record JBMTET010000017.1, on the reverse strand, counting down.
CGCGTACCTCGTCGTCGATCGAAATCCAGCTCTGCCACTGCGATCCGGATCCGAAGCGTCCACCGAGCCCGAGTTTGAACAACGGCAGCTGCTTCTTCAGCGCGCCACCTCGGGGGGAGAGCACGATCCCGGTGCGCAGCAGAACCGTGCGCACACCGGCACCTGCGGCGGCGGCTTCCCACTTTTCGCACACGTCGGCGAGAAATCCTTCGCCGTGCGACGAGTTCTCGTCGAGAGTTTCGTCGTCCCTCGCGCCGTACACGCCGATGGCCGAACCCGACAAGAACACGCTCGGTTTGCGCGTTGCGCCGGCGATGGCGCACGCGAGTGAACCGGTCGTGACGACTCGGCTGCGCAGGATCTCCTCTTTGTAGGCCGGAGTCCAACGACGGTCACCGATTCCGGCCCCCGACAAGTTGATCACCGCATCGATGCCATCGACGACCGACGACGCGAGATCTTCGACACCGGGATTCCAGCGCACCTCACCCGATCGCGCCTCGCGACGCACGAGACGCATCACTTCGTGACCGCCACGCACTAGACGACCGACCAGTTCGGTGCCGATGAGACCGCTTGCACCCGACACGAGAATCTTCATGAGCTGAACTCCTTGCGTCCCCGTAGTGTCGCCCCCGGAGACGGGCGCGACATCGGGACGACAGGGTCAGGCTAGGCCCACTACTTCGTCGGAATGACGACCGGAACCGACATCACGACCGTGTTCGGCCGGTACAGCAACCGTGCCTTGATTGCGAGAGCCGACTGGTTGTGCAGCCACTGCGACTTCAGGCTTGTGACGAACTCGGGAATGACGACGGTGACGATGTCGTCGCTGTCCTCGTCGTCTAGCCGGTTGATTTCGGCGAGCACTTTGTCGGTGAGGTTGCGGTAGTCGTCGACGACCGTGTCGAGTTGCACGTCGGGGAACTTCTCCATCCACTCGCGGGTGAGCATGGCGCCCTCCTCCGCTGATCCGACGACACTGAGGGCGAGCAGACGGTCGGGGCGCAGGTACTGGGCGTACTTCACGGCGTTCATCACGCCCGCGTTGATCGATCCGACGAGGACTACGACCATATGGGTGCGAAACGGCGCTTCGTAAGTTTCGGGAACCACGAGATACTTGCGGATGCGGTCGTAGTGGCGGCGGATCGAGTTGAAAAACAAAATCATCGTCGGTATGACGACCGCCGGTATCCATGCGCCGTCGGTGAACTTCACGACGACTACGGCCATGGCGACCCCGAAAGTCGTGATTGCGCCAACACCGGTGAGAAAGACGCGAATTCGCCAAGTCGGGGCGCGCATCCGCCACAGACGGACCACCATGCCGGACTGGCTGAGGGTGAAGCCGGTGAATACACCGACCGCATAGAGCGGAATGAGGGCGTTGACGATTCCGCCGAACGCGACGACGAGTCCGATTGCTGCAACACCGAGGAAGATGACGCCGTTGCTGAATACGAGGCGATCACCACGATTGGTGAACTGGCGCGGCAGAAAGCTGTCCTTGGCGATGATCGACGACAGTCGCGGAAAGTCCGCATACGCGGTGTTAGCGGCGAGGATGAGAATGCCGAACGTGGCGAACTGTGTGACGAAGAAGAACAAGTTGCGGCCGCCGTACACGTGCTCGGCCATTTGGGCGAGCACGGTGTCCTTGATGAGACCCTTTTCGTCCTTCAACGGCTCGAGGCTGCGCGCGAGAAGGCTCAAGCCGAAAAATGCCGTACCGAGAATGCACGCCATGATCACGAGAGTCGTCGCTGCGTTACGCGGCTCCGGTTTCTTGAACGACGGAACACCGTCTGCGAGTGCCTCCACGCCGGTGAGTGCGACCGCACCCGATGAAAATGCCTTCAAAAAGTAGAAGAGCGTGAGCGCCTTTTGTCCTTCGAGTAGCTCTTGTTCGACGGCGCCCGTGTGGGCGATCGGGCCGAGGTCCTGGAAATACACGCGGTACAACCCGACCAAAATCAGCGATGCGAGTGAAATGATGTACAGGTAGGTCGGAGGAGCAAACAGCGCACCGGACTCCTTCAGTCCGCGCAGATTGGCGAACGTGATGAGCACGATGAAACCGATGCACAACTGGACGCGGTATGGCGCCAAGCCGTTGAAGGCAGAGATGATGGCGGCAACGCCTCCCGATACGGATACGGCGACGGTGAGGATGTAGTCGACGAGCATCGCCGCGCCGGATACGAGTGACGGGTACTTGCCGAGGTTCTCCTTCGATACGACGTACGCACCACCACCTTGCGGGTAGGCAAAAATCGTTTGTCGGTAGCTGTTGACGACGATCGCCAACAAGACGATGACCATGAGAGAAATGGGCACCAAGTTGTCGTATGCGGCGGTGCCGATCGCGGCCATCGTGAGAAAGACGATGAGGATTTCCTCCGTCGCATATGCGGTGCTCGAGATGGCATCGCTGGCAAACACCGGTAGTCCGACCTTTTTCGACAGGCGGTGGTGCGCATCCTGGGCCGATGCAATTGGCGAGCCGAGGAGCAGTTGCTTGACGCGCGCGATGCCGGTGCGGCGATCTTTGGTCGTGGGTGCCATGGTGAGAGCTTCGGGGAGCTCTCGTGATGAGAGCCGAGATACGATCGTAATCCGTGCACATTGTCATCGTCGGCTGCGGGCGAGTCGGGTCGACGCTCGCCAAGGACTTCGCCCAGCTGGGTCACACTGTGGCGATCATCGACCGCAAGGCAGACGCGTTCTCCCGCCTCGGTGAGTACTTCCCGGGAGAAAAAATCGTCGGCATCGGTTTCGACCGCGACGTTCTCACGCAGGCCGGCATCGAGCGTGCCGATGCCGTTGCCGCGGTGACGAACGGTGACAACTCGAACATCATGATTGCCCGCGTGGCGCGCGAGAACTACGGCATCACGCGTGTGGTTGCCCGAATTTACGACCCGAAACGCTCCGAGATTTACGAGCGACTGGGCATTGCCACTGTCGCGACGGTGAAGTGGACGGCCGAGCGAATCATGCGTCGAATCATCGCCGATCGCCCGGCAGTCGAGTGGACCGACCCGAGTGCGGCGATCGTCGTCGTCGAGCGCGAGGTCGGTGATGCGTGGGTGGGTGCACCGATGCGCAAGGTGAATTCGGGACCCGGAATCGTCGTCGGTTACCGACGATTCGGCACGGCCGCACTGCCGGATGCCAACACGATCATTCAGCAAGGTGACGTTTTGTACGTGTCGGTTGCGGCCGACAACGTGGCGACACTGGACCGGTATCTCATCGACGCGCGGGATGCAGCGTCGTGAGGGTGATCATCGCCGGTGGAGGCAGCGTCGGTCGATTCACCGCGCGGGAGATGGTGGCAGGGGGTCATTCGGTGACGATCATCGAAAATGATCGCGGCACCATTCGCGAGTATCAGTCGCGACCCGAGTCGGTCGGCATCGCGTGGCACTTCGGTGACGCATGTGACTACATGATCCTCGAAGGTGCTGGTGTGCGCGACGCCGACGTCGTTGCTTCGGTCACCGGTGACGACGAGGACAATCTCGTCGTGTCGTTGCTCGCCAAGCAGGAGTTCGGAGTGCCGCGTGTCGTTGCCCGAGTGAACAATCCGAAGAACTACTGGATGTTCAACCCGATGTGGGGTGTCGACGTGTCGGTTTCAACGCCGCACCTCATCACGAGCCTCGTCCAGGAGGCGACTACGGTCGGCAATTTCGTGCGGCTCATGCAGTTGAAGGGTGGTCGCGCAGAACTTGTCGAGGTGACGCTCGCCGAGGGTTCGCCGGCCGTCGACAAGACGTTGGCCGAGTTGGCGATGCCGCGCAGCGCAACGATCGTCGCCGTCGTGCGCGACGAGCGGGTGATGGTGCCGAGCAAGGACATGGTGCTGCGGGCGGGTGACGAGGTGATGGCTCTCATCACCGAAGACGCCGAAGCGGCGGTGACGAAACTGCTCGTCGGCTGACGCGAAGCGCCGGATCGCTACTGCTCGTCGGGCTCTGCGAGGTCTTCGACGCGCGGAAGCAGCCGGTACGCGGGGTTGAGCATGATGCGACGATCGCCTTCGCAGTATGCGACGCCGCTGACGGCGAGCGGGCGACCGTGCATGATCCCCGGGATCGTCTTGCGACCGCTGAAAACGACGGTAAGTTCGCCGGTTCCGTCGCTGATCTCAACTTCGACGGCGGGGATTCCGGATCGCGGCTTCACGCTCATCCGACGAATTTCGCCGCAGACATCGACCCGCTGTCGCGTCGGCATGTCGTGCAAAGAAGTGAGATGAAACTGCTCGAAGAACGCGCACAGCCGGTCGGTCTCCAACTCGGAAGCACCGCGTGCACTTCGTCGGACGTAGTCGCGCAATCCCATCGAGTCAACCTGACTGCCAGCGTACGCTGAATGGAGTGAGCACGCGCCGACTCATCGTTGCAAGCCTGTTGTGCGGTATCGCGATCCTCGTTGCCGGTGGAGTGAAGCTGTTCCAGACGACGGCCGACGGAAATCGTGTCGATGGATCGTTGTTGGCGATCGGCGAGGCAACCGTTGTCGCGGGGGTTGAAGTCGCCGTCGTTGGCGTGTCGCGTGGCGAAACGGGCACGGCGGTGACCGTCGAGATGCGTGCGAGCGATGCCTCTACTGCGGACCTCGACGTCGCGACGGGTTGGCGGATGCTCGCCGACGGGGCGCTGACGTCCCCGCTCGGTGCATCGTCGCCGAGCGGCGCGGTGTGTGGATCGGTAGCGCAGTCCCGCGTCGTTGCTTGCGTGCTCAGCTTCGTCGTGGCGAACGGCACACCGACGTTCATCTACTCGCGCGACGGCGCGCAAGGGCAGTGGTTGGCGGGAGGCTGAGCCCGCGCAACCGCTACCGTTGGTACTCGTGTCTGACGCATCCGCAGCCCCCGAATCTTTCGACCTCGTCGTTGTCGGCGGTGGCCCGGGTGGTTACGCGGCGGCGTTCTATGCGGCTTCGGCCGGCATGTCGGTGGCACTCGTCGAAAAAGACACCATCGGCGGCACGTGTCTCAACCGCGGGTGCATCCCCGCCAAGGCATTCCTTGAAAGTGCGGCGGTGAATCGCCACGTCGTGCACGCAGCCGACTTCGGCATCAACGTCGGCCCCGGAACCGTGGATTTTGCCCGGGTACAAACCCGCAAACAGGGAATCGTTGGTGCCTTGGTGAAGGGTCTCACGGGTTTGACCAAGAGCAAGAAGGTGACGTACGTGCTCGGGTCCGGGGCGCTCGGTGCGGGCCACGTCGTCTCCGTGCGCACCGCCGAGGAAACCGTTCGTCAGCTCGTAGGAAGCAACGTCGTGCTCGCGGCCGGTTCCGTACCGCGCACAATTCCGGGATTCGCCGTGGGCGGACCGATCATGACCTCGGACGAAGTTCTCGCGCTCGATCGCATTCCGCAGCGCATCGCCGTCATCGGCGGCGGAGCGATTGGTTGCGAGTTTGCATCGTGCTTCGCCGACCTCGGCGCATCAGTGACGATCCTCGAAGGTCTGCCGAAAATCCTCCCCGGACTCGACCCCGATGTCGCCAACGTGGTCGTCAAGTCGTTCAAGAAAAAAAACATCGACATCCGAACAGGGGTGAAAGTGACGGGCCATACGCCCCGTGCCGACGGTGGCACAACGGTGTCGTTCGGCGACGGCGAGACGCTCGAGGTTGATGCGGTCGTCGTGTCGGTGGGTCGTCGTCCCTACGCCGACGAACTCGGTTTGGTCGGAACCAACGTGTCGGTCGATGAGCGCGGCTTCGTGATAGTTGACGAGTACGGCCGCACGGGTGAGCCGGGGGTGTACGCCGTCGGTGACCTCATTGCGACCGCGCAACTTGCGCACGTCGCCTACGCCGAAGCGATTCTCGCCGTGAAGCACATGCGCAACGAGGTCGTCTTTCCGGTCGACTACGACCGTGTGCCGTGGGCGATCTACTGCAACCCGGAAGTTGCATGGGCGGGTCCGTCGGAAGAAGATGCCAAAGCGCGGGGAATCGACGTCGTCGTTGCCAAGCACCAGTTTCGTGCCAATTCGCGGGCGATGATCCTCGGCGAAACGGACGGCCTCGTGAAGGTCATTGCCAAGAAAAATCGCGACGGCAGTGCCGGCCAGGTGCTCGGTGTGCACATGGTGGGTCCGTGGGTGACCGAACAGCTTTCCGGCGGATATCTCGCGGTGAATTGGGAGGCGACGGTGGACGAAATCGCCGCGTTCCTCCAACCGCACCCGAGCCTCAGCGAACTCTTCGGCGAGACCGTACTGTCTCTCACCGGACGCAGTATCAACGCCTAGACACCAATCGCTCACACACGACACCAGACGGAGACAACCATGGCAGAGGTCACCCTTCCGCAGCTCGGCGAGACCGTGACAGAGGGAACGATTACGAAGTGGTTCAAGAAAGTGGGCGACACCGTCGCTGCCGACGAGCCGTTGTTCGAAGTATCGACTGACAAAGTCGACACCGAAGTGCCGTCGCCCGTTGCCGGAACGCTCAGCGAGATTCGCGTGCAGGAGGGCGACACCGTCGCCGTCGGCACCGTCATTGCCGTCGTCGGATCCGCCGGTGCGACTCCCGCGCCGGCACCGGCCGCTGCGCCTGCTTCTGCTCCCGCCGCTGCACCGGCTCCGGCCGCTGCGCCGGCACCAGCTCCGGCGCCTGCTCCCGCCGCTGCGCCGGCACCAGCTCCGGCGCCTGCTCCCGCCGCTGCGCCGGCACCAG
>JBMTET010000016.1:0-27950 GCA_049433365.1 Ilumatobacteraceae bacterium | reverse complement strand
GAACGGGTGGGGCGGCAATGACGAACTACCGTGATGAACGTGGCGCGGGACGGTTGGAAGATCGACGATTTCGCCCGGTCGCTCACCGCAAGTGCCGACAACACGGTGCTGGCATACCGGCGCGACGTCGAACAGTTCGGCGAGTGGATGGAGCGCCAATCGGTGCGCGATCCGCGCAAGGTGACCAAGGACCACATCCGCTCGTACATCTCGTTTCTCACGACGATGCGCCGGGCGCGGCGCAGCATTGCACGCAAACGCGCTGCGCTCGCGCGGTACTTCGGTTGGCTGGTGCGCAACGGACACATGAAAGTCGATCCCACCGTCGGGGTGAAAGCGCCGTCGGACAAGGGTCGTCTGCCCACCGTGTTGACCGGCGATCAGTTGCGCGCGTTGCTCGAGTCGCGACCCGAGGGGCACGCGCCGTGGCGCATTGCGCGCGACGACGCGGTGATCGAACTGCTGTACGGAAGCGGCTTGCGCGTGGCCGAGTTGTGCGCACTCGATCTCGGTTCGCTCGACACGCGACGTCGCTCCGTGCGAGTCATGGGCAAGGGCTCCAAGGAACGCATCGTTCCGGTGAGTGCTCCCACGCTCGACGCCGTGAAAAAGTGGCGCACGTTGCGCAACGAACTCCTCGACGATGGCGACACCAAGGCCGACGTCGCGGCGCTGTTCCTCAACCAGCGCGGGCGACGACTCGGTTCGCGCGACGTGCGGCGGATCCTCGACGACCGTTCGCTCGCACCGACGCATCCCCATGCCCTGCGGCACACGTTCGCCACGCACCTCCTCGACAACGGCGCCGATCTGCGCGTCGTGCAGGAACTGCTCGGACACGGCAACGTGGCCACCACGCAGCGCTACACCCACGTAAGCAAGGAACGTTTGCGCACCGCCTACCGGGCGTCGCATCCGCGGGCATGAATCCACGACCCGTTCGATTCACCGTTGCCGAGGCGTGGACCGCCTGGATCGCGGCTCGCGATCTTGCGGCGCGCGAGTGGCTGCTCGTGCACTACGCCTCGCTCATCAAGTACGTCGCGGGTCGTGTCGGTGCCGGTCTGCCCAAGCGCGTGGATACGAACGATCTCGTGAGTGCCGGCATGTTCGGTCTCATCGACGCCATCGAGCGCTTCGACCCGGCCAACGGTGCGAAGTTCGAAACGTTCGCCGTGCCGCGCATTCGCGGGGCGATCCTCGACAGCTTGCGCTCGTTCGATTGGGTGCCACGGTCGGTGCGCGCCCGGTCACGGCGCATTCAAGATGCGATCACCGAACTCGAGCGCGAACACGGCCGCAGTCCGAGCGACGCCGAAATCGCCGCGCACCTCAGCATCAGCACCGACGAACTCGACGGATGGTTGACCGACGTCGCCGCGGCGTCGGTGGGGCCCCTCGACCACGTTGCCGCCGACGCGTACGTTGCCGACGATCGTGACTTTCACCGCGCAACGACACCGCACGTTGCCGTTGAAGCCGACGAGCTGCGCTCGACAATGCGTCGAGCGATCACCTCGCTGCCCGACAAGGAGCGCCGCGTGCTCCTCATGTATTACGAGGACAACCTCACGCTGGCGCAAATCGGCGAGGTGCTCGACGTGAGCGAGAGCCGCGTGTCGCAGATCCACGCCAAAGCGGTGCTGCAGATGCGCGCCAAGATGGCGGCCGCCGACTACCGCTGATGGTGCTCGCCGGCGTGGTTGGCGCGCTGTGCCTCACTGTTGCGGTGCACGATGGCATCGTTGTCCGCTTCGATGATCCGTGCCGGTATTGCGCCGGTCGGCGGGCAATCGTCGTGGCGTCGCGAGCGGGAACATCCGTGCCGGCGCCGGTGTCGGGCACGGTGAGTTTTTCCGGTCAAGTTGGCGGGGTGCACTGGGTTGTCGTGCGTTCCGACGACCCGTCGTTCGTGCGAGTCGGGCTCGGGGGACTGCGCAGCAGGTCGGTGCGCACGGGGGACACAGTTGCCCGCGGCGCAATGCTCGGTGCGACGGGGGAGCGACTCATCGTGTCGTTGCGCGACGGCGACGACCATCGCGACCCCGCACCGTGGTGGGAGGCTGCCGTATCGGGCTCCGGAGGGCGCGGCGTTGCAGCGCAACCACGCTCGCGGGTTGCACTCGTGGGGCGCCGCGTGCGTCCCGATAGCCTGACGACTTCCATACATCACTGTGCGGTTCCCACCTCGTGGTCGCTTCGGCGCGCGGAACCGTAACGACAACCACGAAGGAGCAACACCATGGCAATTGTGACGATGCGTCAAATGCTGGAAGCAGGCGTCCACTTCGGACACCAGACCCAGCGTTGGAACCCCCGCATGAAGCGCTTCATCTTCGGTGAGCGCAACGGCATTTACATCATCGATCTCGAGCAGACCCTGCAGCGCATCGAATCCGCGTACGGATTCGTTCGTCAGCTCGTCGCCGGAGGCGGCACGGTGCTGTTCGTCGGCACCAAGAAGCAGGCCCAGGATCCGATCCGCAACTACGCCGAGCGCTGCGGCATGCCGTACATCAACCAGCGTTGGCTGGGTGGCATGCTCACCAATTTCGACACCATCTCCAAGCGCGTGCAGAAGATGGTCGAACTCGAGCGGCTCAGCAACTCGAGCGAGTGGGCGAACATTCCCAAGAAGGAAGCGTTGCTGTTGTCGCGCGAGCTCGCCAAGTTGCAGCGCAACTTGTCGGGCATTCGCCAGATGACGCGTCGCCCCGACGCGATTTTCGTGCTCGACACCCAAACCGAGCATCTCGCCGTGACCGAGGCGAACAAGCTCGGCATTCCGGTCGTCGCCGTCGTCGACACCAACGTCAACCCGGATCTCGTCCAGTACCCGATTCCGGGCAACGACGACGCCATCCGCGCCAACGAGCTGATGTCCCGTGTGATCACCGAGGCGATCGTCGAAGGTCGCTTCATCGCCGAGAAGGCGGGTGGTCAGGTGCAGAACCCGGCCACTGCCACCGTCGACAACGCGGTGTTCGCCGCCGAGCAGGAGCGTGCTCGCCGTGAGGCTGCCGCTCAGCAGGCCGAGCGTGACGCGCGTATTGCCGGGCAGGGGAACTGATTCGTCATGGCAGTGAACGCAAAGGACGTACAAGCACTGCGCCAGGCAACCGGCGCCGGAATGATGGACTGCAAGAAGGCACTCGAAGAGTCGGCCGGTGATTACGAGGCGGCGAAGAAATGGCTGCGTGAAAAGGGCCTTGCCGCCAGCGCCAAGCGCGCCGAACGCGAGAGCAACCAGGGCGTCGTGGCGTTGTCGATCGACTGTCCGCAGGCCGCGATCGTCAAGTTGAAGTGCGAGACCGACTTCGTTGCATCGAGCGAATCGTTCGTTGCCGAGGCGCAGGCACTCGCCGATCTCGTTCGCACCAAGGGTGAAGCCGCCGTGGCAGAGCGTTCGCAGCAACTCGAGGATCTGAAGATCCTGCTCAAGGAAAACATCGATCTCGGTGAGGTCGTGCGTTTCGAAGCCGCCGCCGGCAACATCATGGACTCCTACGTTCACATTCAGGGTGGTCGTGGCGTCAACGTCGTCGTCGTCGAGATGAAGGATGCGACGGAGGAACTGGCCCACGACGTTGCGGTGCACGTCGCATTCGCCCGTCCGTCGTATCTCACGCGCGAGGAAGTCCCCGCCGACGTCATCGCCGCCGAGAAAGCCACTCTCGAAACCGCGACCCGCAACGAGGGCAAGCCCGAGGCGGCGATCGCCAAGATCGTCGAAGGTCGACTCAACGGTTTTTTCAAGGACATCGTGTTGCTCGAGCAGCCGTACGCCAAGGATGACAAGAAGTCGGTGAAAGACGTCATCGGCAAGGCGTCAATCGTGCGCTTCGCACAAGTCTTCATCGGCTAGTTCCGCCCCCACCCGGGGTGTCGGGTACTCTCGTGGGTCGCATGGCCTCGCACACTTCGGCGACTCGAATTCCGCGTTGGCGACGCATCGTCCTCAAGTTGTCGGGGGAGGCCCTGGCCGAAAAGACCGGCTTCGGCCTCGACACCGAAACGCTGCACCAGGTGGCGTCGGAGTTGCACGAGGCGCGACAGGAATTCGGCGTCGACATCGCGATCGTCGTCGGCGGCGGAAACTTCTGGCGCGGCCTGAAGGGCACCGGGCGGGGGATGGACCAGGCCCAAGCCGACTACATGGGCATGATCGCCACCGTGATGAACGGCCTCGCGTTGCAGGACGCCCTCGAGCGCGTCGGTCAGACCTCGCGGGTGATGAGCGCGGTGGAGATGCCCAAGGTGGCCGAACCGTACATTCGTCGTCGCTGCGAACGTCACCTCGAAAAAGGTCGCGTCGTCATCCTCGCCGGCGGCACGGGAAACCCGTTCTTCACGACCGACACGGCAGCCGCGTTGCGCGCAGCCGAGATCTCGGCCGAGGCCATCCTCAAGGGAACGCACTCGGGTGTCGACGGGATCTACACCGCCGATCCGAAGACCGACAAGAACGCCACGCGCTACTCGAAGCTCACCCATCTCGAAGTGATCAACAAGGGATTGAAAGTGATGGACTCCACGGCGATCACCTTCTGCATGGACAACAAACTGCCGATCGTCGTGTTCAACCTGCTGCAACGCGGCAACGTCAAGGCGCTCCTCGCCGGTGACGAGATCGGTACGCTGGTCGCGTGATCGACGAGACGCTTCTCGACGCGATCGACAAGATGCACAAGGCGATCGAACACGTCCAGGGACAGTTCACCGGTGTGCGCACCGGCCGGGCCAACGCCGGGCTCGTCGAAAAACTGATGGTCGACTACTACGGCGCACCCGTGCCGCTGCAGCAACTGGCGTCGTTCCAGGTGCCCGAGGCCCGCATGCTCATCGTCAAGCCCCACGATCGCGGCGCAATCGCGGCGATCGAAAAGGCCCTGTCGGCCAGCGATATCGGGATCACGCCGACCAACGACGGCGCGGTCATTCGCCTGAGTTTTCCGATGCTCACCGAGGAACGGCGCAAAGAGTACGTGAAGGTCGTGAAGTCGATGGCCGAGGATGCGCGTGTTTCGGTGCGCAATATTCGCCGTGACGCCCGCAAGTCGCTCGAGACCGCCGAGAAAGACGGCGACATTTCGAAGGACGATCTCGAGCGTGCCGAAAAGGAACTCGACAAGATGACGCAGGAGAGCGTGGACGCCATCGACAAGGCGTTCGAACGCAAAGAACACGAACTCATGGAGGTGTAGCGATGCCCAGCGATCGCAACGACGATTACGACGACGCCACGACCGGCAAGGTGCGTCGCGACGACACGATCGATTTCGGTGACGAGTTCGGGGTGGTGAAGTTCGCCGACGGTGACGACACCGGCCCGGCAATCAGCATCTCCGACGGCGACACCGAGCGTCTGCCACACTGGTCCGATGCACCGACGGGCGAGGTGCCGCGCTCGTTGCAGTCCGATCCGTCGCACGACGACAGTCGGCCCGCGCAGCGACCCCGGGTCGATCTCACCGGCGGTGCGCGTCGCCAACCCGTCGTGACCATACCGCCGCCGGTCAGTCGCCAGTCGCCGACCGGCCGCATCGTCATCGGCAGCGATCCGACCGGAGACACCGAACGTCGCAGTCGTGAGTCGCGGGCAGCGACACGAGACCGCACCGACGGTCAGTCGCGACCGACGGTGCGCGGTGATGCGACGCGCGACGTCTCACGCGGCACCGAGCGCCGACCCGCCCCGGTGCGGCGCGCTCGTCCGGCACGCGGCGACTCCGGTACGCAGCCGCGACCCGCACCGCGGAGTGCGTCGCGCGACATGAACGCTGCTGTGCTCGTCGGTGGCGTGCTCGCGGCACTGTTCGTCGCCTCGATCTTCGTCGGACCCGCCGCGGTGATTGCCCTCGTCGTCGTCGTGCTGGCCGTTGCGGCACTCGAGTTCTTCACCCACGTGTCGTCACGCAGCCTCACTCCGCCGCTCGCCGTCGGTGTCGTGGCCTGCGTCGCCGCACCGCTCGCGGCGTACTGGGTGGCCCATCTCGCGCTGCCGCTCGTCATCACGTTCACACTCATTGCGGGATCGATCGTGTTGCTCGGTGCCCGTGACGGCGACGCCAACCCGATCGCCAATCTCGGCGTGCTCCTGCTCGGTGTCGTGTACATCGGCGTGCTCGGCTCGTTTGCCGCACTCATCGTGCGGATGTCCACGCTCACACCGGCACTGCCCAACATCGGCACCGACACGTTGTTTCTCGCCGTCGTTGCCGTGGCGGCCAACGACATTGCGGCCTACTTCGTGGGTTCGGCCATCGGTCGCACGCCGCTCAGCCAGCGGATCAGTCCGAACAAGACGGTCGAGGGTCTCATCGGCGGAACGATCGGCACGTTCGTGGCGGTCGTTCTCGTCGGTCTCAACAGCACCACCTGGAACGGAATCGGCGAGCAACTGCTGTTTGCGATCGTCGTGTCGATCATGGCGCCGCTCGGTGATCTCACCGAGTCGATGTTGAAGCGCAATCTCGACGTGAAGGATTTCGGCACGTTGTTGAAGGGCCACGGGGGAGTACTCGATCGCTTCGACGGTCTGCTCTTCGTGTTGCCGTCGGTGTACTACCTCACCGTCGTGCTCGCACCCTGGTCGTCGTAGCGACGCTCGCGGTGCGATGAAACTCGCCATCGCCGGGTCGACGGGATCGATCGGTACCCAGGCACTCGAGGTTCTCGACGCCGACCCCGGGCGCTACGACGTCGTCGCTCTCGCCGCCGGGCGCAACACGACGTTGCTCGTCGAGCAGGCACGCAAGTACCGACCGCGGGTCGTGGCCGTCGCCGACGAAGCGGCGCGCCGTGAAGTGGCGGCAGCACTACCCGACGTCGAGGTGGTGGGCGAGCTGTCGGCGGTGGTTGCCGATGCCGATGCCGTGCTCAACGCCGTCGTCGGATTCGCCGGTTTGCCGGTGACCGTCGAAACGCTGCGAAGCGGCAAGCGTCTGGCACTGGCGAACAAAGAGAGTCTCATCGCCGCGGGTCCGGTCGTCGAGCCGCTGCGTGCAGTGCCCGGTGCGCACATCGTTCCCGTCGACAGCGAACATTGCGCCGTGCACCAATGTCTGCGCTCGTCGCACGATATACAGCGCGAGGTGTCGGTGCTCCAGTTGACGGCGAGCGGCGGGCCTTTCCGTGGCAAGACGGCCGCCGAGTTGCGTTCGGTCGACGTGTCGATGGCGCTCGCGCATCCGACGTGGTCGATGGGTCCGAAGATCACCGTCGATTCGTCGACGCTCATGAACAAGGGGCTCGAGGTCATCGAGGCGCACGTGCTGTTCGGCATTCCGCTCGAGCGCATCGACGTCGTCGTGCACCCGCAGTCAATCGTGCATTCGATGGTGACGTTCACCGACGGTGCGACGATCGCGCAGTTGTCGCTGCCCGACATGCGCCTGCCGATCGCATACGCGCTCGGCTATCCGCACCGTGCGCCGGTCGCGTTCGGACGCATCGACTGGTCGCAACTGTCGCGCCTCGACTTCGAGGCACCCGATCGGGCCACGTTCCGCTGTCTCGACTTGGCCTACGAAGCGGGTCGCATCGGCGGAGCGGCGCCGGCATGGCTGAGCGCAGCCAACGAGGTCGCCGTCGAAGCGTTTCTTGCCGGGCACCTGCCGTGGCATGCGATCGCCGAGGTGAACGACGCCACTCTCGAGCAGCACGACGGCGCACCGTTGCGCAACGTCGACGACGTACTCGCCGCCGATGCGACGGCGCGACGTGTGGCACGTCGCATCGTCGAATCCCGTGTGTCACCCACGGGTACGATCTCGGCGTGACCTGGTTCTACTCCCGCGTTCGTGACGAACTCGTCGGTGGTGGCGACCCCTCGGGCGTTTCGGGGGCCGGCACTCCGGTGCCTCGCTCGCGCACGATCGTCGGACTCGGCACCGTCGTTGCATTGCTCGTCTGGCTGGGCACGAACAACCCGTGGACACTCGTCTTTGTACTCGGATTGCTCGTGTCGGTTTTTCTCCACGAGGTCGGCCACTTCGTCACCGCCCGAATGACGGGTATGAAAGTCACCCAGTTCTCCATGGGTTTCGGGCCGCGCCTTGCAACGTGGCAGCGCGGCGAAGTCGAATACGGCATTCGTGCCCTACCCCTCGGCGCGTACGTGCGGATCATCGGCATGAACAACCTCGATCCGGTCGAGCCCGCCGAAGAGCACCGTGCCTACCGAACCAAGTCGTTCCCGCGACGGTTCCTCGTGATCACCGCCGGCTCGTCGATGCACGCGATCATTGCGCTCGCGCTGTTCGCCGGTGTCTACGCAACGGCGGGGCGCTGGGGAGAGGTCGGCACGCTGAGCATCGTGGGCGATCCGTATCCCGGCAGTGCCGCCGAAGTCGTCGGTGTGCGCGACGGCGACGTCATCGTGTCGTTCGACGGCATCACGGTGACGAGTGCCGACCAGTTCGTTGCCGCAGTGCGCGCGCGGCGCCCCGGCGACACCGTCACCGTCGTTATCTCGCGCAATGGAGGTCTGCTCGAGTCGCGCGCCACCTTGGGTGCCGCACCGTGGACGACACCCGACCGGAACGTTGGTGACGTCGCGTTTTTCGGCGTGGGCAGCAGCTCTCGTGCATACTCGCGCCAGTCGATTCCCGACGCCGCCGTGTGGGCGGTGCGTGACGTGGCGAGCACGGCATGGTCGTCGATCGGTGGCGTGTTGCGTGTCGTCAACCCCGTGAACATCGCCAACAACCTCACCGCCGAAACAGCCGATCCGATGACGCGTCCGAGCACGGTCGTCGGGGCGAGTCAACTCGGCGGGGAACTCGGCCGCGAAGAGGGTTGGAAGGGTGTGCTCATTCTTCTCGCCGCGGTGAACGTGTTCGTCGGCGTGTTCAACCTCGTGCCACTGTTGCCGTTCGACGGCGGCCATGCGGCAGTAGCGATTTACGAACGTCTGCGCTCGCGCCGCGGACGGGCGTACCACGCCGACGTCGCCAAACTCGCCCCCGTCGCCACCACGGTCATTGCGGTGCTCGTCACCTTGCTGGTGGCCGGGCTGTACCTTGATCTCACCCAGCCGTTCGGCTGATTGCCATGACCGTTTCCGCCGCACGCCTGCCACGACGACCGACGCGCCAGATCTCCGTCGGCAAGGTTCCCGTCGGTGGTGACGCACCGATCACCGTGCAATCGATGACGATCACGAAGACGGCCGATGTCGAGGGCACCCTGCAACAGATCTATGCGCTCGCTGCGGCCGGTTGTGACATCGTGCGCTGCACGTGCAACGAACCTGAGGCGGCGGTGGGCCTTGCCCAAATCGTGCCGCGCTCACCGATTCCGATCATCGCCGACATCCACCACCAGTACAAGATGGCTCTCGCCGCACTCGAGGCCGGCGTGCACGGGTTGCGACTGAATCCGGGCAACATCCGCAAACCCGAACACATCAAGGCGGTTGCCAGCGAATCGCGCGACCGCGGCGTACCGATTCGCATCGGTGTCAACGGCGGCTCGCTCGACCCCTCGCTGTACGAAAAACACGGTGGTCTCACCGCGGCGGCAATGGTCGAGTCGGCCATGATGGAAATGCGTTACTTCGAGGAAGTCGACTTCGATCTCATCAAAATTTCGGTGAAGGCGTCGAACGTGCCGCTCATGGTCGAGGCGTACCGCATGCTCAGCGAGGTCACCGACCATCCGCTGCACCTCGGTGTCACCGAGGCAGGACCGTTGCCGGGCGGGCTCATCAAGGCGACGGCCGGTATCGCCACATTGTTGCTCGAGGGAATTGGCGACACCATTCGTTACAGCCTCACGGCCGATCCCGTCGAGGAAGCACGTGCCGGACGCCAACTACTCGAGTCGCTCGGCTTGCGCGAGCGCAAGAACGTCGACCTCATTGCCTGTCCGAGTTGCGGGCGCGCCGAAATCGACGTCATCGACGTTGCCCGACGCGCGCAGGACGCATTCGCCGACAAGCAGCTGCCGTTGCAGATCGCGGTGATGGGATGCGTCGTCAACGGTCCCGGCGAGGCGCGCGAGGCCGACCTCGGTATTGCCGCGGGGAACAAGCGCGGACACCTGTTCGTGAAGGGTCGCAACGTCGCGGTGGTGCCCGAATCCGAGATGGTCGAGGCGCTCGTCGAGTGGGCGACGTTCATCAACGAACACGGAGTCGAAGCGGCCATTGCCCGCGCCGACACCACCCGTGCCGAACGCGAGGCGCAGCGCGACCGATCGATGCTGCTCGAAGCCAAGGGTGACGACGCCAACGATGCACAGACGAAGATCGTCGAAATCCGTCGCACCGTGTCGGGCGACTCCTAACCGTTCGCTGGAACCGTCGTCGTGCTCGTGTCGGGACTCGACTCGGGGACTGATTCGGGGCTCGTCTCGGTGCTCGGCGGCGGTGCCGTCGCAGCGAGGTGACGATTCCACAGCTCGGTCGCGACGTCGAGCACGACCCTCGTGCGTGCTTCGTACCCGCTCGGCTGAAGGTGAATCTTGTCGAACGCCATCAGTCGCGGTGTTGCCGACACGAGTGATGCCCAGTCGACGACGCTGAGATTCGGGTTGCGTTCGGCCACCGCGGCAAGGGTGCGGTTGAAGATTCGCGAACGTCGTGCTGTCGTCGCCGTTTCGACGCGGTGCACGTTCAGCCAAGCCACGGGCACGGGCCCGATTTCGGCGACGAGTTTCTCGATGAGCGGGACGTACTGCGCCGGTCGACCGAGAAACTGCACGTCGTTGGTGCCCAAGCCGACGATGACCGCGGCGGGAGTCACTCCCGACTTGCGCAGGGCGCGAAACGTGTTCACCCCGGAATAGCGCGTCGACGTGATGCCACCGATTCGCCGCGACCACCAACCGTCGACGATGACGATGTCGAACGTGCCCTGCGCCGAGAGCCGCGCGTGCAGCTTCGCAAAGTAGTTGGAGCCCCAGGTGAGGCTGTCGCCGAGCACGAGCAGCGTTGCCGTCGGCGCGGCCGACGCACGTGGTGCGGCGGCGTCGGCCGGGCGGGCCGACTCGTATCCGGAGAGCGCGGTGATCGCCGCCACGAGGCCGACGGCGCACACGACGATCGTGCGACGCAGTCGAATCATGCGCCGCTCACGATGAGTACCGTGCCCTGTCCGTGCAACTGCACAACTCCCTCGTCGGCGAACGCCGCGGTGTGGGGGAGCGAATCGATCGCCCCCACGGCGGGAACGACGATTGCTCCGCCGCGCGGGACCGTCCACGTCGTTTCCCCGGCAACGCCGACGACGTCGATGACGAACGGAGCCTCGGCGATGCGGTACGTCAGCGCAGCGGGATTGCTGCGCTGTTCGGCGACGGGGCGCACCGGTGCGGTGGGTGCGAGCGTGCCGACCCGAAGGAACTCGTCGACGTCGACGTGTTTGGAGGTGAACGCGGCGCGCACGACGTTGTCCGACGACGACATCACCTCGATGGCCGTGCCCCGCAGGTAGGCGTGCACGTTGCCCGACTCGAGAAACAGCGTGTCGCCGGGCGAGAGCGTGACGTGGTGCATGAGCAGGGCAATGATCGTGCAGGGATCACCGGGATGGTGCCGTGCAATCGCGGCGAGATGTGCCGGCGGTCGGGATGCGGTGAAGGTGTGCGACCCGGCGATGACGTCGCGCACCGTGGCGGCAAGACCGTGCGATTGAAGGTGGTCGCCAAGTGCGTCGGCTCCGGCCGAGCGACACGCGCCGATTGCGACATCCGCGGGGAGGAACCCGCACACCGCTTCGAACTCGTCCAGTGCGTACACGAACTCGGGTTTCGGTGACGCGTCAACGTAGATGCGCCGAGGGTCGTCGAGCGCGATGCCGGCCGATGTCTCGCGGGAAAATCCTTCGGCCGCCTGTTCGGCGCTCGGATGCGTTTGCAGCGACAACGGTTGTGCGGCAGCCAGCAGCTTCACCAGGTACGGCAGGTTTCCCGCCATCGATGACAATGCGTCGTCGGAGTCGCGCAGCGTCGTTGCACCGTTGCGATGCGTGCCGAACCACAGCTCGGCCCACGGCCGCCCGTCGGTCGGTTGGTTCATCCAGCGCGGAATCGCCGTCGTGTCACCCCAGGCGTAGTGCTGCACGGTGCCGCGCAGCAGGTGCAGGCTCACGAGCCGCGCACCGCCGCAACCACGGTGTCGACGACACCGTCGACGGGAACCTCGGTTTGCGATCCGGCGAGCCGGTCGCGCACCTCGACGACACCGTTGGCGAGACCGCGTCCGACGACGACGATGCTCGGAATGCCGAGCAATTCGGCATCCTTGAACTTCACTCCGGGGGAGACCCCGACGCGGTCGTCGAGCAACACTTCGATGCCGCGGGCGTGCAGGTCGGCGGCGATTTTCTCGGCCGCCGCGGTGATCTCGTCGCCGGGCTTGCCGGCAATGACGACGTGCACGTCCATCGGGGCGACCGAGCGCGGCCAGCGCAAGCCGATCGAGTCGTGCATCGCTTCGGCGATGGCAGCGACGGCGCGTGACACGCCGATGCCGTACGAACCCATGGTGACGACGCGTTGCTTGCCGTCGCCGTCGAGCACCCGCAGTCCGAGCACGTCGGCGTACTTGCGGCCCAGCTGGAAGACGTGCCCGATCTCGATTCCGCGCTCGATGCGCAGCTCACGTGCGCAATTCGGGCACGCATCTCCGTTGCGCACGTCGGCAACGTCGATGACACCGTCACCGACGAAGTCGCGTCCGCATGCAAGGCCCACGACGTGACGCCCCGGTTCGTTCGCCCCGGTCACCCAGGCGGTGCCGGTGACGACGCGCGGGTCGAGCAGGTACCGCACACCCGAGGCCGAATCAGCGCCGAGCACCGCCGGGCCGATGTATCCCTTGACGAGTGCGGGGTGGGCGGCAAAGTCGGCATCGGTAAAGGCGTCGATTTCGGCCGGTGACACGGCTGCTTCGAGACGCTTGAGGTCGACGTCGCGGTCACCCGGCACGCCGATGGCGAGTGGTTCGCGCCGACCGTCGGGATGCACGACCATGACGACGACGTTCTTCAGCGTGTCGGCCGCGGTCCACGCACGATCGGTGCGGCGCAGGTCGTCGCGTGCGTTGAGCAAATCGACGAGCGTCTGGATGGTGGGCGTGGCCGGCGTGTCGTGCACGACTGCGGCGGCGAGAGCGGTCGCATCCAGGGGTGCGGGTGCACCGATGCGAACCGCTTCGGTGTTCGCCGAGTAGTCGCACGACGAGCACCGCACGAAGGAGTCCTCGCCGGACTCGCAGGGGAAGAGGAACTCTTCCGAGGACGATCCACCCATCGCGCCGGACATCGCGCGCACGATGACGAACGGCAAACCGAGGCGTTCGAACACCCGCACGTATGCCTCGCGGTGGAGGTCGTAACTGCGCTGCAGGCCCTCGTCGGTGAGATCGAAACTGTAGGAGTCCTTCATGACGAACTCGCGGCCGCGCAACAACCCGGCTCGCGGGCGGGCTTCGTCGCGGAACTTCGTCTGGATTTGGTACAGCGACAAGGGCAGGTCCTTGTGGCTGCTGAAGAGATCCTTCACGAGCAGCGTGAACATTTCCTCGTGGGTCGGTCCGAGCAGGTAGTCGACGCCGCGGCGATCGACGAGGCGAAAGAGGTTCGGGCCGTAGTCCGTCCAGCGCCCCGTGGCGTCGTACGGCTCGCGCGGCAGCAGGGCGGGGAAGTGCACCTCCTGTGCGCCGATCGCGTTCATCTCCTCGCGAATGACCGATTCGATGCGCTGCAACGTGCGCAAGCCGAGCGGGAGCCACGTGTAGCCACCCGGGGCGGCGCGGCGGATGTATCCGGCACGCACCAACAGCCGGTGGCTGGGCACCTCGGCTTCGGCGGGATCTTCGCGCAACGTACGCACAAAGAGCGTCGACATTCGGTGGATCACGCGAAAAGAAGGCTAGTTCCCGTCGCTATGCTTGAAGGGTCCTTTCACGATCATCCATCGATGTCCGGTAAGGCGTGGGTCTCGACCCACGCCTTTTTTTGACTCGGTGGATCGTTCTGACGGGACCGAACGCAATGACACGGACGGTTACGACATCGCAACGACGACACACGAGGAGGTGGCAATGAGCGCGACAGACGGCGCCCTGGGGCGCGTGCGCGACCTCGTCGCCCCGATCGTTGCCGACCTCGGACTCGAGATCTACGACCTCGAGCACGTTTCCGGGGTGCTGCGCCTCACCGTTGACACCCCTGCGGGGGGTCCGGCCGGGGTTGCGCTCGACACCATTGCCGTGTGCAGCCGACTCGTGTCGCGTGAACTCGACCATTCCGATCCGCTACCCGGTCGATACACGCTCGAAGTGACGAGTCCCGGCCTCGAGCGCACCTTGCGCACGCCGCAGCATTTTCAACGCGAGGTCGGCAAGACAGTGGCCGTGCGCCTGCTCGAGGCGCGCAACGGTCGCCGCCGCCTGCAAGGACCCCTCGTTCACGCCAACGACACGAGTTTCGTCGTGTGCCTCGGGGACACCGGTACCGAGGAGTCGGTGCGTTATTCGGATGTCGAGCGGGCCCGCGTCGTGTTCGTGTGGGGTGCCGAGGCGTCGCCGGTGGGTGATCGTGCCACCGGCAAAAAGAAGAACACTGATCGTTCCGCGAGCAAAGGGAACATTGATCGCACTGCGAGCAACAAGAACAGGGAGGTCGTGTAAATGAAAAGCGCAGAAATGGGCGAAGCGATCCGCATGATCGCCGCCGACCGCGGTTTGTCGGTCGATGCGTTGCTGCAGGTGCTCGTCGAAGCACTGGCGACCGCGTACAAGAAGCGTCCCGGTGCGGCCGAGGAAGTCATCGTCGGAATCAACCCCGACACGATGGACATCACCTTCACGGCTTACGACATCAACGAAGACGGCAACTGGGTGAACGAGCGTGACGACACACCCGAGCGCGAGGAGCTCGGTCGTATCGCTGCCTCGACGTTCCGCTCGGTGCTCAGCCAACGCATCCGTGAAGTCGAGCGTGAGGGCAAGTTCGACCGGTACCGCAACAGCGAGGGAACGATGGTGTCGGGTCGCATTCAGCGCACCCAGGATCGCTACACCCTGCTCGACATCAGCGGCGCCGAGGCGCTGTTGCCGCACCTCGAACAGGTGCCGAGCGAGATGCGCGACGTCAACACGACGTTCAAGGTGTACATCGTCGAGGTGCGCCGCACCGACCGCGGTCCGCAGATCGTCGTGTCGCGCACGCACCCCGGTCTCGTGTACCGACTGTTCGAACTCGAGGTGCCCGAGGTGGCCAATCAGATCGTGCAGATCACGGCAATCGCCCGCGAGTCGGGGCAGCGCACGAAGATCGCGGTGGCGTCCACCGATCCGAAGATCGACCCGATCGGCGCCTGCGTCGGTGCCCGCGGTGATCGTGTGAAGAAGATCGTCACCGAGTTGCGCGGCGAGAAAATCGACGTCATCAACTACAGCGACGACAAGCGCGAGATGATCATCAATGCGATGTCGCCGGCGCGCGTCACCGACGTGAAGATCAGCGACGACGGCACGCAGGCCGACGTCATCGTTCCCGACTTCCAGCTGTCGTTGGCAATCGGTCGTCAGGGCATCAACGCGAAGTTGGCCGCCCAAATCGTGGGTATGCGACTCGACGTGAAGAGCGAGAGCGAAGCCGCGGGCATTGTCGAACCGCAGGTCGACAACGGAGAAGTCGTCGAATCGCAGGTCGACACCGGAGGAGTCGTCGAGCCGCAGGTCGACACTGGCGAAGTCGTCGAATCGTCGGAGAGTGCAGGGAGCTGAGCACGTTGAACAAAAATGTCCGCGTATCCGTTCTTGCCAAGGAACTTGGCATGACGAACAAAGAGCTGCTCGCGCTGTGCGCCGAGTTGGCCATCGGTGCCACGTCGCCCTCATCGGGAATGGTCGAGGCACAGGCCGACCGCGTGCGACGTCACGCGCAGGAACGTGGACTCGTTCGCGACGCTCCTCCCGAGGAGCCGAGGAAGAAAAAAGCGCCGGCGAAGAAGGCTGCAGCATCAGCCGACGGCGCACCGGCCAAGAAGCCGGCCGCCAAAGAAGCGGCGGCGAAAAAGGCTGCGCCGAAAGCTGCCGATCCGGTGCCGCCCCGCGACGCGAGCGACACCGCCGGCGCATCTGCCGGCGATGCATCTGCCGGCGATACCGCTGTCGTGGCGGCCCCCGTCGCACCCGTTGCCGCACCGACTGACACCCCGGTTGCTGCCGCGGCGAGTGCGTCACCCGCTGCCGACCCAACTGCACCGGTGAGTGCAGAGCCGGGCAGTCCGATGACAACTTCGGCAACGTCGCCGTCGACTCCGCCTCCCTCGACACCGCGCGTCATCTCCTCGCGACCCGGCAGTGCCGCCGCACCGTCGCGACCCCTGCCACCGCAACGTCCGTTGCCCGGCGCAACACCCGGTGCGGCAACACCGCAGCGTCCGTTCACCGCCGGTCGTCCGATTCCGCCACCGCCCGGTGGTGGTGCCGGCAATCGCATTCCGCCGCCGCCGGCGCGCCACCCCGGTGCTGCACCCGGCGCCCGCCCCGGAGGCCCGGGTCGTCCCGGAACCACCGCGCGCATGGGACGTTTTTCGTCGTCGGCGCTTGGTCGCTCGACAACTCCGCGCCCCGGAGGCGCAGGCCCGCGCCCCGGTGGCACGGGTGCGCGACCCGGGGGTCCCGGTGGTGGTCGTGGTTCGGGTCTCGGACGCGCCATTGGCGGTCCGCAGGGCCGCGGCCCCGGTGCTCGCGGTCCGGGAGGTAATCGTCGTGGCGGTGCACGCAAGAAGTCGCGTGCCCAGCGTCAGCGGGAGATGGAGGAGATGCTCCCCGCGATGCCGACGAAGTACGTGCCGAGTTCGGCACCGGTACCGGAAGGTCCGATCGTCATCGAACGCGGCTCGTCGGCGCAAACGTTTGCTCCGAAGTTGAACCGTGGCGCCGCCGACGTGGTGCGCTTCCTGCTCGAACACGGCGAGATGGTGACGGCGACGATGTCGCTTGCCGACGAGCAGATGGAGTTGTTTGCCCTCGAAGTCGGCGCCGAACTCATCCTGGTCGACCCGGGTCAGCAGGAAGAGATGGAGTTGCAGGCTCTCTTCGACGACTCCGACGACGAAGACGAGACGCTCCTCGCGCCGCGTCCGCCGGTCGTCACGATCATGGGACACGTCGACCACGGCAAGACCACGTTGCTCGACAAGATCCGCTCGGCCAACGTCGTTGCGGGCGAAGCCGGTGGCATCACCCAGCACATCGGCGCCTACCAGGTGACGAAAGACGGAAAACTCATCACGTTCATCGACACCCCGGGTCACGCGGCGTTCACGAAGATGCGAGCCCGTGGCGCGAGTGTCACCGACATCGTCGTGCTCGTCGTTGCCGCCGACGACGGAGTGATGCCCCAAACCATCGAGGCGATCAGTCACGCACGTGCCGCCGAAGTGCCGATCATCGTGGCGATCAACAAGATCGACAAGGAAAATGCCGACGTGCAGCGCACGATGTCCGGGCTTGCCGAACAGGAACTCGTCCCCGAAGCGTGGGGCGGCGACACGATCGTCGTCGAGATGGCGGCCCAACAGGGTCTCGGCATCGATGACCTGCTCGATCAGCTCAACGTCGTTGCCGAAATCAGCGAACTCACCGCCAACCCGGAGGGTCGTGCCAAGGGAATCGTTCTCGAAGCCGAACTCGACATCGGTCGCGGTCCGGTCGCCACGGTACTCGTCGACAAGGGAACGTTGAGCGTCGGTGATCCGATGGTCGCCGGTGCCGCATGGGGCCGCGTCCGCGCACTCATCAACGATCGCGGCGAACAGGTGAAGTCCGTGGGGCCGTCCTCGCCGGTGCAGGTGCTCGGTTTGTCGGCGGTACCCAACGCCGGTGACGAGTTCCGCGTTGCCCCCGATGACCGCACGGCGCGTACTGTCGCCGAATCGCGCGAGCAGCGGCAACGCCTGCTCAGTCAGCGCGCCGACGCCCGCGTGCAACGCGGCGTGAAGCTCGAAGACATCTTCAGCCAGATTCAGGCCGGCGAAGTCGCGCGACTCAACCTCATCATCAAGGCCGACGTGCAAGGTTCGCTCGAAGCGGTCACCGAGAGCCTGCGCAAGTTGGAGCGTGACGAGGTCAAGCCGGCGTTCGTCCACCGCGGTGTCGGTGCGATCACCGAAAACGACATCTCGCTCGCGGCCGCAACGAACGCCACGATCATCGGATTCAACGTGCGTCCCGACCGCAAGGTGCGCGACGCCGCCGAGGCCGACAACGTCGAGATCCGCACGTACGAAATCATCTACAAGTTGATCGAAGACATCGACAAGGCGATGAAGGGTCTGCTTGCACCCGAGTTCGAAGAGGTCGTCACCGGTGAAGCCGAAGTGCGCGAACTGTTCCGTGCGCCGAAGGTCGGTGCCGTGGCCGGTTGCTTCGTGCGCTCGGGTGTGGTCACGCGCGGCTCGAAGGTGCGCTTCCTGCGCGACGGCGTCATCATTTGGAAGGGCGCGATCAACACGTTGCGCCGCTTCAAGGACGACGTCAAGGAAGTACGCGAGGGATTCGAATGTGGTATCTCGCTCACCGACTTCCAGGACCTGAAGCAGGGTGACC
Source organism: Ilumatobacteraceae bacterium (assembly GCA_049433365.1). Classification (GTDB taxonomy): domain Bacteria; phylum Actinomycetota; class Acidimicrobiia; order Acidimicrobiales; family Ilumatobacteraceae; genus F1-60-MAGs027. The sequence goes on along the minus strand of JBMTET010000016.1, from coordinate 9,379 downwards.
TCATCGAGACCTACGATCTCAAGGAAATCGAGCGGGTGTAACGATGGCCGACCTTCATTTCCACTTCGACCCCGTGTGCCCGTGGGCGTACATCACGTCGCGATGGGTGGTCGAGGTGCAAAGGCAGCGTGACTACGACGTGTCGTGGAAGTTCATCTCGTTGCGCATGATCAACGAGGCCCGCGGATACGACGAGGGTTCGAAGGCGTGGGCCGACGCCCACATGGCGGGTCTGAAGATGCTGCGCGTCGCCAGCGCCGGACGCACTGCGGCGGGCAACCAGGCCGTGAGCGACGTGTACACGGCGCTCGGCAACGCGATCCATCGTCAAAATCGTGCCGACGAGTTCTACGCCGATCCGAAGGGTTTCGTGCGTTCGGTTCTTGGTGACGCAGGTTTGGATCCCGCTTGGGCGAATGCCGCCGATGATTCGCTGCACGACGAAGTCATCCGCCACGAAACCGACACTGCGCTCACGGCCACCGGCAAGGACGTCGGCACGCCGATTCTCATCTTCCGCCCCCGCTCGGTGGAGCAGGCGGCCTTCTTCGGTCCGGTCATCTCGTCGATTCCCAAGGGTGAGCAGGCACTGAAGCTGTGGGATGCCGTCGAGACGCTGGCCCTCACGTCGGGTCTCGCCGAACTGAAGCGCTCGTTGCGCGCGGCCCCGAACTTCGACTGAGGTAGCGACGATGCACGTGGTGTACTCACCACTGCACGCCATGCACGACCCGTCGGTCGAGCTCGAATCATCCTCTGCGCACTCGCCGCGCGAGAACGTTCGTCGCGCCGAGATCATTCGCGAAACACTCGCCGCCGATCCGGCCTTCTCGTTCGTCGCGCCGCGCGAGTTCGGAGTCGCACCGGTCACTGCCGTGCACGACGCGGGCCTGGTGTCGTTTCTCGAATCCGCGTGGGAGCGATATCAGCACGAAGTGGCCGTCGTGCGCGAAGTCGTGCCCGACATCTTCTACCGACCTTCGATGCGTCGTGATCATCCGCGCGCACAGCCCCCGCTGGCGGTCAACCCGGGGCGCGGTTGGTGGTGTTTCGAAACGACGACTCCGCTGACGCAGGGAACGTACCGCGCCGCGCGTGCGGCAGTCGATGCGGTACTCACCGCGACCGATCTCGTCGTGGCGGGGCAGCGGTCGGCATACGCCATTTGTCGCCCGCCGGGTCATCATGCGACGTCGTCGTTGTACGGTGGATACTGCTTCTTCAACAACGCGGCCATCGCCGCTCGGCACCTGCAAGCCGCGGGCATGACGAAGGTGACGGTGCTCGACGTCGACTACCACCACGGCAACGGCACGCAGGAGATCTTCTACGACAGCCCCGACGTGCAGTACGTGTCGTTGCACGGCGACCCCGCACGCGCCTACCCGTACTACACGGGTTTCGCCGACGAAACGGGCACCGGTGCGGGTCGGGGAACCACGCACAACGTGCCCCTGGCTGCACGTACCGATGACGACGCGTACCTCGCCGCCCTCGATCGGGCGTGTGCACAGGTCGCCGCTTTTGCACCCGACGCACTCGTCGTGTCGCTCGGCCTCGACACGTTCGTCACCGATCCGATTGCCGATCTCGCCCTCACCACCGAAGGGTTCGCCGCCTGCGGTGCCGTCGTCGCACGACTCGGTCTGCCGACGGTCATCGTGCAGGAGGGCGGCTACGACGTTGACGCCCTCGGGCGCAACGTGCATGCGTGGTTGAGCGGATTTCGCGGCATCGCATCTTGACAGCGACGTATTCGTTGGGAACACTCGACCAATGGCACTCGTGGGTCGGGAATGGGTCGCCCGTTGCCTCGGCGAGGCGACGATGCACGAGTGGCCCGACGGTGGCGAGGTGCGATGTTCGCCGCTGCAGCGGCGGATCGTGGCGGCGCTTGCCGTCGAGCCCGGACGGGTGTGGGAACCCGACGCCCTCGTCGATGCGGTGTGGGGCGAACAACCGCCGTCCACGGCGCGGGCGTCACTGCACAACCTCATCAGCCGCCTGCGCCAGTCACTTCCGGCTCATGCTCTGGTGTCGGTGGGCACGGGGTACGCGCTCGGTTGCCGCAGCGACGCACAAATCTTCTCCGATCACGTCGAACGAGCCGCGAGTTGCGCGACGAGCGACCCACGACAGGCCATCGACCTGCTCGACGCGGCGCGCGCCATGTGGCGCGGTACGCCCTTCGTCGACATCGCCGACACTCCGGCGGCCGCGGGAGCGCTCGCGCGACTGACTGCGCTGTACCAGCGCGCCGACACGTTGCGCGTCGAGTTGGCACTGGCAACCGGTGATCTCACCCGGGCTGTCGCCGAAGCGGAACGACTGGTCGCCGACACGCCGCTCGATGAGTCGCGCTGGGCGGTGCTGGCACGTGCACTGCACAAAGCGGGTCGCCGCGGCGATGCGCTCGGTGCGGTGTCGCGCGCAAAGCACCACTTGCGCACCACGCTCGGTGTCGTGCCGGGGGAGCCGTTACGTGAGGTGGAGCGCGAATTGTTGCGCGACCCCGTGCAGGTCATGCAGCAGCCCACGCTCCACGTGCAGGGTCGTGGTGATGTCGTTGCCCGGCTGATGACCCACGTCGATGCCGGCGCGTCGGTGGTGATCATCGGCGAGGACGGCAGCGGTCGCAGCACCGTACTCGGTGAGGTGCGTCGCGTGTTGCGCCGTCGCGGTATGCGTGTCGTTCTCGCCGGAGTCGAGGACAACGCACCGTCGGCGGGTGCGCTGCTCGACGACATCCTCGACGAACTCGGCGTGACCGTAGCCGTGAGTGATCGTGACATCGTGTCGCGATTCGTCGACACGATCGCCGACGAGGCGCGTGATGCGCCGGTGGTGCTGCTCGTCGACGACGTGCACCGGGCGGGGCCCAGCGCCCTGGGTGCACTCGAGCGATGCTCGCGAGCGCCGGGTGTCGTCGTCATTGCCACCACTCATCTCGCCGACGGCGTTCCCGCCCCGCTTGCCGTGTTTCGTAGCGAGGTTCTCGAGCCGCTCACCGACGATGTCGTGCGTCGCATCGTGTTCGAAGCCAATGTCGTCGGGGGGCGCTCCGTGCCGCATCTCGACGACTACATCGTCGACATGGCCGGGGGGAATCCGCTACTCGTTGGGCAGTTGCTCGCCGAGTACGACCGCATCGGCGACGCTCCGGCACGAACCGATCAGCGGCTGAACGTCACCGATGCCCTCACTCACATCGTTGAGCGACTCATCGCCCCGCACGGTTCGGCCGTGCGCCGTGCAATCGACGTCGCAGCCGTCATCGGCGCGCGCGGATCGTTGGCGGTGCTGGGCGATCTCACGTCTCCGGCCGGAGTGCGTGGTGCCTTGGCAAGTGGTCTGTTGATCGCCGACGGCGAGGAGGTGTATCGCTTTCGCCATGAAGCCGTCGCGCGTGTGAGTGCGGCCCGTCTTCCGGTTGCGATGCGCGACGACATTCACTGCGCGGTCGCGGTGACCGCGCGGCGGCTCGGGCTGCCGATCCTTGCGTATGCCGGCCATGCGATGCGCGCAGCCGCGCTCGACCCGCAGGCGGCATGGGACGACTGCATGGCTGCCGGTGACGAAGTGTCGCAACGCGGCCTGCACGACGATGCTCGTGAGTGGTACGACCGGGCGCGACGAATCGCCGTGGATCACTTGCCGCACGATGCCGTGCGGTCCCTGCGGGCCAGGATCCGCAGTGGTGACTCGGCTCGACTCGTCGGCGCCCCCGAACACGTCGCCGATTTGCTCGCTTGTGCCGAGGAATCGTTGCGCCTCGGCGACCACGGCATTATCACCGAGGCGATGTACGCGCTGCTGCAGTTCGGTGGTACGAGCCAACTCGGGCCCGAGCAGCAACGCGCGATGCGTTACGCACGGCGCGCCATGGCGGTACTGGGCGACACCGAAAACGGCGGGCTCATCGCGGCTGCCACCACACTCACGCAGTCGCTGTTCGCCGACCCGGCCGAGTCGTACCGCGACTTCGAGCGTGCCCTGGCGTTGGTGCGCGACCCGGCGATTCGTCTGCGTATCTTGCCGTATGCGTACATGACCTTCGGCCACCCGCGTGACCTCGAGCGCCGCGAGGCAACGGCCATTGAACTGCAGCAACTTGCCCACGACCGTGGTGACGTGTCGGCGTTGTTCAGTGCGCATCACCAGCACTGGGCCAATGCGATGATGCGCGGCAACGTCACCGCCGTCGAGGAACACCAACGGGCAATGGACGTTCTCGTCGAGCGCATCGGCACGGTCGGGGCGCGCTGGGAGCAGCGGTACGCCTTGGCTGCGGTGATGATGCTGCGCGGTGAACTCGTGGCGGCCGAGGAATTGTCGCGCGAGGCGTACGAGCTGCTCGCCGCGGTATCTCCCGAACGGGCATGGGCCGTGTGGATGTCGCAAGTGTTCAGTATTCGTCGTCAGCAGGGTCGACTCGCCGAGCTGCAGCCGACGTTTGCCGCGCTCGTCGAGCGTCAACCGACGGTGGGGGCGTGGCGCGCCCTGCACGCGGCCACTCTCGTCGACCACGATCCCGATGCAGCCCACGCCGAAGTAGACCTAGGAATCGACTCAGTCGTCGAGGATTTCACTTGGCTCGCCGCAACGACGATCGCCGCCGACGTCGTCGCGCGGGTTGCGGCCGTTGAGTGGATTGATCCGTTGATTGAGCGGCTCGCTCCGTATCGGCATCTCACCGCCACGCCGTTAACGTGTGCGTACGGTCCGGTCGAGGCTGCGGTGCTGTCCCTCGAGCAAGCGAAGGTATCCCGCCGTTAGCGAGGTGTTAGCAGCGATCTGAAGGATCACCGTACGTCCCACGGGAGGTCCTCGTGAATCGCCGCCGCATCGTCGGCCGCTGGGCCTCGCCGCAAGTGCGAGTGAATCGACGCGTCTAGTTCGGTCCCTGCTCGCGCAGGAACTGTTCGAACTGGGCGGCGAGCTCGTCGCCCGAGGGGATGCGCGCGGGTTCGGTGCCGGCGGCGTGTGCGGCATCGAATGCTGCCTGCAGCTGCTCGAGCATCGCTTGGTGCTCGGGATTCGCCGCGACCAGCTGGTCGAGTCGTTCACGGTGTCGCACCGCTTCGGCGTCGAGTGACTTCACGTCGATGGCAAGCCCCGACGAGTCGCGGAGTGCGCTGAGCAGCGCCGCACTGGCGGCGGGGTACGGCATCGTCGTGGCGTAATGCGGCACCTGGGCCCACAAGCCGACGCTGGCGATACCGCGCCCGGCAAGCACGTGTTCGAGCACAGCGGCGACGCCGGCGGGAACGTCGACCGAGCTGCGCAGGTACGGCATGTTCGCGATCCACTCCGACGACGGCGTGGTGACGGAGATGTTCACGGCGCGAGTGTGGGGCAGGGCGAAGGGATACGCGCCGAGTCCGAACATCTGGCGCACGCCCATCTGCACGGCAAGATCGCCGACGCATTTGGAAAAGGCGTTCCACCGTGAGTCGGGTTCGGTGCCGGTGAGTAGCAACACGTCGCGCCCGTTGGCGTCGCGGCCGCGCATCATCTCCGGGGCCGCCCACACCAGGCGCGTCGACACACCGTCGCGCAACTCCATCAACGGCCGGCGGGCGCGGAAGTCGATGAACTCGTCGGCATCGAAGGTGAGCAGCGTCGTGGCCGAGGTGACCTCGGCAAGGTGCGCCATGGCATTGGCGGCGGCACTGCCGGCGTCGATCCAGCCGGTCATCATCACGACGAGAACGGGCGACTCGAGCTTCGGCAACTCGGTGTACGAGGAGTGCAGTTCGTACGGCGCGTTCATGACGGTTGGCGTCAGTGTAGGCGCGCGAGCGTCTCGTCTGCCGCGCGCAGCGCCGCATCCACTTGTGTGACGAACGGCGCGATTTCGTCGTCGCTGCGTGATCCCAACGCGCCACCGACGTACCGCGCATACACGCCCTCGATGATGCACGCCACCTTCCAATAGGCGAACGCGACGTAGAAGTCGATGTGCGACACGTCGCGCCCCGATCGCTCGCCGTACCGTGCGGCAAGCTCGTGCCGTGCGGGAAACCCCGGTGCGCGCGACGGCTGCGACTGCCACGGTGACGGTTCGTCATTCGGGCCCGTGTAATAAGCGAGCATGATGCCGACGTCGGCGAGCGGATCACCGAGCGTGCACAACTCCCAGTCGAGTACCGCCGCCACCGTTCCGTCGTCGCGCAGGATGCAGTTGTCGATGCGGTAGTCGCCGTGCACGATCGCCGCGCCGCGTTGCTCGGGGATGCGTGCGGCGAGCCGGGCATGCACATCGTCGAGCAAGGGCAGGTCGCGGGTGCGTTGCTCGGTGATCTGCCCGTGCCAGCGTTTGAGTTGGCGGGCGATGTAGTTCTCGCGCTTGGCTAGATCGCCCAAGCCGACCGCGTCAATGTCGACGCCGTGCAGTGCGACGAGAGTGTCGACAAGTGAGTCCCCGGCGCGGCGTCGGGCACTCGGGGACAGCGCGGTGGATGCCGTGTCGATGTCGCGCACGACATGACCGGCAACGTCGTCCATGACGAAGAACGGCGCACCGATGACGTCGGTGTCGGTGCACGCCGCGAGCATCTTCGGCACCGGCACCGCAGTGTCGGCGAGTGCCGACATGATGCGGTGCTCGCGCAACACGTCATGCGCACTCGACAACGTGTGGCTGACGGGCGGCCGGCGCAGCACCACGGCTCGCGCCGCTGCATCGCCGATGCGGTACGTGATGTTCGAGTGACCGCCGACGAACCGTGTTGCCTGCAGCGGCGCAGCGAGCGTCGGCACGTGCGTTGCGAGCCACGCGGTGATGCGCGCGAGGTCGAGTCCCAACGGTGCGTCGGTCACGCACGCAAACTAACCCGTCGAGCATGCGACGCCGAACGGTATCGTGAGGGCGTGAACATGTCGAACGCGAACTTGACGAATGCGAACACGACGAATGTCGTCTTCGACACCACCGACCAGACCTTCCAGGCCGACGTAATCGAACGCTCCAAGAGCGTCGTTGTCGTCGTTGACCTGTGGGCGGCATGGTGCGGCCCGTGCAAGACGCTCGGTCCGATCATCGAAAAAGTGGTCGCCGCAACCGGCGGCAAGGTGGTGCTCGCCAAGGTCGACGTCGATGCCAACCCGGCGATCGCCCGAGCCTTTCAGGTGCAGTCGATCCCCGCGGTGTACGCGCTGCGCAACGGCCAGGTTGTCGACGGATTCACCGGGGCGTTGCCCGAACACCAGGTGAGCCAGTGGGTGGCGGGTCTGTTGCCGACCACCGAACAGAGTGCGGTCGCCGCTTTGCTCGCCGCCGGCGACGAAGCGAGCCTGCGCCAGGCCCTCGAGTTGGAGCCGGGAAACGAAGACGTCGTCGTTGCGCTCGCGCAACTACTCATCGCCCGATCGGACATCACCGAAGCATTGGCTCTGCTGCAGCGCGTACCCGAAACGGACCGCGTGCGCAAGGTTGCGGCCGAAGCGCGCCTCGCGTTTGCGCCGGTCGACGACTTCGACGCCACCCTCGAGAAGCTGCTCGCCACCGTGAAGACCGACGAGGACGCCCGTCGCCAGTTCCTCGACATCCTTGAGACGATGGGCCCCGGCGACCCGCGCACCGCGCAATACCGCCGCCGACTCACCGCGCAACTCTTCTAACTACGCTCACCGCGCCAATGGGCGCGGTGTATCCGGCGACCGGCGACTGCGCATTGGGCCGTCACCAGCACGCATTGCGTCGTAATGCCGACGAACCGAACATCTCCGCACACATTCCCTGCCGATGGACGATGAGCGTGACTGGCGCGGCTCCCTGACGCGGTGGTGGCAATGGTTCGGCGGACGCCGCATTGCCGTCGTCGTGTTTGCCGTGCCGGGCGCGGTGTTCGTCGCGTGGTGGCTGTTGCGTGTACCGCCCGTACCGATCGAAACGGCTCTGCCATTTAGCGATGGCGTCGTCGTGCCGGGGTCGATGCCGCCGAATCGGCTTCAACCGGTGGTACCGGGATCCGACGGTGCGGCCGTTGCAGGTGCACTCGGAACGCCCGACACCGCGGCAACGGTGCTCGTTCACGTGCACGTTGTCGGGGCGGTGGTGTCGCCGGGTGTGTACGCCTTGCCCGCGGGGGCGCGGGGAATCGATGCGTTGCACGCAGCCGGTGGGGCATTGCCGTCGGCTGATCTCGTTCACATCAACCTTGCGGTACCGCTCGTCGATGCCGTGCAGCTGTACGCGCCGCAACGTGGCGAACGGCGCCGTGCATCGACAACCGTGCCGCACCGCATTGCCGTTGCTCCGATTCCTGAGCTGCCCGGCGCATCGTCACCCGCGCCGGCGTTGACCGACAACGATTCCGGCGCTGCCGTATCGGCTGCGGTGATGGTGAACGGTCGCGTGCGACTGAACGTGGCGAGCGCCAAGGAACTTGACGCACTACCCGGAGTCGGGCCGACGACCGCTGCGGCGATCGTCGAGCATCGCCGCCGCAACGGCCCCTACCGTTCGGTGGACGATCTCGATGCGGTGAACGGCATCGGGCCCGCACGCATCGCCGCATTGCGCGATCTCGTCGTCATTGATTGACATGGCGGCGACTGACATGGTCGCAATTCATCTCGTCGCAACGCGAGTGTGAACCGCGGGTGTCAGAGCACGCCGAGCGACAGGGCGGCGACGAGCAACGCCCCGCCCGCACCCACGACGACGCCGACGACGAGCGGCACGAGTTCGCGAATGAATTCTCGCCAACCAACGACCGCTGCGGCACACGCCCGACGCGCCGCCCACCAACCGACCAACCACCACAATGCACAGCTGGCGACGACGCCCGCGGCGATCATTGGCAGCGACGATTCGAGCGGTGCCCCGGTGATGCTGAGCAGCGGCATCGCAGCAACGACGAGCACGTAACCAAGCACGCCGAGGATGCCGAGCGGGGCAACGAGCATCACGGCACCAAGCACGCCGACGACAGCTGCGCCGCCAACGGTGTAGGCGGGGCCGCGACGTCGCACGAGTGCGCGGCTCTCCTGCAAGCTCAACGCAAGTGCGGGTGCGGCGGCGCCCGGTGGTGTGTTGCGGCTGCTGTCGGGCAACGACGCCGACGTTTTCGGGGAGCGGCGGACGGAAGTCACCGCGAACATCGTAGACACGGGCGCGGTGCGCGCCGTGGTCTCTTCGTCGTGTGTGTCGTTGTCGTCATCGTCGTGCACGGCGTGGTGCAGTTGGGGCGATTGCACGACGTGCCCACCGGGCCCATCGACGATGTTGTGCGCCTCGTTGATGATCCACGACCGGTGCGCGGCGGGGTGCGTGTCATCGTTGCCCACGGGTCGTGGCGGTACAAGCTCACCGTGCACGGTGCCATGCGAGGGGTCGTGATGGTGCGTCGGGCGGGTGAGCACCTCCACGTCG
>JBMTET010000015.1:0-32048 GCA_049433365.1 Ilumatobacteraceae bacterium | reverse complement strand
GCACCTCGTGCATGTTGTGCGCGCGGTCCTGCCCCGACTGGTGCATCTACATCGAAGGGCACAAGGAGCTCGCCCCGCCGCGGCGCGAAGGCGGCAAGCCGCGTCAGGTGAACAAGCTCGACCGCTTCGACATCGATTACGCCTTGTGCATGTATTGCGGCATCTGCGTCGAAGTCTGTCCGTTCGACGCGCTGTTCTGGAGCCCCGAATACGAGTACTCCGAGCCCCGCATCGCCGAGCTCCTCCACGACAAGCGCAAGCTCGGGGAGTGGATGGAAACCGTCCCCGAGGCACCGGAACTCGACGCCGGCGCGGACAAGAAGAAGAAGTGATGGTCGCCCAGAACATTGGTTTTGCCCTGATTGCGCTGCTCATGATCGGTGCGGCTTTGCGCGTCGTGACGACGAGCAACGTCGTGCATGCAGCGCTGTGGTTGGTTGTCGTGCTCAGCGGTGCCGCGGCGCTGTACGTGTTGCTGGCGGCGGAGTTCCTCGCGGTCACGCAGGTCCTCGTCTACGTCGGCGCCGTCATGGTGCTGTTCCTGTTCGGAACGATGCTGACGCGCGCACGAATCGGAACCGAACGCGACCTCAACAACCGAAACGCATGGGTGGGCATTCCCGTCGCACTCGCCGTATTTGCGGCCATGGCTCTCGCCCTCGTCGACTCGTTCGGTGACGAGGAGATGCCCGACGACGCCACGCTCGTGGGCATTCAGGACATCTCCGACCAGATCTTCGGTCCGTATCTGCTGCCGTTCTGGGGTCTGTCGTTCGTTCTCCTCGCGGCGATCATCGGGGCCATCGTCCTGGCCCGCAAGGAGTAGCGATGCTCGTCAATCAGTTCCTCATTCTCGGTGCCGCGCTGTTTTGCATCGGCGTGTACGGCGTCATTGCCCGCAAGAACGCGGTGCTCGTACTGATGTCGATCGAGCTCATCCTGAATGCAGTGAATATCAATCTGCTGGCTTTCGCTTTGCGAAACGGTTCGAGCGATGGCCACACGTTTGCGCTGTACATCATCGCCGTGGCTGCCGCCGAAGTCGGCGTCGGACTCGGTCTTGTGTTGCTCGTGTACCGGAATCGTCGCTCGATCGCCCTGGATGAACTCAGCGAGTTGAAGGGATGACGATGACCGCGACCCTGGCAGCCGACGCCTTCTCGACCCTTTCCAGCGGCTGGTTCCTCCGCAACGCGTGGTTGTTGCCGGTCGTTCCGACGATCGGTTTCTTCGTCATCATCCTTTTCGGTCGCCGCTTGCCGGGTAAGGGCAGCGAAATCGGCGTGCTCTCGATGTTTTCGAGTCTCGTTCTTGCACTCGGTGCGGGCGTTCAGTGGATCGCGCGCGTCAACGGCGCAGCGGAGGAGCAGTTCGTCGAACCCGTGGTACGCACCTGGACGTGGTGGCAGATCGGCGGGTTCGAGTTCACCATCGGACAGCACGTCGACGGCTTGTCGGTTGTCGTGCTCGTCGTCGTCGCCTTCATCTCGACGCTCGTGCAGATCTACTCGCTCGAATATTTGCGTGGTGACCGCCGCTATACGCATTTCTTCGCCGCGCTGACTTTGTTCTCCGCGGGAATGTTGGCGATGGTCGTCGCCGAGGACATGATCCTGTTCCTGCTCGGGTGGGAAATCATGGGCTTGTGTTCGTTCATGCTCATCGGTCATTGGTGGGAGGAGGCAGCGAACAGTCGTGCCGCACTCAAGGCCTTCTTCACCGTGCGCACCGGTGACGTCGGCTTGCTCGTCGGTATCGCGATGCTGTTCTTCTCCGCCGATTCGTGGACGAGGGAAAACCTCGGTCTCTCCGGCTTCTCCATTCGCGGCATCTCCGCGTGGGCGCTCTCGGGGGAACCCAATGCTGCCGTTATCGCGGTTGCATCGGTGGCACTGTTCATCGCGGCGATCGGCAAGAGCGGTCAGTTCCCGTTGCACACGTGGTTGCCCGACGCGATGGCGGGTCCGACACCGGTGAGTTCGCTCCTGCACTCGTCAACGATGGTCGTGGCCGGTGTCTTCCTGGTGGCGCGTCTGTACCCCGTGTTCTTCACCGGTCTCGACATACTCGGGCCCGGATCCAACGTCATCATGATCATCGGGGCGATCACGATCGTCATTGCCGCTGCGCTCGCATTCGTGCAGAGCGACATCAAGCGTGTGCTCGCGTACAGCACCGTGAGCCAGTTGGGCTACATGATGCTCGGGCTCGGTGCGGGTGCGTGGTTGCCCGCCGTGTTCCACATCTTCACGCACGCATTCTTCAAGGCGTGTCTGTTCCTCAGCGCGGGATCGATCAGTCACAGCGCTTCGCACCATTCCTTCGACATGAAGAAGGACATGGGCGGGTTGCGCAAGTACATGCCGGTGACGTTCGGGGCATGGACCGTCTCGACGCTCGCATTGTGCGGCGTCTTTCCCTTCTCCGGCTTCTTCTCCAAGGACGAGATCATCGACAACGTCGGCAACAACGGTTACACGCTGTTCATGTGGGTGGGACTTGCCGGCGCATTCCTCACCGCGGCATACATGACACGGGCGACGTATCTCACGTTCTTCGGTGAGCCGCGTGGTGCGGCAGCCGGGGAACACGACAGCCACGACGGCGCACATGACGGTGTGCACGACCACGCCACCGCGCACGGACACCATGATGATCACAGCCATGATGATCACAGCCATGATGATCACAGCCATGACGATCACAGCCATGATGGTCATGCCACACCGCACGAATCGGGTGCGTTGATCACGATCCCGCTCGTCGTTTTGTCGGTGCTTGCAGTGTTCTCCGGCTTGTTCAACGCGACGCCGTTCGGCGAGTCGTGGGAGTACATGAAGAAATGGGTGGAACCGCGCGCAGTGGTCGTTGAAGTCGTCGCCCCGGGTGGTCCGGGTGCCGCATTCGCTCCGTTGACCGCGGCCGGCTACTCCGATTCTCCGTGCGGCGTGACCGCACCGGAAAAAGGTGTCTGTTACGCACCGCAGGTCAACCATGCAAAGTTCAAGTGGTCGAAAGCGCTGTTGTCCTTGGCAATCGTGTTCGCCGGAATTGCCGCCAGTTGGTTCCTGAGCACGCGGTACTACGGAAAGAAAGACCCGAGGTTGGTCGGCTTGACGTCGCGGAACCGTCTCGCCAAGGCCGGTTACGACCTGCTCGCAAACAGGTACTACCTCGACGCACTGTACGAACGGATCATCGTGCGAACCATCGCCGGTCCGGTGGCTCGCGCGGCGAATTGGTTCCACCTGCGCGTACTCGACGGCATTTTGCACTCGGTGACCGCGGCCGTTCGTGCGATCTCGGGTGTGGTGTACCGCCGAGTCGACCAGCGCCTCGTTGACGGTGCAGTCAACGCGTCGGGTGAGGTCGTGTCGTCCGCCGGCGGTGCGCTGCAACCGGTGCAATCGGGTCGTGTCAACATGTACGGCGCACTTCTGTTCGGAGCCGCTGCCGTTGCGGCGCTCGTCTTCATCCTCATCTACAGCTGATCACAACACGGGAGCTACGAAACAATGGACATGCTGACCAACGACAACTGGCTGCTGAGCGTCGGCACGTTCCTGCCGCTGCTCGGCGCTCTCATTCTCGTCGTCGTGCCGCGGTCTCAGGAGGCCGCGATCAAGTTCGTGGCGCTCGCGACATCGGTTGCCACCGTCGTCGTCGGAGTCGTCACGCTCCTGCGATTCGACTACTCGAAGTCGGGGACGATGCAGTTCGTTGCCGAGGCCGAATGGATTCCGCTGATCAAGAGCAGTTACTTCATCGGTCTCGACGGCATCAGTTTGCCGCTGTATTTCCTCAGCATGGTGGTCACGCTTCTCGTCGTCATCTACAGCCTCGACCACGTACCGAATCCGGGAAATCCGAAGGCGTTCTTCATTCTCATGCTCATTTTGCAAGTGGGAATGGCCGGAACCTTCATCGCCCGGGATCTCGTGCTGTTCTTCGTGTTCTTCGAGGTGGTTCTCCTGCCGATGTACTTCATGATCGGCGTATGGGGCGGAGAGCAACGGCAGTACGCCTCGTTGAAGTTCTTTCTGTACACGATGTTCGGCTCGGCGCTCATGCTCGTCGCATTCCTTGCAGTGTTCTTCGCGACGGGGGCGGAGAGCTTCTCGATTCCGTATCTCGTGGAGAACGGAGCCGAGTTGGGTCGTACCGCCCAACTCTGGATCTTCGCCGGAATGTTCATCGGTTTCGCGGTGAAGGTCCCGATGTTCCCGTTCCACACATGGTTGCCCGATGCACACACCCAGGCGCCGACGCAGGGATCGGTCATCCTTGCTGCGATTCTGTTGAAACTGGGCACGTACGGTTTCGTGCGCATTGCGATTCCGATGCTTCCGGACGCCGCACGGGCCTGGGCTCCGTGGATCGGCGGCCTTGCCGTGATAGGAATCATTTACGGTGCGCTGGGCTGCCTTGCGCAAACCGACATGAAGCGATTGATCGCGTTTTCGTCCGTTGCGCACATGGGATTCGTGATGCTCGGAATCTCGACTCTCACACCGTTCGGAGTGAACGCGGCGGTGTTCGGAATGGTTGCGCACGGACTCATCACCGGAATGCTCTTCTTCGTCGCGGGAAGCGTGAAGGAGCGCTACCACACTCTCGAAATTTCCAAACTCGGCGGAATGCTCACGCAGGTGCCGCGTCTCGGTTGGATTCTCGGCATGTGTGCCATGGCTTCACTCGGTTTGCCGGGTCTCGCCGGGTTCTGGGGTGAGTTCCCGGCGATTCTCGCTGCGTACCAACCAGCTGCCGGGCTGAACGTGGGTCTGTTCCGCACCTACATGGTCATCGCTGCGATCGGAACCGTGTTTGCCGCGGCGTACCTGCTGTGGCTCTACCAGCGCACCGCATTCGGCAACGCCAGGTCCGGGCACGGAGCCGATCAGCACGACGAAGATCTCCACGACGTGAACACGTACGAATGGTTGGCATGGACGCCGTTGCTCGTTGCGATCGTGCTCTTCGGAGTCGTACCCAATCTCCTGTTCTCCGTCATCGACCCTGCCGTAGAGGGTGCGTTGCGCGCCTTCGGGGGCTGAGCCGACAATGACTGCACTTCTCGCTGCCGCATGGACGGCGCCGCGCATCGACTACCACGCGCTGGCGCCGGAAATCATCCTTGCCGCAGGGATTTGCATCGTCCTTCTGGCCGATCTCTTCTTGGCGGAGCGCAACAAGTGGCTGCTATCGGTACTCTCCGGGTTCACCCTGTTGGCCGCCGTCGTCCCGGTACTGACACTCGGGTTGCACGAGGCAGCGACGCGAACGATGTTCGACGGCCGCTACGTCATTGACGAATTCAGTCTCGTCCTCAAGGGATTGTTCCTGCTCGCCGGGTACGTCGTCATCCTGTTGTCCACGACGGAGATCGAAGAGGGCGATTACTGGCGCGGTGAGTTCTGGTTCCTCATGCTGACGAGCATCCTCGGCATGGTCATGATGGCGTCGGCCCGGGATCTCGTCAGCATCTTCGTTGCCCTCGAATTCCTTTCGATCCCGGCCTACATGCTTGCAACGTGGCGCAAGCGCGACTTGCGCAGCAACGAGGCCGGTGTGAAGTACTTCCTGCTCGGAGTTTTTGCGTCGGCAGTGATGTTGTACGGAATGTCGTTGCTGTACGGCCTCTCGAACAGCACGTTGCTCACCGAGATTGCGGCGTCGGCGAAGGAAGCCGACGCCATTTTTGCGCTGGCAGTGATCTTCGTCGTCGTCGGGTTTGCGTTCAAGGTGTCGGCGGTGCCGTTCCACACGTGGGCTCCTGACACGTACCAGGGCGCTCCCGCTCCCGTGACTGCATTCCTCAGCGTGGCCAGCAAGGCAGCGGGATTCGTGGCGCTGGTCGTGTTGTTGCTCACGGCGTTCCCCGACCTGTCGGACGTGTGGGAGCCGTTGATGTGGGTTCTCGCGGCTGCATCAATGACCGTGGGCAATGTGCTCGCGTTGCGTCAGACGAACGTCGTGCGCATGATCGCCTATTCGTCGATCAGCCAGGGCGGGTTCATCCTCATGCCGCTGGCCGTGGCGGGAGGAGCAGCGGGGGAGAGTGCCCTGCGAGCCGTTGTCGTTTATCTC
This sequence comes from Ilumatobacteraceae bacterium, assembly GCA_049433365.1. Taxonomy (GTDB): domain Bacteria; phylum Actinomycetota; class Acidimicrobiia; order Acidimicrobiales; family Ilumatobacteraceae; genus F1-60-MAGs027. The sequence continues at coordinate 25,961 of JBMTET010000015.1, read as the reverse complement.
ATCGTCTACGCCGCCACGAACCTCGGCGTGTTCGGTGTCATCATTGCCCTGGGTCGCAAGGATCCGAGCGGTGAGGTGGCGAGTTTCGGCGGGCTCTTCTCCTACGCACCGGCGATGGGTGTCGCGATGACGATCTTTCTCGCGTCCCTGGCCGGAATTCCTCCCCTCGGTGGATGGATAGCCAAATTTGCCGCCTTCCAGGCGTTGCTCAGTGACGGCGGTACCTGGGCGTACGTTCTTGCCGCAATCGGTGCAGTGAACTCGGTGATCGCATTCGGTTACTACGGCAATCTCATGCGCGAAATCTGGATGCATCCCGCACGTTTCGGCGACACGTCGCCGGTGCGCACACCGCCCTCGATCGGATTTGCGCTCGTCGTGACGAGCGTGGTGACCGTCGTTCTCGGCGTCCTTCCAACCACCGTGCTGCGGTTCGCCGATCTCGCCGACATCGCCGGTGCCTTCGGCGGCTGACGACATTCGCCGCGCGATTGAACGCGCCGGCGGACCACTGCGATTCGACGAGTATCTCGACATTGCGTTGTACGGCGAGAACGGCTTTTACTCGGGTGGTGGCCGTGCCGGTCGTGACGGGGATTTCCTCACGTCACCGGAAGTTGGGCCGTTGTTCGGAACGGTGCTCGCCCGGGCGTTGCAGTCCTGGTGGAACGAAGCGGGACGACCCGTGCCGTTCGTCGTCGTCGAGATCGGTGCCGGGCCGGGGACCTTGGCGCGTTCGGTACTCGCCAGTGGCGAGCCGTTCGTCGGAGTTCTGCGCTGGTGCGCCGTTGAGAAGTCGCATGCCCAGCAATCGATGCATCCACCCGAGGTGGAGTCGCGATCCGACATTCCGGCGGAGCGGGCACATGTCGTGATCGGCAACGAGGTTCTCGACAACGTTCCGTTCCGTTTGCTCGTCAATGACGGCGGCTGGAAAGAGTCGTACGTGGATCTCGTCGCCGGTCAATGCGTCGAAGTGCTCCGATCCTGCGCGCCCGACGTGATCGGGTTGCCGGAGTCGGCCCCGCACGGCGCCCGAATCCCCCTGCAAACTGCGGCAGCGGAGTTGGTCGATCGGTGCGCGTCGATGGTCAACCCGGGTCGGATGTTGTTCTTCGACTACTGCACCGACACGACTGCCGAGCTCGCCGCCATGCCGTGGCGGGAGTGGTTGCGTACGTACCAACGCCATGGTCGTGGCCGCCACTACCTCGTTGCGCCGGGTGAGCAGGACGTCACCACACAGGTGGCACTCGATCAACTCGCCGTTGCCGTGCCGGGGATGAGCGTCGTCAGCCAAGCAGATTTCCTGCACACCTGGGGAATCGACGAACTCGTCGCCGAGGGTCGGCGGGCGTGGGATGCCGCGGCACACAACCCGAACGTTGCGGCATTGCGCATGCGCAGCAGGGTGCGCGAAGCCGAGGCTCTCACGGACCGGGCGGGTCTCGGCGGATTTCACGTGTTGCAGTGGACGATCGAGGCGAATGTCTAGTGTCGCGGCCATGACGATGCCCCGGCGGTTGCAGGCGCTGCTGTCGTCATGGATCCGCAGTGAAGATGTCGTCCTCGGCGTGGTGGCCGGTCTGTTCGGATGGTGGTTCGTCGGATGGGGCAACGTGCGCCCCGGATCGATGGCGTGGCTGGACGTCGGCGACGTCGGTGCATCGCAAGCCGCATGGGAGTACTTCCGTGCCGCTCCGCTGTTGCAGTGGCCGATCACCGCCCTGCCGAACTACGGCATCGGATGGGAGTCGATCTTCCCCGGTATTGCCGGCAACGTACTCGTCGCGTTGCCGCTGAAGATCCTGTCACCGCTGTTGCCCGGGGACTTTCAGTACCTCGGCGCATGGGTCGTCGGGTGTTTCGTTGCCCAAGCGGTGATCCTTCGTCGTCTCTTTGCGGCAGCCGGACTCGCCGTCGTCGAACGAATGATCGGAGCTGTGGTCATCACCTTGAGTCCGATTCTGCTGTTTCGCATCGGCGCAATGTTGCACCTCGACCTCGGCGGACAGTGGCTCATCGCGCTGAGTTTGTTGCTGTACCGAAACGCTTCGGCACGATCGAAGCGATGGTGGCTTTTCTTCCTCGTCGCGGCCGCGGTCAACGTCTATCTGTTTGCGATGACGTTCGCCGTCTGGTGCGCAGCGTGGTGGCGTGACGAAGTTCAGCCGTCGTCGCGTGGTGCGCGCCGTGCGTTGACGAGTTTCCTCGCGGGATCGGTGGCGGCACTCGGCGCATTGTGGCTGCTCGGGTTCTTCGCATTCCGTGATTCGGCAACGGGGTACGGATTCTTCCGTGTAAACGCAGCCGCCTTCGTCAACCCGGGATATTCACCGACGGAATCCTTTTCCGGATTGCTCGATCGCTTCGGATCGCTGCGGGCCAGGCAGTTTGCCACCGAGGAGGGCGAGGGGTTCGCATACGTCGGGCTCGCCGTTCTCGTATCGGCACTGTTCCTCGTTGCCGCGGTTGCCGCCGGGCGAATGCGCTGGTTGCGCCGCAACGCTGCACTCGCAGTCGTGACGATGACGCTCTTTGTCGTCGCCGTGTCCAATCGCGTCGTCATCGTTCGACGCGAGTGGACCTACTGGTGGCCGCAAGTTCTGCTCGACGCACGACAGGTGTTTCGTTCGTCCGGAAGATTTTCGTGGCTTTTGGCCTACGTTCTCGCCATCGCCGGTTGGATTGCGCTGTCCAGGTACTCGCGCCGCCTCGGGCGGATGGCCTCCGTGGCCCTGCTCATCGTTGCAGTCGTGCACGTGGTCGACATCCTGCCCGGAATCCGCTCGACCCACGAGCGGTTGTCGGTGCCGAAACCCGATCGGTCAACGTTCGACAGCGACACGTGGAACGACGTCATCGGCGATCGGCCGGCGCTGAGCATCGTCCCCACCTTCGACATTCAGGCGGACGGTCACGGCTCTGCGGCAACGTATTGGATCGACTCGGGGCGGTGGTACGACATCATCCGGTTCGGTGCCCGGCACAACTTGGGTCTCAACTTCGCCTACGTCGGACGGCCGGTCGTCGCCGAGGTGGCTCGGGCCAACGAACTCAACGCGGAAACGGTACTCATGGGCCGACCTGAGCCCGGCACCGTGTACCTTTTCGCCGACGAGAGCGAGTGGGCGGCCGTCAGGGATCGCCTCGCCGATCCCACGGACGCATTCGTGCTCGACGACTACTTCGTCATCGTCGGTCCGAAGAGGATCGCGCCATGAGGTTGAGTGGCAAGACCACCCGGAAAAATTGCACAGTTGTACCGCACGGTGGGACTGCGCTGCCGAACGACACGGTGAGGGAGGTGGGTGCGTCATGACGGATGCGATCGAGTCGCTCGGTGACGAACGTCGCCGCTTTGCGCCGTCCGCGCAGTTCGCGGGCCGTGCACGCGTGACGGATCCGGGCGTCTACGTCCGGGCGAACGCGGATCCGACGGAGTACTGGGCACGGCGTGCAGCCGAGTTGCTCACCTGGGCCTCACCGTGGCACGACACCTTGCAGTGGGATCTACCGGATGCGCGATGGTTCGTCGGCGGGTCGATCAATGCATCGTTCAATTGTTTGGATCGACACGTGCTCGCAGGGATCGGCGACCGGGTCGCAATTCATTGGGAAGGGGAGCCGGGCGATACGCGAACGTTGACCTACTCGGATCTGCACGCCGAGACGCAGCGCTGTGCCAACGTTCTCGCGTCGCTCGGTGTGCGGGCCGGTGACAGGGTGAACATCTACCTTCCGCTCATCCCCGAGGCGATCGTGGCGATGCTCGCGTGTGCCCGGATAGGTGCCGCGCACAGCGTCGTGTTCGGTGGGTTTTCGGCACAAGCCCTTGCCGATCGGATCAACGACGCGGGGGCCAAGGTGCTCATCACCGCAGACGGCGGGTGGAGGCGCGGCGAGGTGTCACCGCTGAAGCCGCACGCCGACGTCGCGTTGGAATCCACACCAACGATCGAGCACGTGCTCGTCGTGCAACGATGCGGAAATTCCGTCAGTATGCGGTCGGACCGCGACCTGTGGTGGCACGAGGCAATGGCACTTGCCGATGCGCGGCACCATCCGTCACCGTTCGATGCCGAGCAATTGTTGTTCCTTCTGTACACGTCGGGTACCACCGGACGCCCGAAGGGGATCATGCACACGACGGGCGGATACCTCACGCACGTCGCCAGTACGTTCCGCGACGTGTTCGATCACCGTCCCGGTGAGGACGTGTATTGGTGCACCGCCGACGTCGGGTGGATCACGGGGCACAGTTACGTTGCGTACGGCCCGCTGCTCAACGGGGCGACGCAGGTGATGTACGAGGGCGTTCCCAACTACCCCGACCCGGCACGATGGTGGTCGATCATCGAGCGCTATCGCGTCACCACGCTGTACACCGCTCCCACTGCGATTCGCACGTTCATGAAATGGGGTGAAGACGGTCCGGCTCGCCACGATCTGACGTCGCTGCGTTTGCTCGGGAGCGTCGGCGAACCGATCAACCCCGAGGCGTGGATGTGGTACCGGCGAGTGATCGGAGGGGACCGCTGCCCGATCGTCGACACGTGGTGGCAAACCGAAACCGGTGGAATCATGATTTCGCCGCTTCCCGGGGTCACGGCAACGAAACCCGGATCGGCGACTCAGCCGCTTCCCGGCGTGCGTGCCGAGATCGTCAACGATGCCGGCGATGTCATCGAACGAGGCGGTGGCTACCTCACGATCGCCGCACCGTGGCCGGGCATGCTGCGCGGGATCTGGGGCGACGCCGCCCGGTTCCGTGAGACGTACTGGTCCCGATTTCCCGGTCGCTACTTCGCCGGGGACGGAGCGCGAACCGACGACGACGGCTACCTGTGGTTGCTCGGTCGAGTCGACGACGTGATGAACGTGTCGGGTCATCGCATCTCGACGACCGAAGTCGAATCGTCGATCGTTTCCCATCCGTGCGTGGCCGAGGCGGCGGTGGTGGGTGTCGCGGACCCCGTGACGGGACAGGCGATCGTTGCTTACGTCACCTTGAAAGCCGGCGAGTCACTGGGCGAGTCGGACGTGCGCAATCACGTCGCACGGGACATCGGTCCGATTGCCAAGCCCAAGACCGTGTACTTCACGCCCGAGCTGCCCAAGACCCGCAGTGGAAAGATCATGCGTCGTTTGCTGCGCGACGTTGCCGAAGGCCGCAACCTCGGTGATACCACCACTCTCGCAGACGCGGCGGTGATGGATGAATTGCGCCGTCGGGCGGTCGGTGCGGACGCGGATTAGTCCCGGAAGTTGTCGAACTGCAGCGGGAGACCGAAGTCGTGGGCCTTGAGCGTTGCGATCGTCGATTGGAGGTCGTCGCGCTTCTTGCCGCTCACCCGAATGGTGGCGCCTTGAGTCTGTGACGAGATTCCCTTCGGCGCCTTCTCTTTGATGAACTTGTTGATCTCGCGAGCTTTGTCTGCACCGATTCCCACATTGACGGTGACGACCTGCCGCACCGATTCCCCGGTCGCCTGCTCGATCTTGCCCCACTCAATGCCCCTCAGTGATACACCCCGCTTAACCAGTCGTTCCTCGAGCAAAGTGCGCAACGCCCGCAAACGATCCTCGCTCGACGTGCGCAGGGTGAGCACCAGTTCGTTGTGTTCGATGGACGAATTCGTGTCCTTGAAGTCGTAGCGCGTAGCAAGTTCTCGCTGGGCCTGATCGATCGCGTTGCGCAGTTCCTGACGGTCCACTTCGGATACGACGTCAAACGTTGGCATGCAAAAAGGTTAGCCATGGCGATAGAGTTCATCCTTCGGGGTCGGTACCCAAGCGGCCAAAGGGAGCAGACTGTAAATCTGCCGGCATCTGCCTACGAAGGTTCGAATCCTTCCCGGCCCACCACTGCAATAAAGTAAATGCGATGACTCGTTCGGTGACCGTATCTCGCGACTTGTCGGCGCTGCTGCGGCCCGAGATTGTCGAAATGGTGCGACTTGGCTCGCCTCATGATGGCGGTTACGTGGCACCCGTTGCTGCCTTGAGGAACTCCGTTTCCGTCGTATCGCTCGGCTTGAAGGATGACTGGAGCTTTGAGCAAGCAGTAGTGAAACGGCAGCCCGGTGCGGTCGTTCACTCCTACGATCCCACGGTGAACCTTGCTTCAATGCTTGCTTCCTTGCGACTGGGGCTTCGGTCACTTGTGACGTTCCGCGATCTCACACTCTGGGGTCGCTCAAAAGTGATTGCTAGCTATTTCTCATTCTTTCGTGGTGAACGACGTCGTCACTATCGGGAGTGGGTGAAGTCTGCCTCAGCACCAGAGGACTCCACCTCAATTTCCGAAGTATTGAACCGCATCGACAAAAACTTGGACGTGTTGTTGAAGGTGGACATTGAGGGCGATGAGTACGGCGTGCTGGATGACTTCATGGCTAACCCTCGCGCACACAACATCGTCGGCATCTTCGTCGAATATCACGATCTCGACACTCGGTGGCAGGATTTCGTTGATCTGCAGACCCGGCTCCTAAAGGACTATCACCTGGTTCACGTTCATGCGAACAACATCAACAAAGTGATGACAGATCGTGGGATTCCTCGCGTCCTCGAGATGAGCTATCTCAGACGAGGGATCATTCAGCCAGTCGGCCAGCGGTCTCATTTGCCGCTTCCCGGTCTTGACTTCCCCAACGATCGTGGGCGAGAGGATTACGACTTCACGTTCGTCACGTGAGTGACGCTGTCGCTCATCAGAACCTGCGCCCATCGCGCTCTGACGCCGCCGGCAAGTAGGTAGCGCGGGAAGTGCTCAAGGAGCACGGACCATTGGTCATCGGATCGACTGTCGTCCCGCGCGACACCTGAAAGCCGCGCAACCATCTCGCGGGTGGCATCCAGCAGCTCGTCCCCCGTGTTGTGTACGAGCCGAACCCCTCGCTGCTTGAGTTCCGACTCCGATTCGGTGTACATCTCTGATTTGAACACGTCCCGCCAGGGGATGTTCGCGCCGTCGTCATAGAGGTAACGCTTGGGTGCGATAAGCGAGTTCGGCATCCACAGAGGAATGCTTTTGAGCGGTGCAAGGTTCGTGAAAAGAATCGGACGGCGGAATGCTTGTGCGAGTTTGTCCGGACCGCTCAGGGTTGAAATGAAGAAGTAGCAAAAACGTGGGAGAACGATGTCGAGAAGCTCGCTGCGAGAACCGTCGGATGCGTAGTCCCAGAGACGGGGATGTGTGAAACCCATTGGGCTCGTTGTGGATGCCCCAAGCCGCACCACTTCGAATCCGCAATCAAGCAGATAGGTGATTGCGTCCGAGTATGAGTCAATCGCGGCATTGCGCGTGGTGTCGCGGACGAGTGGCGAATCGCCCCACTGGGCAAAGTAGGACTCATCGCGGACGTGTATGCACACGTATCTCCCGTACAGATCAAACCCTGGTCGGACGTGCTCGAGCATGCGTTCTGCCTGTCTCACCAAGTCCGGCGGGCAGGGGAGCTGAGTTCGGGTGCGGCGGAGTACGTCGTGCAAATCGTTGTGCTGGTTGAGTTGCTCCGGGCCCTTTCGGTACGGGATCGCATTTCGCGATCCTCCTGGGAGCTTCCGATTCCATGTGTCGAGCGGTTGGAGAAGCCAATGGGGACCCAATGTGAACCGTGGTTTCCACAGGTCGAGGAGAAGCTGATTGCAGACGGGAAGACCTCCAGTCCATGCGTAGCGCAGATCCGTTACGCCCGGTGTAGGTGAGTGAACACCCGCCTGTCGTTCCGAGCAGAACATCTCCAGATCCATGACGAGATGTCCGAGGCGCCCGGCATTGATTCCCCCAAGCCTGATCACTCGCAACGGCCGCACCGCTCGCAGGAGGACGACGATGGCGATCCATACGGGAGCCAATGCCATCCGGACGAACCGCTCCGCGATCCGCAACAGGCGGCGAATGCTCCACCCCGAACTCGTTGCGCGGCCGGGATGCATCCCGTCAGAGTCTAGATTTGATGAGGTGCTGAGTGGAGGCCACAGTGATCGTTGACTTCTCCCGACTGCCGGCACTCGCTCGTCAAGTGACGATGGTTGACGGAAGTTTTGATCCGCTTCATGACGGCCATATCGCGTACTTCCGAGCTGCGGCCGACTTGGGCCATCCCTTGCTATGTAACGTGGCCACAGACGACTGGACGCTGTCCAAGCATCGTGTGTTGCTGCCGCGAGAGCGAAGAGTTCACGTAATCGACGCTCTCCGTGACATCGCGTACGTTCATGCGGGCGAGCAATCGACAGCCGAGGTTCTGCGACAGCTGAATCCAGCCGTGTATGCAAAAGGCTCCGATTGGCGCGACCGCGGTGGTGTTCCGCAGCTCGAAGCCGAGATCTGCAGGCAGCTCGACATTGAATTGCGATACCTCGACACCGTACTCAACTCCTCCACCGAGTTGCTGCGGCGATACGGGGCCAATTCATGACGCCTCTCATTTCCACGGTCATCGGAGTTCACACGAATCCGTTCACCTGCGGCATTGCGAGGTTCAACGCCCGCTTGGCGGAGCAGTTTCGTATTCCCGTTCGATCCTGGGATTCGTTTGCGCAGTTGCCGTCGTCCGACGCACTCCTCTCGATCAAGGTCTCGGAGTTTGATTCTTCTTCCATGCTCGAGCTTGAGCGGTTCGTCGGTAGTGGACTTCCATTCGATCTCTTCTTGCATGCATTCGACTCAACGCCGATTGAGCATTTGCTCGTGCGTGCCGCAAGATCGGTCTTCGTGGGAAACGCCGAAATGGCCAGAGTCATCGGAAGTCAGCGCCCCGACGTCGTTGCGTGCTTTGCACCGGGAATGGAGCCGACGGTTGCACGGAGCGAGGCGGAAATTCGCCTTCTCACATTCGGGATGGCACACAAGATCAGTAGTGCCGGTTACCGAAAGTTGGCCGACCTCTTGCGTCGCGACGGTCGTTCGAGCATCCTCGAAATCAGCTCAGCGTTGCACGAGGGAACGAAGTTCGACAGCGAGTTCTTTGCCGTCGCTGACGAGATTCGTTCGGCTTTTGATGGTTCGGTGCGGTTCCTCGGGTTTCTCGCTGACGAAGAGGTATCCGAGCGCTTGCGACGTGCGACGGCAATGGTCGCTTTCTTCCCTCGCGGGGTCCGGGAGAACAACACGTCAGTAATGGGTGCTCTAGCGCATGGCTGCCCGGTTATCACGAATCTCGATGCCGATAGCCCGAAGTGGCTGCAGCACGAAGTGACGTGCCTCGACATCTCGCGACTGTCGAGCATTCCGCAGACCGAGGAGCTGGCAGCAATCGGTCGCGCAGGTCGCGAGTCAATCAGTGGTCATACCTACGCAAGCCTTGCAAGGTTGATTCGAGGTTGATGGCCTACCGCGTATCAAGCATTTTCTGATACGAGAGTATGTCGACCCATTTACCGAACTTGCGGCCAACGGCGACTTCAGTGCCGATCAGTCGATAACCGAGCTGCTCGTGCAGACGGCGTGAGACCTCATTCGTTGACTGGATGCGTGCGATCACCGAGTGGAACCCGGCCTGGGTCGTATGGAGCAGCAAGTCGCGCATCAATGCGGTGCCGATTCCCCTGCCGTGCGACCCGTGCGCGACATATACCGACGACTCGACCGTGGGTCGATAGGCCGCGCGGTCACGATACGGACTCGTCGCTGCAAATCCGAGAATCCGCTGCGCCTCGACAGCGACGAGGACGAGGTGTGCGCCCGAGCGATCATTGATCCAGTTCACTTGCTCGTCCACGGAGCGCTCCTCCAAGTCGAGAGTGTTCAGGGATGAGCGAACCTCGTGGTTGTATATCGCGCAGATCTGCACTGCATCGGAATGCTCAGCAAATCGAGTGGAAACACCCACAAGCAAAATGTACCCACAACTCCCGTAGTGATCGCGCCTTGGCGCAATCTCGGTAGAGTAAAGGCATCGCCCTCTTAGCTCAGTCGGTAGAGCACTTCCATGGTAAGGAAGAGGTCGTGGGTTCGATTCCCACAGAGGGCTCGCCTTGCGGCGGCGTAGCTCAGTTGGTGAGAGCATCCGGCTCATAATCGGAAGGTCATCGGTTCGATTCCGATCGCCGCTACCACATCCATATGTCGATTGTTGAACCGCGATACTCGAGTCGCTGCCGGTGACTGCTCCGTTGCGGAGGTACGTCCTCGGCCCGACTGCCAGGTCAATACTGCGAGTCATCCTGCGAAAGTGGAATCTGGACTGTTGCGACGTCGGATCGGTAGGTGCACACAAGTTCGGTCATCTCGCACTTGAGCCGCTCGTTGGGCACCTGGAATCGCAGCGTCGCGCGAGCGAGGGGCGCAAGGTTCTTTGGACGCTCGGACCGCGTCGCAAGGCATCGAATCCTATGTTGCATGCCCTGTGGTGCCGTGAACTGCAGGTATATCCTCGACACCTTGTCGGATTGGCACTGTCGCCAAAGGGTCCGCATCTTCTCCCGACATCGATTTACGGTTCACGCAACGTTCTCGACGAATATTCATGGCGTCCCCGATTGACGACTGCAGACCGGGAATCCGGGCGTCGCTTTCTGCTCGACCACGGTTGGGATGGAAAGCGACCACTCATCGGTGTTGTCATCAATGAGGGACTTCACTACGGCCGTTCTTGGCACGATTACGAAACTGCGATTGCGCCCGAACTTCGAGTTCTCACTTTTCGCGTCGAAGAGTTTGAGCCCGTCATCGCGGAGCTGGAGCGACAGGGGGCTACTGTCGTGCGCCTGGGTGCCCCACCGGCAACACCGTTGAATGTCACCGAGTCGGGTGTCATTGATTACGCAACCATGACCGCTCGTAACTCGGCACTTGACGTCATCCTTCCCGGTCTCATGAGCACCGTGATTTCAACCCAAACCGGTCCAGACGCCGTTGCGCTCATGTTCGGTATCCCTGTCACCTACGTCGATGTGGCACGAATCAAGTACTCTTTCTTCGACGTGTCGACGGTTCATTGGCAACCCGCCGTTCTCGTGACGTCCGACGGTCGGCGACTGCCGTTGTGCGACCTGCTTCGACCGGAGTATTACAACCTCAAGACTCCTGACGACTTTGCGTCGCAAGGCATCACGGTGCATCGGGCGTCAACCAGCGATCGGATTGCTGCGGCACTGGAAGGCCTACGGTGGCGATTGGGCACCCTCGAACTTGATGATCGAGACCATGAGATGCAGAGTGCGGTGAGGCGAGCTTTTGCGCAGGCGACTGAGCGAGGTGTGCTGGCGGGGCGAGGCGATGCTTCTGCCATGCTCAGCCCGCACTTCCTCCGGACGAACGGCGAATGGTTTCTCCGTGGCCTTTGACACCATGTCACAGAATCCGTCCGTGGTGCGGATGGCCTGGCTGCTGTTGCTTCCCCGTGAGCGACGAGCCCTTGCCGGTGTGGGCATCTTGATACTCATCGGCATGTTCCTTGAACTGTTGAGCCTCGGTCTCTTCGTGCCAATGATTGCGGTCATTGCCGAACCGTCGTCCGACCTGCGTCGACGTGTTGAGGATTTCTTGCCCAGCGGGCTCACGCAAACCGAGTTCCTGCTTGCTTGCGTAGTCGTATTCGTTTTGGTCTTTGTGATCAAGACCGGCTTCATCGTCTGGAGTTCCTGGGTGCAGCGCGGATTTTCGATGCGTGTCGGTGTGCGGGTACAGACCGAGACTTACCAGCGGTATCTCGCGAAGCCGTACGAATTCCATTTGCAGAACAACTCGGCGCTACTCATCCGCAACATCCAAAATGCATCCAGCGTCATCAACGGTGCCGTCGATCCAATTCTCACAATTGCAACTGATGGCCTAGTCGCAGTCGGCCTCTTTGCGCTGCTGCTCGTCGTCGAGCCCGCGGGAACGATCGTTACCCTCGCATTTTTGATCGTCGGTGCAGGTCTGCTCCACGTGCAGTCGCGACGGCGGCTCGAGCGCTGGGGACGTGCGTCGAACGAGCTCACAGGTTCGGCGCAGCAGGCTATGCAGGAGGGTCTTGCCGGCGTCAAGGAACTACTCGTCTTGAACCGCCTCGAGCTGCCCCTGGCCGCGTTCTCCACGGCGACCGAACGCAAAGGACACATCATGCGCCGCTACGGCGTGATGCAGACCATACCGCGGCTTTGGCTCGAGGTTCTGAGCATGATTTCATTCGGAGTACTCGTCTTGGTTTTGATAGTCCAGGACGTTCCGCCAACCGAGATGGTGACGACCCTGGGTCTGTTTGCTGCGACGGCGTTCCGAACCATGCCGTCAGTCAACAGAATCAGCGCAACTATCCAGTCCGTACGATTCAACCGGCCGCTGTTGCAGTCGACGTACGACGTATTGACCGCGCCAATCGACGCGCCGCGAGTCGGCGGTGAGATACCAGATTCATGGCAAAGAATCAATTTCAGTCACTTGACTTATCGTTATCCTGCCGCCGTACGTGACTCGCTCTCTGACGTGACTCTGGAAATTCGCGCGGGCGAATTTGTGGGTGTTACCGGTGAGAGCGGCGCGGGCAAGAGCACCATGGTCGACGTACTTCTGGGCTTGCTCGAACCGACGAGCGGATCTCTGCAGGTTGACGGCATAACAATCGCAGGTATCGAATCAGGATGGACGAAGCATGTTGGCTACGTGCCCCAATCGATTTTTCTCGTGGATGACTCGATCGCCGCGAACATTGCGCTAGGCGTGCCACGTCATGAAATCGATGAGACCAAGCTTCGGAGAGTCGTGCATGAGGTGCGCTTGGATGACTTTGTTGAGGCTCAGAGCGACGGACTCCGAACTGTGGTCGGCGAGAAAGGGGTTCGGATGTCTGGTGGGCAACGACAGCGAATCGGGATAGCACGAGCGCTTTATCGCGATCCTTCTCTGCTAGTGCTTGACGAGGCGACTAGTGCGCTCGACACAGCGACGGAGAGTGCAGTGATGGATACCGTGCTCAGTTTGAAGGGATCTCGAACAATCGTTGCAATTGCACATCGAACGACAACGCTTGCAGCATGCGATCGCATCATTCATTTCTCGAACGGAAGGGTGCTGTCAAACGGTGTCCCCGGATACGTACACGGAGAGGATCGCAAGTGAAGGTTCTTGTCACCGGCAACCTCGGGTATATCGGCACGGTCCTCACGGACGTACTTGAGTCTCGGGGTCGCGAAGTTACGGGTCTCGACGTCGGCTACTTTAGAAACTGTCTGTTGGAGCAAGTGCGCGGTCCGGCCCGGCAGATCATTCGGGACATTCGCGATGTTGAACCCCGTGACATTAAAGGTCACGATGCCATCATCCACTTGGCAGGTCTTTCAAATGATCCCCTGGGTGCATTCAAGCCTGGATTGACGGACGAGATCAATCTTCGCGGAACGATCCGGCTTGCCCAAATGGCAAAGTCCACCGGAGTTAAGAGGTTCGTGTACGCCTCGTCTCAAAGTATGTATGGCATTTCAACATCAGAGTCGGACGTAGTCGAAGATGACAGCGAGAAGAATCCCTTGACGGATTACGCACGCACCAAGTGGGAAGCAGAAGTCGCAATCAAGAACATGGTGTCTTCGGATTTCGTTGTGACATGCTTCCGGCCATCGACCGTATTCGGTGCGAGCGCACGTCTGAGATGCGACATCGTGTTCAACAACCTCGTTGCGTGTGCGTTCACAACCGGTCGAATCGAGATCAAGAGTGACGGCAGTCCATGGCGACCCGTCGTTCATGTTCGGGACGTCTGCAGTGCGTTCATCGCCGGAATCGAGGCCGATGAAGCATTGATCAACGGCCGGTCGTACAACGTCGGCATACCAAACGGCAACTACCGGGTACGCGATTTGGCGGAGGCGGCCCAACGCGCGGTACCGGGGAGTGAATTGGTGTTTACCGGGGAATTCGGCAGCGACGAACGTACGTACCGTGTAAGTTTCGATCGAATACTTAGCGAGCTTGCCCACCTGTACAAACCCGAGTGGGACCTCGATCGCGGTGGTGCGGAACTCGTGCAATTCTTCCGCCGCGTCGGGTTTACGGAGGGCGACTTTCGCGGAGCCAAGACGAATCGGATCGCAAAGCTTCGCGAGACGTGGAGCGAGGGCGGAATGGACGATGGCGACGAGTCCTGAGCCGCCGTTGACCTGTCTGCTTACCGGCGGGACCGGATTCATCGGGCGTCGCTTTCTGGCCACATCTGAGGGAGGAGGTGTTGTTGCTCCCGGTAGGTCTGGTGTGTGGGTTGATGGACAGATCGTCGATGGAAGTTCATATGACTTGGCTCATGTGGAGAAGCACCGGCGACTGTTTGATGAATATGCGCCCGATGTACTCATACATCTGGCATGGCAGGGGTTGCCTGATTATTCAGCGGAGAACAGCGTCCACAACCTGGCGATGGGTCTACGACTCATTGATTGCGCAGTGAAATCAGGAGTGCGAAGGATCGTCGTAGCGGGAAGTGGATGGGAGTACGGCTCGCGCTCTGGACCGCTCCGCGAGAACGATGCACCCGAATCACCGTCCGTGTTTGCAGCACATAAGCTCGCCCAATTACACGCTGCCGACGCGCTGTGTCGGGAGAGCGGAGTCGAGCTCGTTTGGTTGCGCATCTTTTTCAGTTACGGGCCGGGTCAACGTCAACAATCACTCATTCCGTCGGTTGTCGAATCCGTTCGGCGAGGTGAATCACCGGTGCTGCGCACTCCCGGTGCGCTCAGCGACTTCATATACGTCGATGATGTCGTGCGTATTTTGCGGGTCGTGTCAGTACCCGGCGGACCAGTGGGAATCATCAACGCAGGAACCGGGCGGGCGACGGCGGCTTTCGAAGTTGCCCGGATTGTCGCCGACGTCATGCACTCGCGAGTCCACATACCGGAGCCCGACTCCGTTACGGGGTCATGGGCAGACACCACCCGAATTCGAAGTGAGTTTGGATTCGTGCCGCAGGTGTCGCTTGAATCCGGTATCCGGCGCACTATTGATGCAATTCTCGGGAATGCCCGCGAGTGAGGCAGGCGGTCATTCTCTGTGGCGGGCGCGGCGAACGCCTCCGACCACTCACTGACGATAGGCCTAAAGCCCTCGTTCACGTTGGGGGCCGATCATTTCTTGACCACATACTTTCGCAGCTGAAGCGTGAAGGCTGTGACCGTGTGGTTCTTCTCTCCGGCTACAAGGCTGATCAGATCGTCAGTCATGTCGGTTCTTCATGGCATGGCATGCATATCGACCATTCGGTCGGACCCGAGAGTTGGTCAACCGGTCGCCGAATACTTGAAGCGCAGAGTTTGCTCGCCGACGAGTTTCTGCTGCTGTACGCGGACAACTATGCGCACCTCGAATGGACGACACTTGACGACATTCGACGGGTGAACGGTGCGACTGTAGTACTCAGCGTCGACCGCAAGTCTCCGGGAAACGTTCGTCTCGAACGATCGACATTCGCGACGTATTCGGCCAAGCGACAATCGACTGATTTCGAGCATGTGGAAGTCGGGTACATGCTGTGCGTCAAGAACGGCCTCGTTGCGGCGCTATGCGCGCAGTCCGACCGTGAAGACGCCTTACCGCGCGCACTGCAGACATTGTCGGAGAACTCTCGGGTATGCGCGATTCGGATTCGCGGCGGCTACCTCAGTATCTCTTCACCGGATCGACGCGACGCCACAGAGCGTTTCCTCACCCCGAAACGGATCCTCCTCATCGACCGTGACGGCACTATTAACGAGCGGGCACCACGCGGCCAGTATGTCTCATCGCTCGACGGCTTTGTCTGGCGCGAGGACGCCAAGAACGCAGTACGGGTACTTGCTCAGCGTGGATTCACTTTCGTGGTGATAACGAATCAGGCGGGCGTCGCTACCGGAGACGTGGACCCGGCCGAGCTGATTCGCATCCACGAAAAAATGACGCTCGACTTTCGGAGCCTCGGTGCTGAACTGCTCGGCATTCTCTGCAATACAGAGCACTGGTCCACGGCGAGCGAAATGAGAAAACCCGGTCCTGGAATGATCTTGGAGGCAGCCGAAACTTGGCAGTTCCACCCGGAACGAGTGATGTACGTCGGGGATGACCTGCGAGATGCACAGGCTGCATACAACGCAGGATCTGTCGGCGTTCTCATTGGGAACCATGCCGACGACGACGTGCCACCGGGAACGTTGCAAGTAGCCTCGCTCACCGATGCGGTTGGTCTCATCGAAAAGCGATACCAAGAAGTGAGTACGTGGTGAGTTTCCCCCGTCGTCCGAAGCTTGTCAGCACGGCCGCGCCGTTGCGGATCAGCTACGCGGGTGGTGGAACGGATTTCCCCGATCACTACCTGGTACATGGCGGACGGGTCGTAAGTACCACCATCGATCGATTCGTGTACGTCACCGTGAATCGTCGCGAGCATGGCTTGTTCGATGAGCGATATCGACTGAGCTACTTCGAAGCCGAGAGCGTTCAGACCCTGGACGAAATTCGCAACGAGACGGCGCGTGAGTGCCTGAAACTTGTACCGGTTGACGAGCCTTTGCATATCTCCACGTCGTCGGACGTTCCGGCGTCCTCCGGGCTCGGCTCCTCGAGCAGCTTTGCGGTGGCACTGCTACTTGCACTGCACGAGTTGCGTGGCGATGTGGTTTCCTCTGGGCAGCTCGCCGACGAGGCGTGCGAAGTGGAGATTCAGCGCCTCGGACGCCCTATTGGCAAACAAGACCAGTTCGCTGCGGCCTTCGGCGGCCTCAACTCGATTGCTTTTGAACCATCGGGGCGAGTGACAGTCCACCCGTTGTGGCTACCCGACGGCGGGATTAAAGGCCTGTTTGATTCCACGGCGCTCGTCTGGACCGGCGTCCAGCGCCCGTCGCAGTCGGTTCTCAGCGAGCAGAAGTCACGTGTGGCGTGCAACGCTGCGTCCCTCTCGGCATTGACCGAACTGGCGGTTGAATGTGAGGGTCTGATTGCCGGAGGGCATCGTGTCGCAGAGGGCATCGGCATGATTCTCCGACGCGGCTGGGATCTCAAGCGGGGGCTTGCATCAAATGTCGCTGATAGTGGCATTGACGAACTGTCACGCATCGCTGACGCATCGGGCGCGTGGGGGACCAAGATCTGCGGAGCCGGTGCCGGAGGCTTTCTTCTCGTGATCGCCGAACCGAAATCCATCTCCGACCTTGTGAATTCGGTTGCCCCCCGGGCAGTGTTACGACCGGTGTATGAGCCTCGGGGGGCCCGCGTCATTGCTGTAGTTTGATCATCTGTGGTGATTGAAGACTTTGGTGCAGATTCTGAGCGTCGGATTCGAGAAAATGCGGTGAACCCGGAACTGGTTGCCGCCGCCGAGTCGTTCCTACTGCCCTCCATCAATGCGAAGTACTCGTACAACTTCTATTGGATGGGTCGCCCGATCATCCAATATCCCACTGACATTGTTCGAATCCAGCAGCTGATTTGGGACGTCAAACCCGATCTGATCATCGAGACCGGAATTGCACACGGGGGATCACTTATCCTGTCCGCCTCGATTCTCGAACTTGCAGCGTTGGACGGTGGCGCGGGGGACGCCCGAGTACTTGGCATTGACATAGACATTCGGGCCCACAACCGTGAAGCGATTCTGGACCATCCGATGTCACGCAGAATCACCATGATCGAGGGGTCAAGCACCGACCCGAATATTGTGGCGCAAGTGAACGAACATGCCCGCAACTCGCGTCGGACAATGGTGTTTCTCGACAGCAACCACACTCATGAGCATGTGCTGCGCGAACTCGAGCTCTACGCTCCGCTCGTCAGCAAGGGCAGCTATTGCGTGGTTTTCGACACCATTGTGGAGATGCTGCCTATGGGAACCGTCGACGATCGGCCCTGGGACAAGGGTGACAATCCCATGACGGCGGTTGATCAGTATCTGCGCAGCAACCCCAACTTCGTTGTCGACGACCAGATAGACGGTCAGTTGCTCATCTCGGCTGCTCCACGGGGATATCTCCGTCGCGTCTCCTGACGAGCACGCTGGCGAGGCTCAAGACCCGAACCGTACCGTGACTCAAGTGTTGTGCCGCTTGTGCAGGTATTCCGAACTCGATTCCATTATTGACTTCGGAGAATTGCCGCTCGCGAATGCCTTTCCGAATTCGTCAGCGCCGGATCCCGTTTACCCGCTCCACGTCGTGCGGTGTTCGCAGTGTGGGTCCGTGCAGCTTCGCGACGATGTTAATCCCGACCTGATGTTCCGTGACTATCCGTGGATGATGGGTGCGGCGCAGACAACGAGAGACCATAGTGTGCGATTCCACTCCGAAGTCGTGCACAGGCTTGGTCGTGTTCCGCAATTCGTCGTCGACGGATCCTGCAACGATGGCACATTTCTTCGCCCGTTCGCGGACGAGGGCACGCGGGTACGGGGTGTCGAACCGGCACGGAACATCGCCGCATTTGCCAACGAGAATGGGATTCCAACGGTCGGTGAGTATTTCGTCGCTCGAACCGCCGAGTCGATCAGGCATGAGTTTGGTGCCGCCGATGTCGTCTTCGTGCGGAACTTCCATCACGTTCCATTCGCACTCGAGGCGTTGTCCGCGTTGTCGTACCTGCTGGCTGACAGCGGACTCGCGGTAATTGAATATCACCGACGGGACGTCGTGCTCGAACAATTGCAGTACGACTCGATCTACCACGAACATCCACTCTTTTTCTCTCTGCATGAGATGATCCAGCTGCTGGGAATGCACGGTCTGGTGGTCGAGGATGCCACCGATAGTCCAATCAGTGGCGGGTCACACATTCTCTGGATACGCCGCGGGTCGCATGCCGCTTCATCTCGCCTGGGAGAGGCGCTCAATCATGAACTCACTCTTGGCGATCATCTTTTGGGTACTTGGCAAAGCTTCGCCGAGCGCGTGAGGGGTCACAGCTCGCGGCTTCGCGAGGTCGTCCTTGCTGAGAGGGCGAGAGGATCGCGGGTGTGCGCTGTCGGTGCCTCTTCGCGAGGCACGACACTTCTCAACATCGCAGGACTTTCGGGCGAACATATCGAAGCCGTCGCCGATAACAGTCCGTTGAAGATCGGAAAGATGCTTGCCGGTGCACGAGTCCCAGTAGTTTCATTTGCCGAAATGATGGCGCAAAAACCCGGAGCGATCTTGCTTCTCGCTTGGAATTTCGGATCTGAAATGCGTCACTTGCTACGAGACACCTACATGTGGTCGGGAACCCTGATCTCTCCATTGCCGTACGAGATTCAGGTCGAGGAGTTCGTGTGAGGTTCACCCCCACCTCAATCGCCGGTGTCGTTGTCATCGATGCTGAGCCATATGTCGATGATCGAGGTCTGTTTCGCCGTTCATTCTGTGTGGATGAGTACAAAGCGGCGGGTCTTGACCCTGTAGTTCTGCAGGGAAACTTCTCCCACAACCACCGGGCCTTTACGATGCGCGGGTTTCATTTCCAGACCGGAGACCACCAGGAAGCCAAGACCATTTCCTGTGTTTCGGGTGCAGTACACGACATTGTCGTCGATCTCCGGCCGACGTCATCGACCTACTGCAAGTGGTTCTCGATCGAACTCACCGCAGAGTCGATGCGGAGTATCTACGTACCAAGGGGCTGCGCCAATGCCTTCCTCACGCTTGCCGACCAAACGGTGTGTCACTATTACGTCGCGACCAAATTCGCACCGGGGAACTACGCAGGCTTTCACTGGAACGATCCTCAGTTTTCGTTCGACTGGCCCCGCACACCCGAGGTTATTTCCGACAAGGATGCGCGGCTTCCCAACTTCGATCCGTCGATGCTGTGAGTTGGACGTAAGGGATGTCGATCTTTCCGAATCTCCCGGACGATGTTCTGCAGCAGCTGGGTCGGCTCGACGTTGTCGTGCCCACGTACAACAGGCAGGACTACGCACTTCGCCTTATGCGCTATTGGTCGGGCACCGGAGTGCGGGTCTTTGTCCTCGACGGTTCCGCAGATCCGATAGCGATTGAAGCTCTTGCTGATCTCGGATCCGAATCTGTCTACATGCATCGTCCGGTGAGCTACCAGAAGCGTCTGCACGAGGCGGCGGGGCTTGCAACGCGCGAGTACGTGATGATGATGTCCGACGACGAGTTGTACCTTCCATCGGCCGTGGCATCGGCAATTGATCACCTGGACGACCATCCCAAGCAATGGGCCGCTACCGGGAGGGTTATTCGCTTCTACAGCAAGAAAAATCGAGTCATCGGTCAGGAATGGTATACGGGGTATGACAACTACGGCGATGATGCACTTCGATTGAATCAAGTAGATCGCACGTTTCAATACGAGGTTCCTCATTACGCGATGCTCGGCGTAACCCGAGGTGACCATTGGAGAGACTTGTGGGAGATCGTTTATCGTCACGACTACACGTGTCCGTATGCATACGAGGCGATGTTCCATATGACTGCTCCGTACATCGGCATTACTTGGGTGATTGACGAGCTCCTCTGGTTACGGAGCTCCGAGACGGACGAAAATGTCCTGCCTTCATGGAATCGGCGAATGCCGTTTCACGAATGGTATGACCAGGACACATTCATGCATGAGAGAAAGCTGTGGGAGCAGTCCGTTGCCGATATCGTTGCGCACTTCGCCGATGGCTCCATGTCCGAGAATCAAGTGCTGGAGGTTGCCCGGTTCATCATCAACCGGCAAGTTGCGGGAAGCCGACCGAAAACGTACACATGGACACCGGGGCAACGGTTACACCGATTTTTTCGCCGCCTCACACCGCAGATGCTGCGCACCGCGATGAAGTCGTTGCTGCCGCCTCAGTTGCTCGCCAAGCTCGGTTACGTCGGGCAACCGCTACCCGAGATTGCCCAAGATTTACAAGTACGAGGTGTGCGAGTTGACTTGGCCCAGCTCGAGAGAACCGTCGACTTCGTTCGCGATTTCCATGCGGTCCGCCAACGGTGATTTTCAAACGCGGAGCAAAAGCGGCGCTCACCGCGATCGCCACCGTCTATCTGCTTGCGCTCAAGATTGCGGCACGGCCTGCGCCACAAATCATGATGTCGACGTATTCTTTTTTCGGTCACGTCGCACTCGAACCCGAGCGTCGACGATTGCAGCAGCTCGATGGCAGCGAATCAGACCGCGATCTGTGGACGTTCGGGAGCCCGCGCGAGCAGCCCAATCGGTATCTCGTCGAAGTCTGGAGTCGTGTACTGCGCGTGCCACCCAGTTGGTGGGTGTCTGCTCTCATTCGCGTCGGTGAACTCATTCCAATCCTTGGCCCCGAAGTCGTCAAGGGATCTCTGTTCGACGGGTCCAACCGTATTGACCGGCTTCCGATGCAGCTGCCGATTCGCAACGATGAGAAATCGATTTTCGCCCGACAAATGCTGAAGCTGGGCATTGATGTGGCGCAACCATATGCCGTGTTAGTTGTTCGTGACCCTGCATATTTCGGACATCTTGTCCAACCACTGTCGGACGGTTCCGTTCGCGATCGGGACATTGAAGACTTCGGCCCCGCCGTCCATACTCTGGTGGCTAGCGGGGTTCAAGTCGTGCGCCTCGGACATCGGGTCACGAGACCTCTTTCCGTGGATCGGGTCGGCGTGCTCGACTACGCCACGTCGGGTGCTCGCTCGGAGTTTCTCGATGTGTTGCTGCCCGTGCACGCAACGCTTGCCGTCTCGACCCTCACGGGGCCCGATGCCTTGTGCATCGTTGGGCGGCGACCCGTTCTGTACGTCGACGTCGCGGTGTACGCCCAGCCGTTTCATGAGACGGGACTTACGTGGTGGACGCCGGCGCGCTTGTGCGGGGCGGGTGAATCGAAAGCGGCAACGGTGTCTGAGGCATTCCAGCGTGGGTGGGGATGGTTCGAGGGTGGTGCCGAGTTCACGGAGAATCAGGTTTCCGTCGCGAGAAGTACACCCGATGAAATTGCTGCCGATGTGAAGTGCTTCGTCGACGAGTGTCGTCGGCGGAGTGGACTCCATCCTTCCGTATCCGATATCCGTGCCATGCTCACCCGGGAGATGGGTCCGCGTGGGGTGCTGATGCATGGCGACGTCCGATCGTCGGTGCCGTCATCGTTCATTGACCGCCATCACTCGCTGTTTGCAACGAAATGACGTAGACCATGGCTACTGTTTGACCATGAGCCATTTCACCAACTACGCAGAACGCCTTGCAAGAGCACTTGAACACGATGTAATTGAGAAGGTCGAGGTTCTTGCCAAGGCATTCCAGCGCGCATGGGACGACAAGAAAACGATCTACATGTGCGGAAACGGTGGCAGTGCCGGAAATGCCATCCACTTGGCGAACGATTTCACTCACGGGGCAGGAGTGCAACGAGGTGTTGGATTGAGGATCGAAGCACTGCCTGCGAACGGCGCGGTACTGACGTGCCTCGCGAACGATATTGGTTATGAGAACGTGTTCTCCGAGCAATTGCGGGTGAAGGCTGATCCCGGTGACGTGCTGGTTGCATTTTCTGGCAGTGGAAACTCTGCGAACATCGTCAACGCCCTCGACATGGGGAACCAGCTCGGCATGCAGACCTTTGCCGTACTCGGGTACGACGGCGGAAAATGCAAAGGGCTCGCCCAACATCCCATCCATTTCCCGGTTGATGACATGCAGATCTCGGAGGACCTGCAACTCATCGTCGGTCATATGGTGATGCAGTGGTTGTGCGCGGGACTCGGCGACGCCCCTGGCGCCCAATGAACGCTCACTGGTAGCCTGAGGGACGCCATCCGAGGGCAGTAGCTCAGCTGGCAGAGCTTCGGTCTCCAAAACCGACGGTCGGGGGTTCAAATCCCTCCTGCCCTGCTCGTTCGTCGTGCGCGCGCTCAGCCACGGAGATCCCGCGACCTCGCCGATAGCCTTTCCTCTCCCATGTCCATGGATCTCAACCGACAGCAGAAGCGCGCGATGCGACGCATCGGAGCGGTGAACGAGCAAGGTTCGTTCGTTCGCCAGCCCGCGGCCCCGCAGACGAAACGTGAGCGGGTCGGAGCCGTGCAATACGTGCGTGAGGTCCGCGAGGAGATGCGCAAGGTCTCGTGGCCCAAGTGGCCGGAGATCCGCCGCTACTCGATCATCGTGCTCATCGCGGTGGTCATCGTCACCTCGTACGTCGGCGGCTTGGATGCCCTGCTCGGCATCGTGTCGGGTTGGTTGTACAAGGACTGACCGTCGAGCATTCCCCACGGACGACACATCGAACTGCACGCCACTCACCGAGGACGACCACCCAAGAACGACGGGACACACCATGACAGCATCTGACGACACCACACTCACCACAGACGAGTCGATCGACGCGTCGTTCGATCTCACCTCCGAGGACGGCATCGAAGCCGAAGAGGTCGAGGAAATCGATCGTCCGTGGTTGCGTCCGGGCAAGTGGTACGTGGTGCACTCGCAGGCCGGCTACGAAAAGAAGGCCGAAGCAAACATGCGCGCGCGGATCCAG
Source organism: Ilumatobacteraceae bacterium (assembly GCA_049433365.1). Classification (GTDB taxonomy): domain Bacteria; phylum Actinomycetota; class Acidimicrobiia; order Acidimicrobiales; family Ilumatobacteraceae; genus F1-60-MAGs027. Next base: position 2,559 of record JBMTET010000015.1, on the reverse strand, counting down.
TCGATGCATCTCGAGCACAAGGTGTTCGAAGTCGTCATCCCGATGGAGGATGTCGTCGAGTTCAAGAACGGTCGCAAGCAGACGGTGCAGAAGAAGGTGTTCCCCGGATACCTGCTCGTTCGCTGCGACATGGACGACGATGCCTGGTTGTGCATCCGCCAGACTCCGGGCATCACCGGTTTCGTCGGTCAGAATCAGCGCGGTCAGCGCCCGACCCCGTTGTCCCGCAAGGAAGTGCAAACCTTCCTCATGCCGAAGACCGACGGCGAGGTCGCGCCCAAGCGCAAGGCTCCGAAGCTCGATTACGAAGTAGGCGAGGGTGTGCGCATCAAGGAAGGCCCGTTCGCCGATTTCAACGGCCAGATCGCCGAGATCAACGCCGACCACATGAAGTTGAAGGTGCTCGTCAACATCTTCGGCCGTGAAACCCTCGTCGAAATGGACTTCAGCCAGGTGGCGAAGCTCTAAGGCGCCGACGAACACTCAATCAACGATCGATCACAAAGGACACACAAGATGGCAAAGAAAGACGTCACCGCAGTCGTCAAGATCCAGATTCCGGCAGGAAAGGCCACGCCCGCACCCCCGGTCGGAACCGCACTCGGACCGCACGGTATTCAGATCATGGAGTTCGTGAAGCAGTACAACGCAGCGACCGAGTCGCAGGCGGGAACCGTCGTGCCGGTGGAAATCACCATCTACGACGACCGTTCGTTCACCTTCATCCTGAAGACCCCGCCGACCCCGGTACTCCTGCGCCAGAAGGCCGGATTGGAAAAGGCATCAAAGACTCCGGGCAAGGAGATCATCGGTTCGGTGACCGAACAGGACATCGAGGAAGTCGCCAAGATCAAGATGCCCGACCTCAACGCCAACGATCTCGAAGCCGCCAAGCAGCAGGTGCGCGGAACCGCCCGCAGCATGGGCCTCAGCGTCAAGAGCTGAGCGCCGATAGCGTCAACCTGCGTCGACGGTGACGACAGTCAACGTAACGTCGCACCACGTCAAACAAGACCAAGTCAAAAAACATCACGTCCGGGTGGAACGACCTCGTCCGCCGGATCCGACCACGAGGGAGGCAGCAATGCCAGGAACACACGGCAAGAAGTACGTCGCAGCGGCAGCGAGTTTCGACCGCGACATGTTGCACGATTTGGCTGCAGCCATCGGCAAGGTGAAGACGATGGCCACGGCGAAGTTCGACGAGACCGTTGAAGTTGCGGTGCGTCTCGGTCTCGACACGAAAAAGAGTGACCAAACGATTCGCGGCACCGTCACGATGCCGTCGGGTACCGGCAAGTCGGTACGCGTTGCGGTGTTCGCCGCGGGCGACGCCGCCAAGCAGGCGCGCGAAGCCGGCGCAGACGTCGTCGGCTCGGACGACCTCGCAGCCGAGGTCGAAAAGGGCAATCTCAACTTCGACGTCGCAATCGCGACCCCCGACATGATGCCCCTCGTCGGAAAACTCGGCCGGGCCCTCGGACCGCGCGGCCTCATGCCGAACCCGAAAACCGGCACGGTGACGACCGACGTTGCCCGTGCCGTCACCGAGTTCAAGGGCGGCAAGGTTGAGTACCGCACCGATCGCTACGGCAACGTGCACGTGCCGGTCGGCAAGGCGAGCTTTACCGCCGACGCCCTCGTGGCCAACGTGCGCGCGGTGCTCGAGGAACTCCAGCGCGCCAAGCCCGCGGCGGCCAAGGGTCGCTACGTCAAGCGGATCACCGTGTCATCGACGATGGGACCCGGCGTCAAGGTCGACCCGGCACTCGTCGAAGCGGTCTAACGCCGACGGGTTCATCGCCGCCGACGAAGAGCGGGGGAGGAAGCGCCGGGGAGACCCGATAGCGTCCAGCGCCACAACACGGGGAAGCTTCGCCTTCTCCTCACACCAACCACAGACATCCGGTTCGCTGCCCGCAGCGAGTAATTGATCGCCAGATCTGCCAGACGAGGAAGGACACGACACAATGTCAGGACAGAGCGCCGAAAAGGCTGCCGTCATCACCGAAGTACGCGAGAAGTTCAGCGCGTCCGGTGCCGCAATCGTCACCGAGTACCGAGGTCTCGGCGTGACCGCGCTTGCCAAGCTGCGCCGCTCGCTGCGTCCGCTCGGCGCCGAGTACAAGGTGTACAAGAACACCCTTGCTCGGATCGCCGCCCGTGACACCGACAAGTCCAACCTGGAAAGTCTGCTCGTCGGCCCGACGGCCATCACGTTCGTTGACGGCGACATCTCCGCCGTGGCCAAGGCTCTGCGCGACTTCGCCAAGGAAAATCAGGCTCTCGTTCTCAAGGGCGCAGTCATCGAAGGCAAGCTCGTCGACGCGAAGGGCCTGAAGGCACTCGCCGACCTGCCGTCGCGCGAGACGATGCTCGCTCAGTTCGCCGGAATGCTCCAAGCACCGCTCAGCAAGACGGCGAGCATGCTCGCGGCTCTGCCGCGCAAGACCGCGTACGGGCTCAAGGCGCTCGTCGAGCAGAAGGAAGCCGCCTAACTCGCCGTTTCGGCACCGTAGGGCACGTCGTTTCACCCGACCAGCGTCGAGTCGCGACAAC
>JBMTET010000014.1:0-36143 GCA_049433365.1 Ilumatobacteraceae bacterium | reverse complement strand
GCCAACTTGTCGTACATGCGGAAGTAGTTCTGCAGCGTGATCGTGGCGAGGGTCTGATTTTCCTCCTTGATGCGCACGCCTTCCTTGGCTTCGACGGCCTGGTGAATGCCCTCGCTCCATCGTCGACCCTCGAGGATGCGTCCGGTGAACTCGTCGACGATCTTTACCTCGCCGTCGTCGACGATGTAATCCTTGTCGCGGTGGTACAGCACGGCCGCCTTCAGCGCGACCTGCAACTGGTGCACGAGGTTCTGCTGCACCTCGTCGTAGAGGTTGTCGACGCCGAGTGCACGCTCGACCTTTTCGATGCCTGCCTCCGTGGGAACCACGATGCGCTTGGCTTCGTCGACGTCGAAGTCGGCGCCGCGCTCGAGCGTGCGCACGATCGATGCGAACTTGTAGTACGTCTGTGCACCGTCGGCGACGCGACCCGAAATGATGAGCGGGGTGCGCGCCTCGTCGATGAGGATCGAGTCGACTTCGTCGACGATGGCGAAGTTGTGGCCGCGCTGCACCTTTTCGTCGGCGGATCCGGCCATGTTGTCGCGCAGATAGTCGAAACCAAACTCGTTGTTCGTGCCGTAGGTGATGTCGCAGCCGTAGTCGATGCGCTTCTCGTGCGCCGCGGTGCGCACACCCGGCACGACGAGACCGACTTCGAGGCCGAGCCACCGGTGCACCTGTCCCATCCACACCGCGTCACGACGGGCGAGATAGTCGTTGACGGTGACGACATGGACGCCCTTGCCGGCGAGGGCGTTGAGGTACACGGGCAAGGTGGAGACGAGGGTTTTGCCCTCACCGGTGCCCATTTCGGCAACCCATCCGGCGTGCAACGCCGCACCACCCATCAGCTGCACGTCGTAATGGCGCTGCCCGAGCACGCGGGACGAGGCTTCGCGCACGACGGCGAACGCATCGACCATGAGGTCGTCGAGAGTTTCACCCCGTTCGAGTCGGGAGCGGAATTCGGCGGTCTTTGCGCGCAGGGCGTCGTCACCGAGGGCGGCAATCTCCGCCTCCCGGGCATTGATATCGGGAACGAGTGCAGCGAGGGCCTTGACTCGCTTGCCCTCTCCTGCCCGCAGGACGCGGTCGAGCATCGCCATGAAGGCTTCAGCCTACCCGTCGGCCCCGATCGCATCCGGCCGGGGCGTCCACGCGGCAACGATTGCGCGCACGTGACGGGCGTCGCCAACGAGTCGCAACGCATCGCAACAGCGGCGCAAAGTCGCACCCGTCGTCGTGACGTCGTCGACGAGCAGCACCGACCGACCCCGCGCCCGCGGTGACGCGCGCACGTCCGGACCCGCACACCGCGCCCGCCGATCGAGGGTGGATTGACGATGCGAGTCGCAGCGCCGCAACAGGGCCCGCACAGGCACGCACAACTCGCGCCCGACGCGCTCGGCGACGAGTTGCGTTGCGTCGACTCCGGTGCGGCGCAGCCGACGTCGTGATGCGGGAACCCACGTCACGACATCGGGTGGTGCGCAACAAACGGTGCACCTGCTGCGGCGCAGTGCGCGGCTCATCGCCTCGGCCGTGGCCACCACGACGTCGCGCCGCGCACCGGATTTCAGCTCGAGGATTGCGGAGCGCACCGCCTCGACGTCGTATCGAGCGAGTGCGATGACGTGCAGCGGAGGATCCGTAGTCGCGATGTAGTGTCGCGCGGTGCTTCCCGATCGCATTCCCACCCGCCTCACACGATGTGTGCTCGGGCTGGCGGTATTCGGCGTCGGGATCTCGCTGCAAATCGATGCGGGATTGGGCAACCCGCCGTGGGACGTCTTTCACGAGGGCGTGTCGCTGCAGACGGGAGTGACCATCGGCCGTGTCATCGTGCTCACCGGCGTGGCGCTGCTCGTGTTGTGGATCCCGCTGCGTCAGCGCCCCGGCATCGGCACGATTCTCAACGCTCTCGTCATCGGAACGGTGGCCGACGTGGCACTGCAGGTCATCCCCGAGCCGGCTGCCTTGCCGACACGGGGCGTGATGGTTGCCGCCGGGATCGTGTGCGTGGCCGTCGGCTCGGCGTTGTACATCGGCAGCGGTCTCGGACCGGGACCCCGCGACGGACTCATGACGGGTCTCGCCGCACGCGGCATTCCCGTGCGAGTCGCGCGCACGGGAATCGAAGTGACCGTGCTCGTCGTTGGTTGGTTGCTCGGTGGACGCGTCGGAATCGGCACGGTCGTGTTCGCCGTGACGATCGGTCCGCTCGTTCAGTGGTGGATGCCGCGCCTGGCGCTCAGTAGCGGTAGTGCTCGGGCTTGAACGGACCCGCAGGTTCGATTCCGAGATACTCCGCCTGCTCGTCGGTGAGCTTGGTGAGCTTGGCTCCGAGCGCCGACAGGTGCAGTGATGCAACCTTTTCGTCGAGGTGCTTCGGCAACACGTAGACACCGAGCCCGTACTTGGCGGCGTTGTTGAACATCTCGATCTGGGCGATGACCTGGTTCGAGAACGAGCAGCTCATGACGAACGACGGGTGCCCCGTTGCGCAACCGAGATTGACGAGTCGCCCCTCGGCAAGCACGATGACCGAGTGACCGTCGGGGAACGTCCACAAATCGGTGCCCGGCTTCAACGTGTCGCGCACGGCACCACTGCGGGCCAAACCCTCCATGTCGATTTCGTTGTCGAAGTGTCCGATGTTGCACACGATTGCGTTGTGCTTCATGCGCGCCATGTGATCCACCGTGATGATCGCCTCGTTGCCGGTGGCGGTGACGAACACGTCGGCTTCGGTAACGACCGCGTCGAGCGTGTCCACCGCGTACCCCTCCATTGCCGCCTGCAGTGCGTTGATCGGGTCGATTTCGGTGACGACGACACGCGAACCCTGGCCGCGCAAACTTTGCGCGCAGCCCTTGCCGACGTCGCCGTAACCGCACACGACGGTCATCTTTCCCGCGAGCATGACGTCGGTGGCGCGGTTGATCGCGTCGATGAGCGAGTGACGACAGCCGTACAAGTTGTCGAACTTGCTTTTCGTCACGCTGTCGTTGACGTTGATCGCCGGGAAGAGCAGCTCGCCCTTTTCCGCCATTCGATACAGGCGCTTCACACCGGTCGTCGTTTCCTCGGTGACGCCGCGGATGCCCTTGGCCATCCGCGTCCATTTGGTGGGGTCCTGCTTCAGACCGCGGGTGAGCAGTCCGAGCACGATGGCCAGTTCCTGGTTCGACGCCGTCGTCGGATCCGGAACCGCTCCCGCCTTTTCGTACTCGACACCCTTGTGCAACAGCAGCGTTGCGTCGCCTCCGTCGTCGAGAATCATGTTCGGGCCGTCACCGTCGGGCCACGTCATCATCTGCTCGGTCGCCCACCAGTACTCCTCGAGCGTTTCACCCTTCCACGCGTACACGGGTACACCGTTGGGTTCGTCGACCGTGCCGTTCGGCCCGACGACGACGGCCGCGGCGGCGTGATCCTGGGTGGAAAAGATGTTGCACGACGCCCAGCGCACTTCGGCACCGAGTTCGACGAGGGTTTCGATGAGTACTGCGGTCTGCACCGTCATGTGCAACGATCCGGAGATACGCGCACCTTTCAGCGGCTTGGACGCGCCGTACTCCTTGCGCAGGGCGCGCAGGCCGGGCATCTCGTGTTCGGCGAGATGAATCTCCTTGCGCCCGAACGGCGCCATCGAAAGGTCGGCGACGCGCCAATCACGGCGCGCGGCAAACGACGAAGAATTGGTGGACATGGTGCCTCCGGTGCTCGAGTGGAATCGGGCTGGGGCCTGCTGGCACCGTTCACGTCAGCCGTCAGCTCTCAAGTGTAGGTCGGTGCGATTCCCTCGTCCCGGATGCGGGCCATGATCCGCTCGTGTTCGGCGGCGTCGACGACGACCGACTCCTCAACGAGCATGACGGGGATGCCGTCACGAACCTCGTAACGACGCCGTTGCCTGGGGTTATACAGAAAGTTCTCGTCGGCAATCCAGTGCAGCGGGCCCTTGTCCTCGGGGCAGGCCAGAATCGCCAACAGGCGCGGATCGAGTGAGGCGGTCATGGATCTGTCGTTCCTTCGGTTCGGTGATGTCGCATCCGGAGCGTAGACGATGCGCAGCCGGCCCCGGCGGGGTGCGTCAGGCCGTGATGAGGGTGAGCAACTCGGCAACGTGGGTGTCGCACTCCTCGCGCGACGGTGCCTCGAGATTCAACCGCAGCAGCGGTTCGGTGTTCGACGGGCGAACGTTGAACCACCACGCACCGCAGTCGACGGTGAGTCCGTCGAGACGATCCTGCGTGTGATCGGCGAACTTCGCCGCGATGCGGGCGATGACGCCGGGCATGTCGTCCACCTCCGTGTTGATCTCACCGCTGCTCGCGTACCGCTCGAACGGGGCACGCAACTCGGACAACGATTTGCCCGTGCGGGCCATCTCACCGAGGATGACCATCGAGGCGATGAGGCCGCTGTCGGCGCGGTAGTTGTCGCGGAAGTAGTAGTGGCCGCTGTGTTCACCGGCGAACACGGCGCCGGTCTCGGCCATCACCTGCTTCATGTAGCTGTGCCCGTTCTTCGTACGAATGCCGGTGCCGCCGTTCTCGGCGATCACCTCGGGAACCGCGCGCGAACAGATGAGGTTGTACAGAATCGTCGATCCGGGATGGGTGCGCAGGAAAATCGACGCGAGTAGCGCGGTGGTCGTGCTTCCCGACATTGTGCGACCCTTTTCGTCGACGAGAAACACGCGATCTGCGTCGCCGTCGAAAGCGAGTCCGACGTCGAATCCCCCGGCGAGCACCCGCGCCTGCAGATCACGTTGGTTGACGGGTTGGATCGGATCGGCCGGATGATTCGGGAACGTGCCGTCGAGTTCCCCGTACATCACCTCGAGCGAGAACGGCGCAAGTCGCTCGAACACGGCGGGCACGACGAGTCCACCCATGCCGTTGGCCGTGTCGGCAACGATGCGCAGCGGCGACAGGGTCGACGTGTCGATGAAACTGACGACGTGATCGACGAAATCACCGAGCATGTTGCGTCGGGTGACGGTTCCTTCGCGCGCCACGGTCGGATACGCAAAGGTGCCGTCGAGTATGTCGCGGGCGATGTCGCGAATTTCGCGCAGTCCGTTGTCGATGCCGATTGAGCGCGCACCCGACAGGCAGCATTTGATGCCGTTGTACTGGGCCGGGTTGTGCGACGCGGTGAACATTGCACCCGGAACGTCGAGGCGGCCGCTGGCGAAATACAGCAGGTCGGTGCTCGCCAGCCCGAGATTCACGACGTCGACACCCATCGACGTGAGACCGGACTCGAATGCGGCGAGCAATCCCGGTCCGCTCGGGCGCATGTCGTGGGCAACGACCACGCTCGACGCAGAGGAAAACGACGCAAAGGCAACACCGAGCGCGCGAGCAAGGTTCTCGTCGAGTTGATCGGGAACGGTGCCGCGAATGTCGTACGCCTTGACGACGGCGTTGAGATCAGCCACCGGGCTCAGACTACCCGTCGGCGACGTGCAACGACGAGAACCGCGACACCAACGAGAGTGAGCGCGTACGCGAACCAATCGATGAGCGCCGAACCGTACGACATCGTCACCTCGCGCTCGTTCGGCACCACCACCATCATGTTCGGTGCAATGCGCCACGGTCCGTCGGCACCCTTCGCTTTCCAATTGGGAAAGTAACTCGTGCGCACGACCACGGGCGTTCCCGGTTCGTCCACCGTGAACGACAGTGAATCACGACCGATGACGACGTCGGAAACGACGGCGACGCGCGTCGTAACGCGCTGCACGGGCTCGGCGGGAACGACGACGTCGACGCGTCGGCCCGACTCACCGGGTGCACCAACACGGCGCGCTTCGTCGACGCGCACGTCGATCCGACTCCACTCGGCGGGACCGTCGGCGGCGGGCATCACCGACCACTCACCCGGGTTCTGAAACCACGACGTTGCCACCTCGAGCCACCGCTCGCGCGGATCACCCGCCCCGACTCGTGCGATGACCGGCCGGTGATCGAGAGCTTCAACGATGGTCGCGCCCGAAAGTTCGAACACGACCCACGGTCCCGATCGCGCGATCTCGCGCAACTCGGGTCGACTCGAGGCCTGCTCGATCGCCTGCGGAGTGAAGCCCATGAAATAGCGCACACCGAGATCGCGCATGTGCCTCACCCCGACCGATGCGTCGTTGTCGACGTAACGCAACTCGCGCACCGGGTTGCTGCTGCGCTGCGACATCGCCGCCGCAGTGAGGAAGTGGTACGGCGTCGTACCGGAAGCTTCGAAGAACAATCCCTCCATCGATCCGATGCAGCCGTCGGTCCAGTGCGGCAGCAACATGAGCGACATCGTCGTTCCGTACTTGTTCAACTCGCCGTTGTTCTCCCAGATCGCGCGACCGCAACCGTGCGCCGGATCTGCGCCGATGCGCCGCATCGTCTCGACGAGCGCGCGGTACTCGCCGTAGGCCGACTTGCCCTCGTACCCCGAGAAGTTCCATCGCGCCCAGCCGTCGACGAAACCGTCGTCGGCTGAATCGACGGAGATCGGACCCCACCGGTACTTCGACTCCCCCGCCTCGTTCGTGCGCAGGTTGCCGAACGGCAGTTCCTGGAAACGCAGCCCGAGCCCGATGACGACGACGACGAGCGTGACTGCGACGATGCCGAAATCGAGCCCCGTGCGGCTGCCGGTGAGAGTCGGCACGTACTGGTCGGCACCGGTTCGCACGGCACGCTGAGTCAACCGTTCGATCGTGACGTACCGGGCGAGAGCGACGACGAGGGCATGAACTCCGACCGCAGCGAGGAAGTAGCGCACGAGATACAGGAACGGCAGGATGCGCGGATTCCACAGCAAACCGATGACGGGAAGACTGTCCCGCGCAACGAACACACCGACACCGAGGATCGCACCGACGACCCCGAGCCATGCGACGACCCGTGAACCGCGCATCACGCCGGCGGCCCAGCCGAGCAGCGCCAGCACCATGACGGCGGCGTTGAGCAGCGGATGGAGCGGAAAGAACATCGAGATGAACGAGTCGTCCGCCCCGCTCGGACGGGGCTCGTATTTCATGTCGGTCATGAACGCGTGGTTGCCGAGGAAGGGCACGACCCAGAACGACGACAACAGCACCGCGACACCGACGACGAAGAGACCGTTGCGCCAGCGTTGCGCACCGGGGCGCAACGCGAGGTACGTCACAACGCCGCCGAACGCGAACATGAGCACGATTCCGTGACTCAGCGCCGCGAGCGCGAGCACGATTGCCGCAAGTGCACGATGGGTGCCCTCCTCGACCGCGCGGATGAACAGTCCGAATCCGAGCAACGTGAGGCTGAGCGAAATCGAAAAGGAGAACTCCCCGGCCATCGTTGATGCGATGTTGCCGCCGTAGATGGTGAAACTTTCGTCGAAGAGGAACACCAGTGCGGCAACGACGAGCAGTTCCGGGATGGGTGAGGCAAGACGCGCGAGGCGACCGAATGCGTACGCGCACGCCGGGAACGCGAGCAAGCCGCTCACCGCGACGATCTTCAACGCCACGCCGTACGGAAGAACGATGTCGACGAGCACGACGAGTATCGCGGGGACCACCATGTAGAAGCGGTAGATCGGAAATCCCGCGTACCAGTCGTTGCTCCACCCGGTCAGCCGCAGCGACGGCAACAGATGGTCGCGCAGGTACGCCGGTGCGTACACGTGGGCCCCCATGTCGCCGCCGGTCGGAGTGTTGTTCGCCACGATGAGCCGTGGCTGCAACGCCCACAGCACGATGAGCGTGGCGACGGTGATCACCGCGCCGGCAACGATCGTCCAGCGACGTGCCGTCCACGGCGCCGCGGCGTGCGCATCAACCCGATCGTCGTTGCCGCCGGCTGTGTTGACGGTGGCGTCACTCGCAGCATCACCGACGATGAGCACGTCATCGGTGCCATCGCCGCGCACGAGCGGGGAATCGACGTCTTCCACGGCTTTCATCATGGCCCAGCAGTGCCGCCCCGGCACAGCAACGGCTCAGGTGAGGACGAGAAAGAGGATTCCCGTGGCGTTGAACGCCGCATGGGCAACCATTGGCAGACCGACCCGACGCGTGAGGTGGTAGCAGGTGCCGAGCACGAGCCCGAAGGCGAACAGTCCGGGCAGTTCGGCCAGTTGCATGTGCACGAGCGCGAACCAAGCCGCGGCGATGACGAGCGCAGCTCCGTCGTTCATCCGCGATCGCAACCCGCCGTGAATGAACCCTCGGTACACGAGTTCTTCGACCACCGGTGCACCGATGATGACGATGATGAACAACACCCACAACCATCCACCGGTGGCGGCGTCGTACAGCGAGCGGGCCCGTTGCTCAATTTTGTCGGTGCTGAACGTGTCGGGGAACAGTCGCCGGAACGGGTACGACACGAGACCGACGACGAAGAACTGCGAAAGCACACCAATCGGTATGCCCGCGAGGTCAGACCAGCGGAAGCGCAGACCGAAGTCGTCGCGAAACGAACCGGTGCCGCGCATGCGGGACACGTAGCGCAACATCAGCATGAACGGCACCCACAAGCTCAGTGCGCTGGCGAGCAGGAACCACGGCGGTTGATCGTCTCCGGCCGTCTCGATACCGGTCACCGACACGATGACGAGTCCGATGACCGTGGCGGCGAAGTAGCACGCGAGCCACGCACCGATGAGAAAACTCGGCGTGAACCGCGTGCGCGGACCGCCCGAGTTCGACACGTGGTGCGCGTAGGTGCGCTCACCGTACGGTCGTTCGCCGAACGGTGGTTCCCAATTTGCAGGGGTCACGTCGTCGCGCTCCGACGCAACACGCCGCTCAGCCGGCGAGCTGACTCGGCAGCACCGCGCGGAAGCGGTGGCGGCGATCGTCGAGTCGCCATCCACCGGGCACGGTGAGGCGGCTGAAGTGCTTGTCGCACAAGTCGTACGAGTGCGGATCGGGATCACCGGACACGTCGTCGACCCAGCACGTTGCGGTGGCGTAGCGATAGTTCAGGGTGACGACCGCCGACTCGTTGCACGCAGAGCGGGAGCAGCGTCGTGACATGCGACCGAAGTTACCCGCGATTCTGCGAACTGCGGTGGATGGCGCAGGAATGCGAGACATAGCATGACCACATGGCAGGCCTCCCTCCTCCTCCACCTCCCCCGTCGTCGGGTCGCACACCGCGTCAACAGCGTCGATTCGGCAACCAGTCGAGCGGTTCCGGCGGTTCGAACAAGTCGAACGGTGCCGCAAAGCCGACGAACCAGCGACAAATGCCGAAATGGGCCGTGTGGCTCATCGTCGGTGTCGCCATCGCGCTCATCATCGGACCCCGGCTCGTGCCGACCACCGATCCGACCCGCGTCACCTACACCGAGTTCCTCGAGCTCGTGGAGAACAGCCGGGTTCGCGAAGTGCGGATCAACAATCTCACCAACGTCATCAGTGGCACGCTGAACGACGGCTCGAACTTCTCGACGACCGGCGCAACGGCACTGTCCGACGCCGATGAACAACTGTTGAAGGCGAAGGGTGTCGACTACGACTACAGCACGCCACAGGGCAACCTCTTCACCAGCCTCATCCCGATCCTGTTGCCGTTCATGCTCATCATGGGCTTTTTCATCTGGATGCAGCGCCGCGCCATGGGTCAGGCCGGCAACATCATGTCGATCGGTCGGAGCAAGGCCAAGCCGTACGACGCCGACAACCCGACGACGACGTTCGCCGACATTGCCGGTTACGAGGGCGTGAAGCAGGAGATCCGCGAAGTCGTCGACTTCCTGCGGATGCCGGAGCGTTTCAAGGAGATCGGCGCCCGCGTGCCGAAGGGAGTTCTGCTCGTCGGCCCGCCCGGAACGGGCAAGACGTTGTTTGCCCGCGCAGTTGCCGGCGAAGCAGGCGTCGGATTCCTCAGCGTCACGGGATCGGACTTCATGGAGATGTTCGTCGGCGTCGGCGCGTCGCGCGTGCGGGACCTCTTCCAGCAGGCCCGCAAGATGGGCCGGGCGATCATCTTCATCGACGAAATCGACTCGATCGGCCGCAAGCGCGGCGCCGGCCTCGGCGGCGGTCACGACGAGCGCGAGCAAACCCTCAACCAAATGCTCGCCGAAATGGACGGCTTCGAGTCTTCCGAGGGTGTCGTCGTCATGGCGGCAACCAACCGGCCCGACATTCTCGATCCGGCCTTGCTGCGCCCGGGTCGATTCGACCGCCAGATCATCGTGCCGCTTCCCGAAGCCGAAGAGCGTCACGCGATTCTCAAAGTGCACGCCACCGGCAAGCGCATGGGAACCGACGTCGACCTCGAAACGATGGCGAAGGCCACCCCGGGAATGAGTGGTGCCGATCTCGCCAATCTCGTCAACGAAGCTGCGCTCATCGCGGTGCGACGCGGATCGAAGAACATCGAGCGAATCGATTTCGAGAATGCCCGCGATCGTGTCGTCATGGGTGCGCGGCGCGAGAGCCTGGCACTCACCGCCGAGGAAAAGCGCGCCGTGGCGTACCACGAGGGCGGCCACGCGGTGCTCTCCACCGTGTTGCCGCACAGCGATCCACTGCACAAGGTGACCATCCTCCCCCGCGGGATGGCGCTCGGTGTCACGTGGAGCCTCCCCGAGGAGCGTCACACGTATTCGCGCGAATACTTTCTCGACGTCATCTGCAAGGCGATGGGCGGCCGTGTCGCCGAATCGATCGTGTTCGGCGGGTTGAACAGCGGTGCGGCAAACGACCTTGAGCAGGCGACGTCAATCGCGCGTCGCATGGTGCGTGAATGGGGAATGAGCGACGACATCGGACCGATGGCGTGGGGCTCCCAGCAGCAGGTCTTCCTCGGCGAGGACCTCATGACGAGCGGTCGCGAGTACAGCGACGAAACCGCGCGACGCATCGACGACGAAGTGTCGAAGATCCTGCGCTTGCAGGAACAACGTGCCCGGGAGATCCTCACGAAGCACCGCACCGGTCTCGACAAAGTGGCCGAGGCGCTCCTTGAACACGAGACGATCGACGGCGCCACCGTTGCCCGCCTCATCCAGGAGGGGCTCGGCACGCCGCAGATTCGCGAGAAGGCGCCGCGCCCGGCGCAGGATCGCGACGACAACGTCACCGACGCCTAGCACCACATCGGCGTCACCGACGCCACGCGCGTTGCGCGCGACAGTCGTCAGTCCGAGTCGGCGGTGGAGCCGTCCCGTTCGGATGCGACACCGGAGTTGACGTCGTCGTTGACATCGCCGTTGACATCGTCGTTGACATCGTGATGCGACGCGCATGACGGCGCGGGAAGCGACGGATCGCGCAACCGTGCCACTGCTGCCCACAAGTCGGTCGCCGACGACGGGCCGACGCGGGCCCACTGCACGACGCCGCCGACGTCGGCAATCACCACGGTGGGGACGGCGTCGATGTTGTACCGCGAGTGAAGGTCGCGGTGCGCTGTGTATTCGACCACCTGCACCGCAACGTGACGACTGTCGAGGACCGCAACTTTGGCGGCGATGTCGGCGCACGTCGAGCACGTTGCCGAAGTGAACGCAGCGACGATCCACGGTCGGTCGGCGTGCGCGAAATCGGCGCGATCGAGTTGCGTGGGTGGCAGGAACCGCGGTTGCGTCGGTGCGGCCGATGCCCGTCGGCGCCGCCACAACGCGGTGGCCGTGGCGACAACGACGACCGCCACGACGATCGCCACGCGCACGACGAACGAATCGGTCACGACACCACCGGGAGCATCGGCGCCGTCGACAAACCGCGCAAGTTGCCGCCGCGGGCCACGGCGCGCTCGACCACGACGGGCGATCCCGCCGTGATGCGCAGGGCGCGATCCTCAATGTCGGCCGGCAAAGTGACGTTGGCCGCGCCAGACGGAGCAATGACGATCGACTCGTAGCCGGTCACCGGAACGTCGCCCGCGGGTCCGAGCGCAGATACCGACACGGTGGCGGGCTCGCCACCGGGATTGAAAATGACGAGAGCCGATTCGACGGTCGATGCCGCACCGGCGGCCGCGAGCCATTGCGTTGCCGGCGCAATCGTCGGCAGCAGCACCGACGTCACCGTCGTGGCATCGATCCGCCTCGTGGTGACGCGTTCGACGACGACTTGCCGGGATGCGTCACCGAGCACCGACGTTGCGCTGATGATGACCCCGTACCTTCCGGCGCGCAATGCCGTCAGCTGCGCCGTGGAGTACGTCGTGACACGACGCGCCGGCGCGGTGAGTTCGACGGGATCGGGTGCCTCGACGTTGCGGGACGTCGGCGTGATGATGAGCGTGACATGGGCATCGTCGTTGCCGGGGTTGAACACGACGAACGTTTCGTCGATGCCCTCACCTTTTTCACCCGATGCGAAATACCAGCGGGGCGATCCCCCTGCGGCGGCAAGTGCCATCGTGTAGCCGAGGCGGCCGCGCCCGAGGTAATGCTGCGACCGACCGACGACGACTCGACCGACGGTTGAGCGCACGGACACGGCGAGAATCGTCTCGTTGCGCGCATCGAGATCGGTGGCGTCGAGCACGCGCACCGATTGACCAGGGATGACGAAGCCCTTGAGCGCCTGCGGTGAGCGCTCCCCCGCGGCCGTGGTGAACGACACGTCGACGATCGCCGAGTCGAGCGCGGGATTCGTGATGACGACGTCGAAAGCCGAATCCGCTCCGCTGAAGCCGTCGGCGACGAACCACGAAGCCGCGGGTGCAACCGCGCATTGAGCGACGGCGTTGCCGGCACGGTGGAACGTGCGCTGTTCGACGAATGCATCCGTCGCATCGACTTCGACGAGGGTCGACACGAATCGTGACGCAACGTTGCCGCGCGCATCGAGTCGTTGCGTCGAGCGCCCACCGACGGTGAAGCGTTCGCTGCGCGCGGTGCCGTCGACGGAGTACCGGGTGATCGAACCACCGATCGGATTGTCCGCGGGATTGGTGACGACGATTTCGCCGGTGATCGAGCGGTCGCGCCCAGGCACCCCCGGACAGAACCACGCCCGGGCAACGGCTGCACTGCGGTACTGGGGCACGACGGCGGCGAACGATCCGCCGTCGACGGCGGCGAACGATCCGTCGTCACCGTCGCGCAGGATCCACGCCGAACCGACACCCGCCGCAGCAATGACGGCCACCGCGAGCAGGTTGCGCAGACGCCACATCACAGCACCACTCGATCGTCGGCGTCACCCTGCATCGACACGACGGGGATGACCCGCGCCGCGCGCACCCGACCGCGGAAACGCGACGGATTGAAACACGCGACGAGAACGGCGATCCACAAGGCGATCTGAACGAGCACCGCGGCGCGGTGCAGCAGCGGGGTGTCGTACGTCAGCGTCGCAGTGCCGGCCAGCGGCGCGTCGAATGCAGTCGTCATTCCGAATGCGACACGCGGCGCAATCGCAGCACCGTCGACGTCGAGAGTCCAGCGGTCACTGTAGGGTGCGGCGAGGTGCAACGTGCCCGGCGACGATTCGCCGACGTTGCGCGCACCGGCGCGGATACCGACGAACGGCACGCGCGCGGCAACGAGATCGGCGGCGAGCAACAACTCGTCACCGGCTTGCGCACTGGCAATCGATGATTTCTCGTCGAGCACGGACGCCTTGGCGAGTGCCACGGAATTCTCGAAAATGACGACGTCGGTCGACGTGTACACGCGCCGGAAGTCGAGCTGGGCACTGAGCGCATCAACGACACGCGCGGCGGCGATTGCCGAAGTCGCGTTCGGTGGCGTGATTCCGTCGCGCAACGGCACGGCGACGTACCGCACGGCGAGCGGAGCAAGCAACCGTCCGACGCGCAGGGACGCGCCGTTGATCAACGCACGAAGATCGCGCTCAAGGGCTTCGTCCATCAACCCGCGACGCGGCAACCACTGCGCAGCCACGGTCACGGGTCCGTCGGCAACCACGCCGAAGGAAAGATGGTCGGTCAGCCGACGCGATGCGAGCGGCAACACCCGCGGATCGCCGATGTACACGACGTGATGATCGCCCTCGGGGGGATCCTGCGGCAGCTGCGCGAGCAGACTCGCCAGCGTCGTGCGTGGCTGATCGAAGCGACCGTCGGCTGCGGTGACGAGGGCGGGCACGACGAGCGGAGCGCACGCGACGGCGGCGCACCACGCCGCCACGTTGCCGATACCGAAGGCGCGTCGCCGCACACCTTCGAGCCCCTGCACGGCGGCGGCAACGACGAGGGCCAGGGCGAGGGCCACCGGAGCGGCAAGCACGAGCGGTTCGGGGGCGGCAACGGGCAGCACGCCGGCTTGCGCTGCGGAGGCGACTCCGAGGGCGATTGCCGCGCCGAAACCCGCGCGTACGACCCATTCACCGACACGGCGCGATGCGGTGAGCACGACGAGAGGCACCGCCACGTAGACGGCGACGACGAACCACCACCACAGCGACGATGTCGCACCGAGGGCGAGGATGTCGCGGAAGTCCTGCGACTCCGGCACCGAAGGCGTGCCGACGAAGAACTGCCACGCATCGAGGGCGACGAAGCGTCGCGACCACGGGAAATGAAGAGCGAAACTGCCCACCGCCGCCACACCGAAAGCAGCAAGTGGGTAGGTGGTGCGTCGCGCCGCGCCGCCGACGAACGGCCACGCAAGGAGCGCACCGACTGCGACGATGACCGCAACGACGACGAACGACGGGGCGAGCATCGTGGCGACGGCGCCAACCAGCGCGATCGATCCGAGGAGTTGGGTGCGACGCGGACCCTGTGCGGCGTCGTCCTCGTCGGTCGCGCCGCTCCAGCGGCGCGCAAAGTCGACGAACCACGGCAGCAACATCCACACGACGAGTGCCTCGATGCGACCGGCGGCAATCGACGCCGACGCAACGGGCAGGGCAACGTACGCCAACGCGCCGAACGTGCGCCCGCGCAGTGAATCGACGACTCCGGCAAGTCGCCACATACCGATCACACCGATCGGCAACGCGGCGACAACGATCAGAGTCGGAATCGCATGAATTCGGCCGAGCACGGCGAACGCTCCGACGGCAACCGCGGTGAACCACGATGGCGTGGTTCCCGCATCACCGAAACCCACCGGCGACCAGCCGTCCCAGGCGAGTCGAAAGACGTCACGCCACGACTCGCCCGGGGCAACGAGCGGC
Source organism: Ilumatobacteraceae bacterium (assembly GCA_049433365.1). GTDB lineage: Bacteria > Actinomycetota > Acidimicrobiia > Acidimicrobiales > Ilumatobacteraceae > F1-60-MAGs027. The sequence continues at coordinate 21,034 of JBMTET010000014.1, read as the reverse complement.
ACGATGCGCCCCACGGTGGCAACGCCGTCGAGTGCAACGTCGCGCACTGCCACCAGCCACACGACGATCCCCGCGACGATCGCAATTCCGGCACTGCGGGAGTTGCGCTGACTCTCGGTGCGCGCCGCTGCGACATCGGAAACGGCGGGATGCTCGGATGTCGACGCTTCACGCAAAGCGCGACGATGACGCCACCATCCAGCGACACGTGCACTTCCCCGCACCTGCAACGCAGCGATCTCGCGCGCACCGACACGGCGCATCGGGGCAATTGCGCGGCGACGGGCACGGATCGCCGGCACCTCGACCGCGACCGCGGGCAGGGCGCGCAACGCCGCAATCGGCACCCGCGACGAACCGCTCAGTGCACCAACCACGAGCTCGACGAGAGACACGACGACGAACGAGACGAGGCTGCGCGGCAGCCGCGACGAATGCGTGAGCGTGAGTACGGTGCGCAGCCGGTGGCGCGCGGCACGCGACTCGTGATTGGCGATCTGCGCACGCTCCACGAAGCCACCTCGATGGCGAACGACACTTGCGGGATTGACGATCACCCGTGCACCGGCGAGGTGCACCCGCCAGCAGAATTCGACGTCCTCACCGAAGAACGCAATCGACGGCGACATTCCGCCGAGTTCGCGGAACAAGTCGTTGCGCACCAGCAGAAATGCCGAGGGCACGGCAAAAACGTCGCGCACCGCATCGTGTTGCTCCTGGTCACGTTCGCCAGGGTCGACAACGTCGACCACTTCGCCGACCCGATCGACGAGCAGGCCGACGTGCTGCAGCACGCCCGGGTCGCCCCATTCGACGAGCTTCGGTCCGACGACCGCAGCGTTCGACCGGAACGCCTCTTCAACGAGACGTCGAATCGCATCGGGAGCCGGTGCCACGTCGTCGTGGACGATGCAAAAAAACCCCCCGTCACCCTCGACGAGGGCGGGAACTTGGTTGATCATCGGGGCGAATCCGGGATTGCCCTCGACGGTACGCACGGTTGCCAACGGAAACTTGCCGCGCAGCACGTCGTGGAGCCCGGTTGCGGTTGATGCCGTCACGAGGAAGAGGTGGCGGACGTTCGGGTAATCCTGCGTAGCCAGGGCGTCGAGCACCTCACCGATCCACGGGCCTGGTTCGTGCACCACCATCGCCACGACGACGGGCGGAGCGTCACCATGCCCCACGGGCGTTTGCTGGGCGTCGGACACGACCAGCGAAGCCTACCGATGCCATAGCCTCGGGACGCTTGTCCGACATCGATCCCGCACCCTCGCGCACCACTCGTGCATCGTTGCCCAGCGGCAGCGCGACGATCGGTGTCGGATTGCTCGTTGGCGGTGTGTCGATTTACGTCTTCTTCCGACTCGGACAAGACGCGCTCGGCGCAGCGGGATTCAAACCCATCACCTCACTGTGGTTCGTTCTCTTCGCACTCGTGCCCGGATTCTTTCTGCCGATCGAGCAGGAAATCAGCCGCGCGATCGCACACCGACGCGCACTCGGCGACGGCATCGGCCCGGTGTTGCGTCGTGTCGCCCCACTCGTCATCGGCATCACGGTTGCACTTCTCGTCATCGTCGCACTGTTGGCACGGCCACTCACCAACGATCTGTTCGAGGGATCCACCGTCGTCACGATCGGACTGTTCGTCGCGCTGCTGGCATATGCGCCGTTCTATTTCGCCCGCGGTGTGTGCTCCGGCAAGGGCCACTTCCGCACGTACAGCGCGATGATCGCCCTCGACGGTGCGCTGCGAGTCATCGGTGCCGCGGCACTGTTGCTCATCGGCGTTGCACGACCCGGGCCCTACGCGCTCATGGTGGCGCTCACACCGCTGATCATCGTCGCCGCCGTTGCGGCGTCGGGTCGTTTGTCATCGGGGCCGGGAACACCTGCCACGTGGGGCGAACTCGCACCGAACCTCGGCTGGTTGTTGTTCGGTTCGTTGTTTGCCGCGGCACTCGTCAACGCGGGGCCGCTCACCGTCGACATTCTCGGCACCACCGCCCCGCCCGACACGGTGACACGATTCGGCAACGCAGTGCTCCTCGCACGGGTGCCGTTGTTTCTCTTCCAGGCGGTGCAGGCGGCGATGCTGCCGCGCCTCACCCGGCTCGCCACGCTCGGTGATGCTCGCGAATTCCGCGACGTTCTGCGCCGGCTCATCATCCTCGTCGGCAGCGTTGGTGTGCTCGGCGTGAGCGGCGCATTCGCCGTCGGTCCGTGGGTGCTCGAGTTGGTGTACGGCGGTGGAATCGATCGCCGCACCCTCACCTTGCTGGCACTTTCGAGCGCGATCTACATGCTCGCCCAGGCATTCGCCCAGTCGGTGCTCGCCATGTCCGGGCACCGCATGGTCGCACTCGGATGGGCGACGAGTTTCGTCGTGTTCGTCGTCACCGCGGCGTGGTCGAGCAACGATCTCTATCTGCGCGTGGAAATCGCGCTGCTCTCGAGCGCGGCGACGGCGTTCGTCTTCTTCGGGTTGCGCCTGCGCAACTACTTGTTGCGCTTGGCCTCGAGATCGAGGTCGTGACGCACCATCATCTCGACGAGTGACGGGAAGTCGACTTCGCGTCGCCAACCCAACTTCGTCTGGGCCTTCGTCGGATCGCCGATGAGCAGGTCGACCTCGGCAGGACGGAAGAACCGCGGATCCTGACGCACGTACGGTCGCCAGTCGCCGAGACCGGCAACGCTGAACGCGAGTTCGAGAAACTCCTCGATCGAGTGCGTTTCGCCGGTGGCGACCACGTATTCGTCGGCTTCGTCCTGCTGGAGCATCAGCCACATCGCATTGACGTAGTCCCCGGCGTAGCCCCAGTCGCGCTTGGCTTCGAGATTGCCGAGCACGATTTCGTTCTGCAGACCGAGCTTGATGCGCGCCACAGCATTGGTGATCTTGCGCGTGACGAACTCGAGGCCGCGACGCGGGCCTTCGTGGTTGAACAGAATGCCGGAGCATGCGTACATGCCGTAGGACTCGCGGTAATTCACCGTCATGTGGTGACCGAACACCTTGGCCACGCCGTACGGCGAACGCGGATGGAACGGCGTGAGTTCGGTCTGGGGTATTTCGCGCACCTTACCGAACATCTCCGATGACGACGCCTGATAGAAGCGAATCGGGTTGTTTGCGGTGCCACCGACGAGACGGATCGCCTCGAGCATCCGCAGTACCCCGACACCGGTGACGTTCGACGTGAGTTCCGCCTGGTTGAACGACATGGCCACGAACGAAATCGCCCCGAGGTTGTACACCTCGTTCGGCTTGGTCTGGTCGAGTGCGGAAACAAGACTGGAGAAGTCGGTGAGGTCGCCGCTGACGATCTCGACGTAGGGAAACTCGGCGCGCAACTGGGCAATTTTCGGATTGTTCTGGCCCTTGACGAGGCCGAACACCGTGTAGCCCTTGCCGTGGAGCAATTCGGCGAGATGCTGGCCGTCCTGGCCGGTGATACCGGTGATGAGCGCGACGGGCATGGCACGCCGATGCTACTCGCCCGGACCTGCGTGCGACGGGAGCGTGCGACGTGCGTTCGTACGCTGGTGTGGGTGATCTGCGTTCTGGCCGGAGGCGTCGGTGCAGCGCGATTCGCGCGCGGCTTGCGCGCAGTCCACGATCCGCGCGACATCGCACTCGTCGTCAACACGGCCGACGACGTCGTCGTACACGGGTTGTACGTGTCACCCGATGTCGACACCGTCACGTACACGTTGGCCGACGCCATCGACCCGGTGCGCGGTTGGGGGCTACGCGACGAAACGTGGCGGGCGATGGAGTCGTTGCGTCGCTTTGCGCAGGTGACACCGAACGAATCCGTCACGGTGAATGAGTGGTTCAATCTCGGTGACGCCGATCTCGCCACGCACATGTACCGCACGGCGCGCCGCGCCGAAGGGGCAACTGCCACCGTCGTTGCCGCCGAGATCGCCCGGGCGTTCGGCGTTGCCGAGCGCATCGTGCCGATGACTGACGATCCGGTGGCCACACGCGTCAGGCTGGCCGCCGATTGCGCAGCGGGCACGAAGGGCACCTGGATCGGTTTTCAGGAATACTTTGTGCGCCATCGCCACGACATCGGTGTCGATGCAATCGATGTCGTCGGCGCCGACACTGCGCGCACCGACGCTCCCGCGCTCATCGCCGACGCCGAGATCGTCGTCATTGCGCCGTCGAATCCCCTCGTGTCGATCGGTCCAATTCGCGCGCTGCGCGGCGTCGATGCGGCGTTGTCCGCGCGCCGGGAGGACGTCGTCGCCGTTTCACCCATCGTCGGCGGAAAGGCACTGAAGGGGCCGGCCGACCGCATGATGCGTGAACTCGGCCTGGAGCCGTCGGTTGGCGGCGTTGCACGGCTGTACGCACCGGTGTGCGCCACCCTCGTCATCGACGAACGCGACGCCGATTGCGTCGACGACGTGCGGGCGGCGGGCATGGACTGCGTCGTCACCGACACGGTGATGACCGATCCCGACGCTGCCGCCCGCCTCGCGCGCACGACGCTCGCCGCGACGCAGCAGGATGGTGCGTAATGGGTCGACTGCAGGTGTGGGGTGTCGAGGGAATGCCCGAGGTACGCCCCGGCGACAACCTCGGCGAGATCATCGTGGCGGCCTGTGCCGACGAGCCGAACGGACCCCTGCTCACCGGTGACGTTCTCGTCGTCACGCAGAAAGTGGTGAGCAAAGCCGAGGGGCGCCTCGTTGCGGTCGATCCGAACGATCCACTCGACCACAAGCGCATCGTCGAAGCCGAGGCGAGACGCATCGTGCGACGGCGCGGCGATCTCATCATCACCGAAACCGAGCACGGATTCGTGTGCGCCAACAGCGGGGTCGACCTGTCGAACGTCGACAATGGAACGGCCGCGCTGCTTCCCAAGGATTCCGATCGTTCGGCCCGTCGCATTCGCGACATCGTTCGCGCGCGAGTCGGCTGCGACGTCGGCGTCGTGGTCAGCGACACGTTCGGCCGCGCGTGGCGCAAGGGGCTCACCGACGTTGCCATCGGAGTGGCCGGGGTCGCCGCGGTGCTCGACTTGCGCGGCACACCCGACGCACTCGGGCGCACCATGCAGGTCACCGAGATTGCGATCGCCGACGAGGTCGCTTCGGCAGCCGAACTCGTCATGGGCAAATCATCGGGAATCCCGGTCGCCGTCGTACGCGGACTCGACACCGCGTGGTTGCGCGAGTCGAGCGTCGACGAACTCATCCGCCCGGCGAGCGAGGACCTCTTCCGCTAGGAGCGTCGTCGTTACGCGAGTTCGTCGGGAGTCTTCGCCACGAGCGCATCGGCGACGTTGACGGCATCGGCAACTTCGTCGAGCACGACGCTGCCGGTGACGCGGGCGCCCCGGCCGATGCGTGCGGCGGGCATGACGACGCTGTCGATGACGACGGCACCGTCACCGACGACGCAGTCCTTGCCGACGATGCTGTCGACGATGCGTGCAGTCGACGCGACCCGTGCCGTTGGATGCACCGGTTCAATCGGGGCGCCACGGCGTCCGGTGAGCAGATCGGCATTCGCCCGGCGGTAGGTGTCGGGGCGACCGGCATCCAACCAGTAATCGTCGGTGGGATAGGCGAACAACGCCCCCTGCGCCGCCAATTGCGGGAACACGACTCGTTCGATCGACAGCGGTTCGTCTCCCGGCATGAGATCCAGCGTCGCGCGCTCGCAAATGTACGTACCGGCGTTGACGTAACGGCTCGTCGTGGTTCCGGGTGGGGGCTTTTCGACGAAGCCGAGCACACGCGCCTGCGCATCGGTCTCGACGACACCGAACTGCGACGGATCGTCCACCGGAGTGAGATGAATCGTGGCGAGGGCCCCGGCGGCGCGGTGCGACTCGTGGAACGTGCGCAGCGCCCGAAGATCGAGTTCGGTGATGACGTCACCGTTGGCAACGAAGAAAGCCTCGTTGCGTTCGTGCAAGCCCACCTGCCGCGCGGCGAAGCCGATTGCGCCGGCCGTGTCGAGGGGCCGATCCTCGATCGCGTAATGAAGCTGCACACCGGCGCACGACGCATCGGGAAACGCCCGCAGAAACGGCTCGGGTTTGAATCCGAGCGCCAGGACCGCATCGGTGACGCCGCCTCGGCCGAGACGCTCCATGAGGTCCTCGAGCAACGATCGGTGCCCGACGGGCAACAGCGGCTTGGGTACGTGGTACGTGAGCGGACGCAGGCGGGTTCCGAACCCACCGACGAGCACGACGGCGAACACGTGCGTGCCCGGGGACGCGACTACCGGCCGGCGAGCAACGGTTCGAGATCGACGACCGCGGGCGGCACGTCGAGATCGGTGCGCTCCGGCACGAAGCCGATCGTCAAGGCCTGACCGTTGTCGGTGAGGCGCACCGAACCCACATCGGCAATCGACACTTTGCGCGTCGAGTCATCCTTCGGATCGGACCAGCTCGCCACCTGCAACGACGCGCCGGCGCCGTCACACGCATCGCTGCCCTCGGTGAACGTTGCACCTTGTTCGATGTCGGCGGGGAACGTGATCGCATCGTTGGTCACGGTGATGCCCCACAACTCGAGCAAGGTTCCAAGGCGGGCGCGGCGTTCACCGGCAAGGACCTGCGGTTGCCACGACACGGCGCCCGATGCACCGGGAACGAGTGCGGCCGATGCGACCGGTGTTTCGGCGGAGTCACCCGCGGCGGGTGCGGGCAGGTCCACCCAGCGATCACAGACGTACACACCGACGGCCGAGTAATACGTCTCGTTGGCGACGTCGGCGGCGGTCAACTCGCGGTCGGTTTGACGGGCGTAGGCAATGAGCGCCGCACCGAGGGCGAGAACGACGATGATCGCCGTGGGAAACACCGATCCACCCGAGACGCGAACTCCGCGACCTGCACCACGACGACCCTTGGCCGCGAGACGGGCGATCTTGTTGGCCGACGACGAACTCACGAGTGCTAGAGGCTACCGCGCGTCCCGCGAATCACCCGTTCGTAGGCCCGCGCCACGGCATCGGGAGTTGCGTGCGTCGCCACCCATTCACGGCCGCACTCGCCCATCCGGCGCGCACCGCTCGGGTCGCCGAGAATGCGGCGTACGGCAGCAACGAGTGCGCCAAGGTCACCGGGTGCCACCCACTCGCCGGCCTGCGCCTCGCGCACGAGACGATCGATCGCCGAATCGGCGTCGACGGCGACGACGACGGGGCGCGCGGCCGCAAGGATCGAATACGTCTTCGACGGCACGCTGACGGCTCCGAGTCCGGCGCGCAACGTCACGACGTGAACGTCGGCGGTGGCGAGCACTTCACCCAGGCGCTCGACGGGCTGGTAATCGCCGAACACGACGTTGGACAGATCCGCCGCCCGGGCGCGCAACTCGGAGCGCGCCGCTCCGTCACCGTTGATGACCACGTCGACCTCGGGCATGGCGCGGGCAAGATCGACGAGCAATTCGAGCCCCTGTGAAAATCCGACGTTGCCCGCGTACATCACCACCGGTCGATCACCGAGCCCGAGTTCACGGCGGTAACCGGTGTCGCGGTCGCGCGCAGCGACTGCATCGGTATCGACGAAATTGCCGATGACGACGACACGGGAGCGCATCGAGGCCGGCAGCTTCGCGCGTACGTTGGCGGCGAGATCCTCGGACAACACGACCACCGACGCGCTGCGCCGGTAGGTGAACTTTTCGAGCGCCGAGGCCGCGGCGATCAGCGCGCGGTTACGCACGGCACCCGTGGCAACGACCGCGTCGGGAAACACGTCCTGCACGTTGAACACGAGTCGGGTCCGGCGTGCCTTGGCAGCGAGCCAACCGGCCAACCCCAGCGTGAGCGGTGGCGACATCGCAACGACTGCATCGACGCGACCACGACCACCGATGCGCGCGGCATGGAACGCGGCAAGCACGCTGAAAAAGACGAATCCGAGAGCGCGTCCGACGATGTTCGACTTCGAGCGCGTCGACAGCGGATGCAGCCGCCGGATGCTGCCCCACGGCGTGACTTCCGTGCGCCACAGCCGACCGCTCCACGATTCTTCGACGCGATGACGGCGGTACCACGGCAGTGCGGTGACGACGTGCACTTCGTGACCGGCTGCGCTCCACTCGGCAACGATGCGCGTCATCACCACACCCGTCGGCGCGATGTCGGGTGCGAAGTGCGGACACACGACGACGATGCGCAGCGCGCCGGGCGTTGCGGCGCTCACGCCAGCACCCTTTCGTAGACGCCGAGCAGGTCCTCGCCCGATGCACGAGCGGTGAAGTCGCGCGCCCGACGGTGACCCGCCGCGACGAGCGTTGCGCGCTCCCGCACGACGACATCGAGTGCATCGGCCCACGAATCGATGCGCAGCGGTCGCACGACGCCTGCACCGGCGACGACTTCGGCGAGGGCCGCCTGATCCGAACACACGACCGGCGTGCCGAGCACCATCGCCTCGAGCACCGGGGCACCGAAACCCTCGTACGTACTCGGAAACACGAGTGCCGTCGCCATCTTCACCAACCCGTCACGATCGGCAGGCGAGACACGTCCGGTGAACCGCACGACGTCGTCGAGGCCGAGCGCACGGCATTGCGCCCGCAGCGCCGCTTCGGCGCGACCCGGTCCCCCGGCGCAGACGAGCTGCACGTCGCGGCCGCGCCACGCACCGTCGAGCAGCTCGAGTAGGAACGAATGATTTTTGTGCGGGTGGGTGATCGCCGGGAACACGATGACCTCGCGTGCCGTGAGCGCGAATCGTCGGCGCAGTTCGGCTTCGGGGGTTGCGTGTGCACCGAGCGATGCTTCGATGCCGTGTCGGACGACGGAAACCTTCGCCGGATCGGCACCGAGCATCCGTACGACGGTGTCGGCGACGAACCGCGTCGGTGCGACGATGTGCGTTGCGCGCCGCGCCGCACGGGGAACTTGTCGCGTCAACCATGCGCGTTTCACCGCCGAGAAATATTCGGGGTACTCGGTGTATTGCAGATCGTGGATGGTGAGCACGCGGGGCGAGCGGCCGAGCGCCGGCGACGTGCCACCACCGTCGTGCACGAGGTCGGCGTGGCGCGACGCGGCGGCGAACCAGGTCGATTCGAGACCGACGCGAACCGGACGGCGCGAACAGTCCGACGGGGCTTCAACGACGCGCCACGCATCGCAAAGGTCGGGGTGGGCGCGCGAGAACCCGCGCGGCGCATATACGACGATGTCGACGGGTGCGTCGGCATTCGGAGTTGACGCGCGCGCCGCGGCAGATGCCTCGGCGGCGCCGAGCAGCTGACGTACGAGATACTCCTCGGAGCCGCCCACTTTGCCGGGCCGGCACCACAACATGTTCACCGCAACCGTGTGCCGTCGGGTCATGGGCGCGATTTTTTTCGTGCTGTGATGACGTCACGGTACGCCTGCGCCGTGAGTTCGGCGGTTGCCTCCCAGGTCGCACCACGCACGCGCTGCACCCCGAGTTGGGCGAGTTCGAATCGCCGGGACAACGCCTGACCGATGCCGGCGGCGATCGATTCGGTGTCGCGCGGGTCGACGAGCACCGCCGCACCGCCGGCGACTTCCTCCGTCGAGGTGCCGCGACTCGTGACGACCGGCGTTCCCTGCCCCATCGCCTCGAGGATCGGCAAACCGAAACCCTCGAGCAACGACGGGTAACACAGCACGAGCGCCTCGGCATACAGAGCGGCAAGATCCTCGTCGGCCACGTGTCCGACCATCACGACGTTGCTCGCACGCGCGAGGCGTTCACGCGTCGTTTCGTCGCCCCAGCCCGACGCGCCGGCAACGACGAGCGGCGGCGTGTCGCCACCGAGGGATTCGAGCGCATCGAGCAGGCCGCCGAGGTTCTTGCGCGGCTCGAGCGTTCCGACGAAAAGCAGGTACTGCTCCGGCAGTGCGAAGCGCTCACGCACCGCACGTCGTTGCTCGAGCGACGCCGTGTGCACGCGCACACCGAGGGGCACCAGGCGCAATCGGTCCCGCCCGAATCCCGCGGCTTCGCAATCATGCATCGTCGCCCGCGACGAACACAGCAACATGTCGGCGGAATCGCGCAACTTGGCGAGACTGCGCTCGAACACGTCGACACCGCGCCGCGTGAAGAACTCGGGATGATGACGAAACGCGAGATCGTGAACCGTGACGACGAGCGGAACGCGGTCGTCGACGGCGAAGGGAATGATCGTCGTGCAGTGCACGACGTCGAGGTCGCGCACTGCACGATTGACGCGCGGCCTGCCGAAGCGCAACGAACTCTCGACGAGCAACGGTCCGCCGATGCCGAGTGCATGCAGTGGCACTCGCGGCTCGTAGCCGACGGTCGGTGGCTTGCGATGGCGGCCGACGATACCGACGACGTCGACGTCGCCGCGTTGTGCGAGAGCGTGCGCCGTTTCGAGGGCGGCAACTGCCGTGCCTCCGGGCGACTCCCGCCAACACTGCTCGAGCGTCAGCCCCACCCGCACACGAACCCCGGCATCCATCTCGACCATTCTGACCTCGGGCGTACGATGGACGAACGATGTCGCACGACACCTCCTATTGGCAGTCACGCACGGTTCTCGTCACGGGAGGCAACGGGTTTCTCGGTCGCCACGTCGTCGAGGCGTTTCGACGCAAGGGGGCGAACGTCGTTGCGCCGCGCCGCCGCGACGCCGACCTCACCCAACCCGGGGTGGCCGAGGCGCTGTTTCGCGACCACACCCCGTCGCACGTCGTGCACCTTGCCGCGCGCGTCGGCGGCATCGGATACAACATGGTCGAACCGGCACCGCTGTATCTCGACAATCTCATGATGGGCACCCACGTCATCGAGGCGGCGCGGCAGTGCAACGTGGAAAAGACCGTCGTGCTCGGCACGGTGTGCAGTTACCCGAAGTTCACCCCGGTGCCGTTTCGTGAGGAATCGCTGTGGGACGGCTACCCCGAGGAAACGAACGCTCCGTACGGCATCGCCAAAAAGGCTTTGCTCGTGCACGCGCAAGTGAACGCCGCACAATACGGACAACGCTTCGCCTTCGTCATTCCGACCAACTTGTACGGTCCCGGTGACAAGTTCCACGAGTCGGTGTCGCACGTCATTCCCGCGCTCATCAAGAAGTGCGTCGAGGCGAAGGAACGCGGGGACGCGAAAGTGTCTGTGTGGGGCACGGGAACCGCGAGTCGCGACTACTTGTACGTTGCCGATGCAGCCGAGGCAATCGTTGCAGTGGCCGAACGTCACGACGGCGCCGAGCCGCTCAACCTCGGCAACGACCGCGAGATCACCATCCGCGAAACCGCCGAGACCATCGCCAAGGTCGTCGGCTTCACCGGCGAATTGGTGTGGGACACGAGCAAGCCCGACGGCCAACCGCGCCGCCGCGTTGACGCATCGCGTGCCGCAAAGATCCTCGGCTGGAAGGCGAACACCGATTTTGCAACCGGTCTGCGCGCCACCGTCGAGTGGTATCTCGCACACCGCACCGAGGCCGACGCCGCCCCGCAATGAACGCATTTCCCCCGCCGAATCCGCGCGATGCGGTGACTCCGGGAGTGGGATTTCAGTTCCGTCCGCCGTCGCGACGTTTTCGCAGCCGCTCGCCGTTCCTCGTGACGAACGCGCTCATCTCCGTCAACGTCGGAATCTTCCTGTGGTTGACGCTCGACGAGATCGGCTCGGCGGTGCTCGGCACGACAACCGGCGACAGGGTGCTCGACTTCGTCATCGCCCGGCCGTTCCTCGAACAGGGTGAGTGGTGGCGGCTCGTCTCGGCGGGATTCGTGCACTTCGGTTTGCTGCACGTCGGTTTGAACATGTTCCTGCTGTACCAGCTCGGTCGACTCGTCGAACCGGTCATCGGGCCGTTGCGTTTCGGTCTGCTGTACGGCGCGTCGCTGCTCGGCGGATCACTCGGCGCACTCATCGTGTCACCGAATGCAGCGACGGGCGGTGCATCGGGTGCGGTGTTCGGCGTGATGGCGGCGAGCGTCGTTGGCGTCGGTCAGCGCGGGGTCAACCCGTTGCGCACCGGACTCGGCGTCACGTTCTTCATCAACGTGCTGCTCACGCTCGCCATTCCGGGAATCTCCGTCGGCGGACACTTCGGTGGTGCGCTCATCGGCGCGATCGTCGGCGCTCTCGTGCTCGCGCCGCGGTCGTGGCACGTGCCGGCGTGGCTGCAGATCGTCGTGCCGGTCGTTGCCGGGCTGTCGTGCGTCGTCATCGCAGTCGGAATCGTCGGTTCGTGATGATGACGCGCATGACGACCACCGCCGCACCGACGGGCGCCACCGACACCCGTGAAACGATCGACACGCGCACGGGCGAGCCGAGCGTTGCCCACATCGTGAAGACCGACGGCGACGAATCCGCGGCCGCAGTCGTGTTGCGCGCGCGGATCGAGGGCACTCCCGTCGAGGCGTTGTGCGGACACCGCTGGATTCCGTCGCGCGACCCGGGTCGCTTGCCGATGTGCCAGGCGTGTCGCGAGATCTACGAGGCGTACCGCGCGTTCAACGACGGATTGAACGAGACCCCCGGCGAATAGGTTCGGAGTGTTTCGCGCCTAGCGGTAGTCACGCGAGGCCACGGCGTACGACACGCGCAACTCCTCGAATTTCTCCGCGCGCAGATTCACCGCACCGTCGGCGACTTCGAGGCCTCCCCACACGATGACCGCCCGCGCACCGGCGAGCACCTCGCGGTGACGCGACCAGCAGCCCCGCGAACACACGACGTTCACCATTCCCGATTCATCCTCGAGGTTGAGGAACGTGACACCCTTCGCCGTGGGCGGTCGCTGCCGGTGCGTGATCACCCCGGCAACCGCGACACGCTCGCCGTGCCCGGCACGCAACGCCTCGGCGACGAGCCGTACCTTGCGCGCGGCCAACTCGTCGCGCACGAACGTGGTCGGATGCCCGTCGGGTGACACTCCCGTCGACCACAGGTCGGCCGCCGCCTCCTCCACCGGGGCCATACCGGGCAGCGGCGGTGTGAGCGTGGCGGCGGTGCCGGCCAGCCGGTCGGGTCGCTCGTGAATGACGAGCCCGGCTTTCCATATTCCGGCGCGGCGCCCGACACCGAAACATTCCTCGAACGCTCCCGCCGTGGCGAGCGCCTCGAGTTGGCGCTGCGACAATCGCGGCACGCGGCGCACGAGATCGGCGATGTCGACGAACGGCTGCGCCGCTTCGATGCATGCGGCGAGTTCGTTGCCGATGCCCCGCACGTTGGCGAGACCGAGTCGCACGGCGAGGCCGCCCGTCGACGTCGTGTCGGCGGCGAGCGAGCTGCGCGCACGGGAGGCATTGACGTCGGGAGTGCGCACGACGACACCGTGGCGCCGTGCGTCGCGCACGAGGGTGTGGGGCGACCAGAAACCCATCGGCTGCGAATCGAGCAGCGCCGCACAAAAGATCGCCGGCTCGTGCAGCTTCAACCATGCCGACGAGTACACGAGATGGGCGAAGCTCACCGCGTGACTCTCGGGAAACCCGTAATGGGCGAACGCCTCCATCTTCGCGATGATCCGTTCGGCGACGTCGCGACCGATGCCCCGTTCGGACATCCCCGCAAGCAACCGCTCGCGCAACCGTGCCATGCGCGCCCGCGAACGTTTCGCACCCATCGCCTGGCGCAACTCGTCGGCGTGCGCCGGCGAAAAACCGGCGACGTCGATGGCCATCTGCATGAGTTGTTCCTGGAACAGCGGAACGCCGAGCGTCTTTTTCAGGCTGTTCTCGAGCAGTGGGTGCAGGTACGTGACGGGTTCGCGACCGTTGCGCCGACGGATGTACGGATGCACCGACCCGCCCTGGATGGGCCCCGGACGGATGAGTGCCACCTCGACGACGAGGTCGTAGAAGTTGCGCGGGGCCAGCCGCGGCAACGTCGACATCTGGGCGCGGGACTCGACCTGGAAAACACCCACCGTGTCGGCGCGCGACAGCATCGCGTACACCTCGGGTTCCTGCGGCAACGTACCGAGATCGATGGTGCGATCGCGGTATTCGGCGCACAGATCGATCGCCCGGTGCAGCGCCGACAGCATTCCCAAACCGAGCAGGTCGAACTTCACGAGACCGACGGCGGCGCAGTCCTCCTTGTCCCACTGCAAAACGCTGCGTCCGGGCATCGTCGCCCACTCGACCGGGCATACCTCGGCAACGGGACGATCGCAGATGACGATGCCCCCGGAGTGAATGCCGAGATGCCGCGGGGTGTCCTGCACCGCCGCGGCGAGTCGCACCAACTCGGTGGGCACGCCCGACGTGTCATGACGAGTGACGGGGTCCCACGAATCGAAGCGCCGGGCAAAGGCGTCCTGCGCGGCGGGGTCGTGCCCGAGGGCGCGGGCCATGTCACGCACGGCCGAACGTGCGCGGTACGTGACGACGTTGGCGACCTGCGCCGCGTGCAGGCGCCCGTACTTTTCGAACACGTAGGCGATGACTTCGTCGCGACGACCGCTTTCGATGTCGATGTCGATGTCGGGCGGACCGTCGCGCTCGGTGGAGAGGAACCGCTCGAACAGCAACCCGAGTCGCACCGCGTCGACGTTGGTGATGCCGAGACAGAAGCACACCGCACTGTTGGCCGCGCTGCCCCGCCCCTGGCAAAGGATGTCGTTGCGCCGGCAGAACTCGACGATGTCCCACACGACAAGGAAGTAGCCGGCGAATCCGAGCGCATCGATGACGCCGAGTTCGTGGTCGAGCGTGCGCCAGGCGCGGGCCGCGAGCGAACCGTCGTCGTGCGCCGCACGCGCGCCGTAGCGCCGTTGCGCACCCGCCTCGACGAGCAGGCGCAGGTACGAACTTTCGTCGTGGCCGGGCGGACATCGGAACGGCGGCAGGCGCGGGGCGATGAGTGCGAGATCGAACGCCGCGTCGTCGGCGATGAGCGTGCTGAATTCGACGACACCGGGATACCGACGGAACCGGCGCAGTTGCTCGGCCGGCGAGCGGATGAACGCCGCACCCGACGGGGGAAGGTGCGGGTCGAACGCGTCGAGTGAGCTGCGATGGCGCACCGCGGCCACCGCACACGCCACGGCGTGGTCGCCGGCCCGGGCGTACGACACGTCGTTCGTCGCGACGCATTCGAGCCCCGTGCGGGCAGCCAACGCAACGAGTGCGTCGTTGCGCACCGAGTCGAGCGGATCGGCGTGATCCCACAACTCGACGACGACACGATCGGCGCCGAAGCGCGCCACGATCTCGCCGAGTGCGCGGTGCGCCGCCGCGGGCCCCTCGCCGACGAGCGCACGAGGAACCGCACCGTCGTGTCCGGCGGTGAGCACCCAGCACTGCCCCGCCATCGCGGTGGCGAGTTCGTCGATGTCGACGTGCGGATGTCCCTTGCGGCCGCGCAACTGCGCCGCGGTGATCGCCATCGACAATGCGCGGTATCCCGCCGGGCCGCGCGCCAGTACGACGATGTCGCCGTGCAGCGGGCCGTGCGCGAGGGTGAGCTGCGCACCGAACACCGTGCGCAACGACACGTCGCGTGCCGCCTTTGCAAAACGCACCGCGCCGTACAGACCGTGGCGATCGGTGAGCGCAAGTGCGCCGAGCCCGCGGTTCACCGCTTCGGCGACGAGTTCGTCAGGCGACGACGCACCCTCGAGGAACGAAAAATGCGAACGGCAATGCAACTCGGCGTACGCAACGTCATGCAAGGCAGCCACGCCGTCACGATACCGAACGTATGTTCGCCCCTTGCAAGGGCGAGATTCATTGGGTTTTTGCTCCCTGCTCACCCACCCACTTGCACGCCCGATCGTCGCATCGACGACCGCACGAACGGGTGACTCACACGTCGAGAATGCGCCGCGCAGCGCGCAGGCCACCGAGCAACCCCGCATCGGCGATCGCTTCGGCCTCGTCCCACGCGAACCACCGTGCGTTCGGACTCTCCCCCGGTGCCGGTTGCGGATCGACGTCGGGGGCGTACACGAGCCAGCGCAGATCGAAGTGGCGGTGCCCGCGCGGACCGGGATGCACGTCGAGATGGATGAGCAACGGACCCGACGGCGGATGTGCGACGTCGAGCCCCGTCTCTTCGCGTGCTTCGCGCACGACTGCGTCGACGAGCGACTCACCGGGTTCGACGTGACCACCGGGTTGGAGCCACAGACCGAGTCGCTTGTGTTCGTGCAACACGACGCCGCGCGCACCGACGACGATGCACGACGCCGTCACGTGCGTGGGATCGGCGTGCTCGTCGAACGGTGCCTGCAAGCCGGGAGCCGTGGCGAGGAACTCCTCGATCGACTGCCGCTCGCGATCATCGATCGGTTCGTGCTGCGACAACCACGCGCACAACTCGCGGGTCGTCAATCGCGAATCGCGGCGCCACGCTTCGAGGCTGGCCGGATCGGACACGGTGAGTCACCGTAGTGCGCGGGCGACGGCAACACGGCAACACGGGACGCTGGCGACGTTCGTCGGGGTCACGCGTAGCGACCGACGAGATGCCACGCACGCGCCATGCGCGCAGCGAGAATCGCCGTGACCGGCCGGTCACCGCCGGCTCCCGGTGCGCGCATGACGATCTGCACGTACGCGAGGCGCCGCGCGCGCAGCGCATCCCACCAGCGCTCCTCGATCGGCCACGGTCCGGCCCACTCGACGACATCGCTGCGACAACCGTCGACGACCACCGTGTGCGGGGAGGAACTCAGTTCGTGGCGCGCATCGACGGCGACGTCGTTGCCGTCAATGTCGAGCACCTCGATGATCGGGGCGCGACGGCGGTGCACGATCGCCGGCAGCGGCGACGGCAACGCGCCCCTCCAGCGCGGAACGTCGACCGCATCACGTTCAAGATGGGCAACGGCAACGTCGAGTCGCACGTCGCCGCCGAGATCGACGACGTCATAGCGCACGGCCGGATCGCGACCGCCGCGGTCGTGCACGACGGCGACGCTGTGCACACCGTTCAGCGCACTCAAACGGGCCACCGCCGCACCCGCTGCACGACCACCCCGCTCGTCGGCATTCCACAGCGTGCGTTGGGTGCCGCGCAACGGACCCACGTCGCACGGCGTCACGACGATCGTGCGCACGCCGTCGCTCACCGCCCCGGCGGCGATCCACGCATCGAGTTGCACCGCGACGGCCCGGCACATATCGCGGGTCGTCCACCCTTCGGCGCGGTACCACGTGCGCTCGCTGCGCTCGTCGTTGTCGGAGTCGAAGACGACGCTCATGCGGCTGCACGACCACCCCCGTGCCGCGAGTCCGGTGAGCGCATCGTCGACGAGTCGTTCGGCTTCGTTGAGCACGACGTCCCGCGAGCGCAACACGGTGTCGCAGTCGAGTCGGCGCGTGCAATCCGACGGCGGAACGACCGGCAACACGATGTGTCGGTCACGACCCGTGGCGAGACGGTACAACTCGATACCCCAACCGCCGAAGCGCATCGCCAACGTCTTTTCACCCAGTTGCGCGACATCACCCCAGTGGTACAGCCCGAGCCGCTCGAGAATGCCGACCGTTTCCGCGCCGTCGCGACGGACGATGCCATCGACGGTCGATGTCGCGCCGACGACTGCCGCACACTCGAGCAACGAGCGCACCGAACTGTGCTGCACGAACCGCACCGACTCGCCGCGGGCAACGACGCACGGTTCACCGGATTGCCACGACCGGCGCGCGGCGAGTGCCGCGGCAAGGCGCCCCTCACCCACGCCGATACCCACCTTGATGCTCGTGTCGCTGCCGCTGTTCATGTCGCCGTTTATGTCGCCGTTTATGTCGCCGTTTACATCGATGTCGACATCGATGTCGTGCAGTGTGCCGCGAATCGCAGCATCGAGCCGCGCGACCAGACGATGCATGCCACCGACGCGTCGCGCCGCTCCCCCTGCACCGCACACGAGAAGTCCCGGCTCGACGACTTCGATGTCGGCGACGTCACGACCGACTGCACGCACGACCGGCTCGAACGCGACGTGCGATGCGACGTTCAGACGCGCGGCGAACGTCGACCAATCACGGCACCACACGACGGCAAGCTGCGCCGGCGCCCGCTCGGCCTGCGGCGCCTGCTCACGCAACAACGAGGTCATGCGTGGCACCCACCGGCACGCGACGCCCGGCGACCCGCACGCGCACGAGACGCTCGCGGAGATGACCCGCACCGCGGTGCACACCGTTCCACCGCAAGGTCGTCGTCGAGCAGGAGACGTCGGGCGGATCACCGCACGCACCGAGGGCGACGAGCACGCCGCGGCGCACCTGCAACCGCGAACGCAACCGACGCATGTCGGCATCGGTGACTCGCTCGGGAACCGCGGCAAGCACGAGATCGAATCCCTCGATGACCGTGGCCATCGTGGCGGCCCACCGCCGCGTGTCGGGTGGTGCGGTGACGAAGACGAGGCGATTCAGCGCGACACCGGCGTCGCGTGCGGCGGCAATGCCGAGGTCCGGAACACCGACGACGGCGAGCCACGACCCGTCGTGCGTCGCCGCACCGAGCACGCCGAGGGCAACCGTCAACGCGGCATCGCCGTCGCAGGAAAGAACGCGACCGCGCACGAGACCGTCGGGAAGCAGCGCATCGAACGGTGCCGCCACGGGCAGCGCCGCCGGAGCTGCCAACTGTGAGGCAGAGAGAAGAGGAACCATGGCCTCACCATAGCGAACGTATGTTCGCCCTTTGAAGGGGCGCTCAATTCCCCCTTACTTGCGGGGTCGTTGGGTTGACCTCAGCCGAGGTGGAGCAGGCCGTAGACGAGCGACTCTTCGAGCGCGCGCCACGAGGCCTCGATGATGTTCGACGACACACCGATCGTCGTCCATGTGCGGTCGCCGTCGGTGGCGTCGATGAGCACGCGGGTGACGGCGCCGGTGGCCGACGACGAATCGAGGATGCGCACCTTGAAGTCGGTGAGGTGCACGCGCGACAACTGCGGATAGCGGCTGAGCAACGAGGCGCGCAGTGCCGTGTCGATCGCGTTGATCGGTCCGTTGCCCTCGGCGGTGTGCACTTCGCGCTCCTCGCCGACCCACACCTTGACGGTGGCTTCGGTGGTGAACTCGCCGCTCGCCGACTCGTCGGTGATGACGCGCATCGACTCGACCTTGAAGAACGACTGCTCCCAGCCCGCGGCGCGGCGCATGAGCAACTCGAGCGACGCATCGGCCGCCTCGAAGTGGTAGCCCTCGAACTCGAGGCGCTTCAGCTCGTCGAGGATGTTGCCGACGACCGGACCGTCGACGTTGATGCCGATTTCCTTCGCCTTCATGAGGATGGTCGCGCGACCGGCCATCTCCGACACGAGGAACCGCGTGCCGTTGCCGACCAGTTCGGGCGCGACGTGTTCGTAGGCGTCCTTTGCACGCGCAATTGCCGACACGTGCAAGCCGGCCTTGTGGGCAAATGCCGACATGCCGACGTACGGGGCCTGCGGGTTGAGCGGGCGGTTGAGCACCTCGGCGACGTGGTTGCTCACCGCGGTGAGACGATCGAGATGTCCGTCGGGCAGACACGTGAAGCCCATCTTCAACTGCAGGTTCGGGATGACGGTGGTGAGGTTGGTGTTGCCCGTGCGCTCACCGAGACCGTTCAGCGTGCCCTGCACGTGGCGCGCACCGCTGCGCACCGCGGCGAGCGAGTTGGCCACCGCGCAACCCGTGTCGTCGTGGCAATGGATGCCGATGATCGCCGCTCCGGCGATGTGACGCGACACGTCGGCGACGATCGATTCGATTTCGTGCGGCAGCGAACCACCGTTGGTGTCGCAGAGTACGAGGTGCGACGCACCCTTCATCACCGCGGCTTCGAGCACGCGCAACGCGAACTCGGGGTTGCGCTTGTAGCCGTCGAAGAAGTGTTCCATGTCGACGAGCACGCGCCGGTCGTTGCCGACGAGGAATCCGACCGAATCGGCGACCATCGCCACACCTTCGTCGAGGGTGGTCTGCAATGCCTCGGTGACGTGGTAATCCCAGCTCTTGGCCACGATGCACACCGCCGGCGTCTGTGCTGCGATGAGGTTGCGCAGCGTGGCGTCGTCGTCGACACGGCCCATCGGACGACGCGTGCTGCCGAAGGCGACCAGCGTCGAAGTGCGCAGATTCAACTCGGTGCGTGCGCGCTGGAAGAACTCCTCGTCCTTCGGGTTGGCGCCCGGCCAGCCGCCCTCGATGAAGTGCACGCCGAGGTGGTCGAGTTGCTCGGCGATGCGCAACTTGTCGTTGACGCTCGCCGACACGCCCTCGACCTGCATGCCGTCGCGCAGGGTCGTGTCGAAAACCTCGACGACGTCGTTCACGGCCGGCGTCGATGGCGAAGCATTGGCGATCGTGTTCGTCATCCCGTCACTCTCCTATCGCACCAGCTCGCACCAGTGGGCATAGCGCTCGTCCTGGCGACGCACGGCCTTGGCGTACGTCGTGGCGATTGCCTTCGTCTTCGGACCGGGGCACGGAATCTTGCGCTCGTCGATTTCCTTCACCGAGCCGACTTCGGCGGCGGTGCCGCACACGAACACTTCCTCGGCGATGTACAGATCGCTGCGCGCAATGTTGTCGACGCGCACGTCGAAGCCGTGGTCGCGGGCGATCGTCATCACCGAGTTCTGGGTGATGCCCTCGAGCGCACCCGCCGACAACGGCGGCGTGAGAATGATGCCGTTGCGCACCGCGAAGATGTTCTCACCGGTGCACTCGGCGACGAGACCGTTCGGGGCGAGCATGATCGCCTCGTCGTAACCCGCCTTCAACGCTTCGACTTTGGCCAGCGACGAGTTGACGTAGTTGCCGACGGTCTTTGCCGCGGGCGGCATGGTGTTGTGATCGTGGCGCGTCCACGACGAGATCTTCATGCGTACGCCCTTGTCGACGGCGTCGTCACCGAGGTACGCGTTCCACGGCCAACAGGCGATCGCCACGTCGACCTTGCACGGCAACGTGCTCAAACCCATCTCTCCGTAGCCGTAGTACGCGATCGGGCGCACGTAACACGACGGCAAACCGGTCGATGCGACGGTGTCCTTCGACGCCTGGACGAGCTCGTCGACGGTGAACGGGATCTCCATGCCGAGGATGTGCGCG
>JBMTET010000013.1:0-36244 GCA_049433365.1 Ilumatobacteraceae bacterium | reverse complement strand
GTCGGTCATGTCACTGTCGGTCATGTCAGCGTTCCTGCAACGCGACCGGAACCGTGAGCCCGGCGGGCACCTCTTGAATGTGCACGTCGGCACCCGCACCGGTGACGGCGCGCCGACGCATGATTTCGCCGTCCTCGATGAGCTGGTGCAACGTTTCGATGGCATGAATGAGCGTTTCGGGAGTTGGCGGGCATCCCGGGGCGTAGACGTCGACGGGAACGATCTGATCGACACCCTGCACGATGGCGTAGTTGTTGAACATCCCGCCGCTGCTCGCGCATACGCCCATCGAGATCACCCACTTGGGTTCGGCCATCTGGTCGTACACCTGGCGCAACACGGGTGCCATCTTCTGACTGACCCGACCCGCGACGATCATGATGTCGGCTTGGCGCGGCGAGGCACGAAAGACCTCCATGCCGAAGCGCGCCAAGTCGTAGTGCGGTGCACCCGTGCCCATCATTTCGATGGCGCAACAGGCGAGTCCGAACGTCGCTCCCCAACTCGAACGCGACCGAGACCACTTCACGAGATCCTCGATCCGACCGGTGAGGAAGTTGTGCCTCATTCCTCCGAGTCCCTCGTCGGCCACGTCGCGCAGAATGCTCATTTCGCACCCACAAATTCGGTTGCGGATTCACGACCCTCGAGGCCGACGACGCGCACCCCCGGCTCGGATGCGGTGACGAGGTGTGCATCAACGAGTGCGGGGTCCTTCTTCACCGGACCCCAGTCGAGCGCGCCCCGGGCGACGACGTATACGAAGGCGACGAAGAACACGACGTTGAACATGATGAACGCCCAAAATGCGAACACGCCGAGATCCCTCTGCATGATCGCGTACGGGTAGGCGAAGATGATCTCGATGTCGAACATGATGAACAGCATCGCCACGATGTAGAACGACACGGGAAACCGCTCCGGTGCCTCGCGACTCGGCACGATTCCGCATTCGTAGGGAGCCAACTTCGCACTGTGCGGCCGACGCGGTGCGAGCAACTTCGATGCGACGATGCTGATGGCTCCGAAGCCGATGGCAAGAACCATCAGCACGATGATCGGAAGATACTGACCCACGTGCCGATGCGTCCCGGATCAGACTTTGTCGAGCTCGCGCGCGGCTGCCAAGTTCTGGCGGAGGATGAGATCACGGCGGTGCAGCATCCAGCAGAGGATCGCGAAGATCAGCGTGGAGCCGAGCGTGATGAACATCGCCGGTTGGCGGCGGTTGCCGAGGTCGCGAACCATGTGCACGTAACGGCGGTCCTGCGCATCGTCGACTTTCGGACGAGCCGGAGCACGACCCGGCTCGACACGTTGCGGGATGACCGGCGCCACTTCGACGAGGGCGTAACGCGGCTCGTGGAAGAACGCGAAGAAGTCGAGGGTTTCGTTGATCTTCGGCCAGCGATCACCACCCCTGTCGTACACCGCCACCGACACGAATTCGCCGGCGTCGAACTCACCGGCTTGGTTGATGAGAATTTCGTCGGATGATGACACGGCCTGACCACGCTGCGGGTCGGACTCGTCGAGCCTGATCCAACCATCGCGTTCGAGTGCCGTAGCGACGTTGGCCGCGGTCTCGAGCGGCGTTGCGCCGGGTTGCACGGAACCGGAGACGATTTCGGCTCCCTGCAGGAGTCGGGCATCACGAACGATCGTCGCCGGTTCGGCCGGTTGCCACGTGGGCGATGCGCCCACGAGTCCGATTCCGTAAATCCACCACACGGCTCCCATGATCGCCATCCACCCGAAGAACCCTCCGGCGATGACCAGCATGCCGAGCCGTGCACCGAGGTTCGTTCCGACGATGAGATACGTGCTGCCGATGAGCGCAAGGGCCATCGTGAGTACGACGATGATGCCGCGCAGCGTCGGCTCCCAGTTGATTGCAAGCAGTGCGCCAACCGACATTTACAGACCTCTCACGTAGTCAACGACGGCTTCGATTTGTTCCGGGGTCAGTGACTGTCCGAAACCGGGCATCCTGCCACCACCCTGACCTTGTTCGCCGTACCGCTTGCCGTACTCACTGCCCGCTGTGATGAACGCAATCATGTCGGCGCGGTTGGGGAACTGGCGAATCGTCGAGCCACCCGTGAGGTTCGGGCCGAAGGCACCGCCACCGGTGATCTGGGGTTCGCCGTACGACCAACCCTTGGTGTGGCATCGTGCGCACGAATACTGTCCGCCACCGAGGTCGAGGTTGAACAGGGCCTCCCCGACCGAACCGTACGTGCCGGCCGCAACGAGGCGTTCCGCTTCGGCTTCGATTTGCTCTTGCGTGTCTGCCGACACGGTGCCTCCCGCACACGTGCGCGGGTCGGCATCGACGACGTCGCAATTCTCACGCGGCAACTGAATCGACTTCATGTACTCGATGATCGTTTGGATCTGTTGTTCGTTCATCGGTCCGCCACCGACCAAACCCCATGCCGACATCGGCGAGAAGGGACGGCCGTAGTTGAGGATGAAGCGCACTTCTTCCTCGTCGAAGCGAGTGAAAATGGTGTTGAGTGCCGGGGCCTTCCAGTTCACCGACTTCACCTCGCCGGTCGTCGGATCGGTCACCGCGTACGACGCGACTCCACCGGCGCCGCTCATTCCGCCGTGGCAGCCGGCGCAGTTGAAGCCGCCGTCGGCGGTGGAGGCGAACAATCCCGAACCCCAACGCTCGAACTTGTATTGGAAATCCTTCTCGGCGCCGACTTGACGACCCGGCTCGAGGATCCAGTACAACGGCAACGCAATGGTGAGCACCGCGAGGAAGCCGAGACCGAGCAACTGGGTGCGCTCGAGCTTCTTTCCCTCGAGGATCTCGTCGTCGTAATAGGGCTTGCGGTTGGCTGCGAGTTCGATTTCCGAAGCGATTTCCTTGCGACTCGCCCGGATGTTGAACAATCCGTAGAGAGCCCAGCCGCCGAGGGCGACGAAGAGAACGATCCACGCGAGCGTGGTGGTGACGGCAGCGAGCAGTGGTGCGTTCATGTGTGCGACCTCAGTGCGCGCCCGCGGCACCGACGCAGTGCGGGCCTTCGGCTTCCTGTCCCGTGGTGTTGGTGCCGATCGGCGGGCCGCCGAAGACGGTTCCCGTGTCGATGATCACCTGACCGTTGACGACGGAGATGCCGAAGTGGTCCATGCCGCGCGGAGCGGGACCGGCCTTCTTCTCGCCGACGCGGTTGTACTGCGATCCGTGGCACGGGCACTCGAACCATTGCGACGTTTCGCAGATCGGCACTCGGCAGCCGAGGTGCGGGCACTTCTGGTACGACGCAACGATCCCCGCCTGCATGCCGGCGAACACGGGTGCCTGGCTGCCGTAAGCCGCTTCCGCCTTCGCGAGCGACTCCTTCGGGTACTCCGACACCCATGAACGGGCTTCGGGCAGATAGAGGAAGCCCTTGTTCGCGCGGATTGCAGCGATGACGTCGTCGATTTTTCCGGCGTTGATCTTCGATCCGAATCCGCCCGACGCACCGCGCCACAGGAAAGCAAGGACTGCCGCACCGAATCCACCGAGACCGGCACTCATCAACGTCACGGTTGCGCGATTGAAAAACTGACGCCGGGTCACTCCGATGAGTTCGGGATCCGGGGGTGTCCAGGGTGCGATCTCGGCGGCCTTTGGCACGGCGACCGCGGTCGATGCCGTGCGTGCGGCGACGGCCGCCGCCTCGGCTTCGCGAGACGCCTTGCGGGAAACCCTGTCGCGAACCTTCGTCTCACGTGACAGCGAGCCGACACGGTCCCGGCGACGGGTGGCCGTCACGGCCACGACCACACCGAGCACGAAGAGAACCGCAATTGCGATGGAGATGATGGTGATGCTGCTCATGGTGACCGCCGATCAGAGCTCGAAGAAGATTCCGTCACGCCACGGGAACGTGAAGTTGAAACCGGGTCCGCGGAAGAACGAACCGATGATGACGAGGATCGCCCAGAACATCATGTGCAGCGTCATCAGGCTGGTGATGAACTTGCGATCCTCGGGCTTGTTCGACGGGTTGCGGTCCAGGTACGGCGCGAACATGAGCGCGATGAGACCCATTCCCGGGATGGTGACGCCGGCGATCATCGGGTGAAACATCGTGAGCAGTTCCTGCAGGCCGAGGAAGTACCACGGCGCCTTCGACGGGTTGGGCGTGGCGTTGAAGTTCGCGGCCTGCAACAACGGTGCGTTGACGAACCACGAGAACATGAACGTGAAAGCGAGACACGCGAGTGCGGCGACGAACTCGACCGACAGCAGGTGCGGCCACGTGTGCACCTTGTCGACCGGAACGGCCTTCACGTCCTGGATCGAACCGGACTTGACGACGGTGAGCAGACGCTGCGTATGACCGCCGGGACCGGCACCCATCGGCACGCCGCCACCGACCGGAGCGGCAACGACCGGAGCCTTCGGCGCATCCGCGACGGCGACGCCGCCGGCACGGGCGGCCTTCGAGCGATCGAGGAGTTCCTGCGGGATGCGCGAGGCGCCGGCGCTCTGGGCCGACGACGCGTCGTCACCGCCGGTCGAGGCGGCCTTTTCGCGCGCCGCCTGGGCGCGCTTGAGAAGGTGTTCGGGAATCTCGGTCATGGTCGTTCGGCTCCTTTCACCGGCTCACAGCGGTCCGGAAATTCCGCCGTCCTTGCGGACGCGCCAGAAGTGGATGGCGAGGAAGATCACCGTGACGAACGGGAACAAAATGACGTGCAACACGTACCACCGCAACAGCGTTTCGGGGCCGATTTCGGTGCCACCGAGGAGCACGAATCGCACCTGTGATCCGATCACCGGCGAGTAACCCATCATGTTCGTCCCCACCGCGACGGCCCACAGTGCGAGCTGGTCCCACGGCAACAGGTAGCCGGTGAACGACAGCAGCAATGTGAGCGTGAGCAAGATGACGCCCACCACCCAGTTGAACTCGCGGGGGGCCTTGTACGCACCGTGGTAAAACACGCGGGCCATGTGCAAGAACACCGAGAGCACCATGAGGTGGGCTCCCCAACGGTGCATGTTGCGCACCATCAAGCCGAACGTCACCGAGGTGTGCAACGACTGGATGTCGTCCCACGCGTTCGCCGCCGTGGGTCGGTAGAAGAACATGAGAAAGATGCCCGTGATGGTGAGCAGGATGAAGAGGAAGAAGGACAAGCCGCCGAGGCACAGCGTGTAGCTGACCTTGACCGCGTGACGCTTCACTTTCACCGGGTGCAGGTGGTACAGCACCGAGTTCATGACGACGTACGAGCGGTTGCGCGGCGAATCGGTGTACCCCTTGCGGAAGATCGAGCCCGGGCGGAAGATCGAGTTCCACACCTGACTGCCTTGCAGGGACTCGTTGAACTTGGCGATGCGCTCCTTCACCGAGGGGCGGGGCTTTTCTTCGACGACGCTGGCCATGAACTGCTCCTTTAAAACCGCATCCCGTAGGCGTAACCGTGGTTGTTCGTGCGTGCGTGAGGATCACCGTTCGCCGGGGCGACACCGACTTTGCCCAACACGATGACACCGGTGGGACAACGATCGACGCACAGGGCACAGCGCGTGCAAATGTCGTCGTCGATGACGAACAACACGTGATCGGACGGATCGGCCCCGGGAAGTTCGGTGCCCGTTGACTCGGCAACGGCTTCGGGGGTGACCATGTGGATGCACTTCCACGGGCAAATGTCGACGCAGCCCTCGCACATGATGCATTCGCTCTGGTCGATATGAATGAACTGCTTGGGCTTCACCGCCTTCGAGAGGTAGTCGGCGTCAACTTCCACGAGGTGGTACTCGTCGGTGAACGGCATCATCGGTGGGTTGGCATCGGTGCGTGTCATGACGTGCTTACCCCTTCCTCACGAGTGGGCGGCCGTAGGTGCTCGTCGGCAAAGCCTTCGGCTTCGCCGTGCCGCGCTTTTGCCACCAGGCGAACAGGTAGATCATCAACCCGATGTAAAAGGCATGAATGACGACGACGATGATGTCGCGAATTGCTTCGTACGAGATGGTGAACGCGAACGGACCACCGAGTTCCTTCGGCTTCAACACATCAAATGGGCCGAAAATGACTTTGTCCTTGCGCCAACCGAGGTCCTTGTCGGCATGGTCGATCCATTGATGGGGCACGACCCCGAAGGCGAGGAACAGCACGAAAAAGACGTAGGCAGAACCGAACATTGCCTCGCCCCACGTCGCTTTGCGATCGGTGGTGCGCCGCTTGCCGATTGGGATGACGACGAGAGCGAGCGCGGTCGTGACGAGGAATGAGAACACGAACGCCTGGTTCATGCCCGGCCAATTCAGAACGTCGAGTGCCAACATGCGCCCCGAAGCCTAGTAGGGGTGCTTGCCACGGGCATATCGAGCACATAAGTGCGCTCGTGCATGAACTTCCGTCGGACACGCCCGTCGGGTTAGCCTTCCCAGTCGTGTTTGCTGCTCGTCGCACACCGCTCCCCGAATGCAACGTCGCGCCTTCGTGCGCCAACGAAACGGCTCAACCGTCATGACCGAAGTCCCCGATTATCTCCTCAAGCGTTCGCGCGATCGTCGCGCAGTTCTGCAAGGCGGCACGGCGTCGCCCGACGCTCCCGCAGCATCGTCGACCGCCGTTGACAAAACCCCAGCATCATCGGCCGCTCCAGCGGTGGCACAGGAAGTTGCACCGCCGCCGCCGCCCAAGCCCGATCCGGCATACGTCGTTGCCGCAAAGACGCGAAAGAAGATTCCGTTCTGGGCAATGGCGACGTTGAGCCTCCTGCCGGTGTGGGCATTCCTGTATCTCTTGGCGCTGTCACCCCAGGAGGAAACCGTTGAAGGACCGATGGCGATCGGCGCCGAGGTATACGGATCGTGCGCGAGCTGCCACGGTGCTGCGGGTCAAGGCGGCGCCGGTCGCATCTTGCACGAAGGCGAGGCATTGCTCACCTTCCCGCACATTGAAGACATGTTGAACTTCGTCTACAGCGGTAGTCAGCCCTTCGTTGCCGCGGGACTCGACGTGTACGGCAACCCCGATCGTGAAGGTGGTGCGCACGCACCCCTGTCGTACAACGGAAACGCAATGCCCGCACAGGGCGCCAAGTGGGGCGGCGGTCTCACCGAGTATCAGATCCTCGGGGTGACCTGTCACATTCGATATGCCGTTGCCGGTGCGGACCCGGCAAGCGAACAGTGGAGTGCGGAGTATGCCCGCTGGTGCGCACCCGACTCCGAAATCTTTGCCGCGTTGCAGGACGGCGTGACGACCTACGACACGCTGGCCGACACTTTCAACATGCTCGAGAATCCGCCGCGTGCCGTGGGCACCGACGCGCGCGCGTCGAAGTAACGACCGTCACCCCGGCACCGTTCGACACAGTTGGTTGCTGCGTGCCGTTGGTGCACGCAGCGCAACGTACGCTGACCTGAGTATGACCTCGCCGACTTCCTCGCGCGTGTTGGTCATCGGCGCCGGTCCCGGTGGTGCGGCAATGGGTTACTGGCTGGCCCGGCACGGTCACGACGTCACCCTCGTCGAAAAGAAGCATTTCCCCCGCGACAAAACCTGCGGGGACGGGCTCACGCCGCGTGCCGTGAAACAGCTCGAAGACATGGGGCTCACGTCGCAACTCGCGAAACATCACCGCTACGACGGCTTGCGGGCAACGGCGCACGGGCGTCAGCTCGAACTGCAGTGGCCGAGCCACCCGATCTACCCGCAACACGGCTACGTGGTGCGTCGTCGCGACCTCGACATGATGGTCGCACACAACGCCCGGGACGCCGGCGCGGCACTGCTCGAAGGTCACGAGGCGATCGATCCGATCGTCGAACGTGGTTGCGTGCGCGGTGCCGTCGTGCGCGACGTCGACCGCGACGTTGTCACCGAAATGCGCGCCGACTACGTGGTGATCGCCGACGGTGCGAACAGTCGCTTCGGTCGCTCGCTCGGCACGTCGCGCACCAAGCAATGGCCGTACGGAACCGCAATTCGCACGTATTGGCACAGTCCGCGACACGCCGATCCGTGGATCGAATCGGCCCTCGACGTGAAGGATCGCAACGGTGATTCGATGCCCGGCTACGGCTGGATCTTTCCGGTTGGCGACGGCACGATCAACGTCGGAGTCGGCTTGTTGTCGACATTCAAGAACTTCCGCCAGGTGAACACTTCGCATTTGCTCGACTCGTACGCGCACATGATCGCCGACAGCTGGGGTATCGATCCGACCTCACCGGAATGCCGCGCCACCAGCGGCAAGATCCCGATGGGTGGCTCGGTGTTTCCCAAGCAGGGCGCCACGCACCTCGTCATCGGTGACGCCGCCGGCAGCGTCAATCCGTTCAACGGCGAAGGCATCGATTATGCGTACGAAACGGCGCGTATCGGTGCAGATGTGTTGCACGAAGCGATCGTCACCAACGACGCGAGCGTTCTCACCAGATACCCGGATCTGCTCGACGCCG
Organism: Ilumatobacteraceae bacterium; assembly: GCA_049433365.1. GTDB lineage: Bacteria > Actinomycetota > Acidimicrobiia > Acidimicrobiales > Ilumatobacteraceae > F1-60-MAGs027. Next base: position 27,810 of record JBMTET010000013.1, on the reverse strand, counting down.
AGTACGGCCAGTACTTCAAGGTGGCCCGCTTGTTTGCCCGTGTCATCGGCCGACCGGCGTTGATGCGCGAGCTCTCCCGCGTCGGGATTCGCAGCCACACGCTGATGGAATGGGTGCTGCGCATCATGGCCAACTTGTTGCGTCCCGACGAACGCGGTCCCGCCGAAGTCGCCTACAAAATGGCAGCGGCGATCGTGCGCATGGCGCCCAACGCCTGAGTTCCGCAGGTCACTGCGCTGGCGGAGCGCACACCACCTCGACAACCTCGTTACGGTCGAGGTCGAGAACGGTCCGGATTCCCCGTTGTGCGTAACGCTCGATGAATTGACGCAACGTGCGCGTCGTCTCGTCGCCGGCACAGGTACGCACGACACCGTTCGCCAGAGGTACCACCCAGTCGTTGGCAAGTACGCCGCGGGCACCGTCGTCAACCATGTCGACCAGCGTCGAAAGGTCGACGGTGCGCGATGTCGTGTCGTTGGCGGGGACGATGGAGAACCACACCACCCCCGGTCCGAGCATGTCGGCAAGCAGGATGCACGCGGCAGGGATCTCCCGTTCACCGCACGACACTTCGCCGGGCGTACCCGCCGTGATCACCACGCGCCGTCCGTCGTCGAGCTGCAACCCGACGGTTCCGGTCGACTCACCGTTGACGACCGTCCATCCCGCGGCGTCGTCCCACGCCATGATCGACGCGAAAGAATCGAGATTGCGGCGCACCTCCACCGAGTCGGCACTCCGGCCGCCGAATGCGACGTTGGCGGCCACGACCGCGGTCGCCACGAGAACCGCCAATGCCACCCACGTGCGCCACGTGAGGAGTTGTCGCACGAAGCGAAGGTTAGACGCCGACTGCGTCGGTACGAGGCGACGATCCCGCCACGCGCATCTGCTCGTGGTACCCGAGTATCTGCAACTCGACACCGAGGTCGACGTTGCGCACCGAGACGCCGGACGGGACCGTGAGGACCACCGGCGCGAAGTTGAGCAACGATCCGATTCCTGCCGCGATGAGTTCCTCGGCAACGCTTTGTGCAGCCGTCGACGGCACTGCGACAACGCCGATGCGAATGGCCGAAGCGCGCACGAGGTCCTTCATTTCATCCATGTGTCGAACCGGCGTTCCGCCGATCTTCGTGCCCACCTTCTTCGGATCGACGTCGAAGAGGTACGCCACCGGAAATCCCCGTGATGCAAAGCCGCCGTTCGTTGCAAGGGCGCTCCCGAGATTTCCCACACCGGCGACGACAACCTTCCACTCGGTGAGCAAACCGAGCTCGCGGCGAATCTGATATATGAGGTACGACACCTCGTAGCCGACACCGCGCGTGCCGTACGTTCCGAGATACGACAGGTCTTTGCGCACCTTTGCGGCATTGACCCCGGCAAGTGCCGCAAGCTGATCGCTGGAGATCTGCTGTGTTTCGGTGAGTTCAAGATCGCTGAGGATCTGGAGATACACGGGCAAGCGATTCACCGCCGCATCGGGAATTCGCCGTGTGCGGCGAGCGGAGGTGGGAACGTCGGGAGGGGTCGACATGATGACAGGGTATGCCCCTCGTGCGCGCTTTCACGAAGTCAGGTGGGCAACGTGCCGTATGCCACGCCCGTGGTGGATGGTCACTCCAGGAACGCCTGTCGCGCCGGCGCTGCACGAACCTGCCCCGACCGGCGGCATGTGCCGAGCCGAGCGACCGTTGCACAAGCAAGACTGATCCGCAATGTCCGTTGACCCTGCGAACGTCGTGCTTGCCACCGTGGCGACTCTCGTGGCCGTCGTGTTCGCCCTCGTCACCATCGATCGTTGGCGCCGACGCCATCAACCACACGTCGGTGCGTGGATGATCGCCATGAGTTTGTTCGCCGTCGGTGCAGGAGCATTCTGGTGGGCCGAGTCCGACGCGTGGTCGATGCCCGTATTCCGCCTCTTTTTCCTCGTCGGTGCGGTCCTCAACGTCGCGTGGCTCGCACTCGGTTCGTTGTACCTGCTCGTCGGGGGGCGCACGATCAACCGTGTCCGCACGTTTTTGGTGGCCGCATCATTTTTTGCCACCGGCGTCGTCATCAGTGCACCAAGTCGCGGATCGATTCCCGACGAAGGTCTCCCCCGCGCTCGGGATCTCTTCGGATCGCTGCCGCGCGTCATGGTCGCCGTCGGATCCGGCGTGCCGGCGCTCGTCATCATCCTCGGCGCGGCATGGTCGGTATGGCGTTTGCTGCGTGGTCGCACCCCGGCGCTCGCCGGCGCGCAACGGGTCGCGCCGTTGTCGGCCGCGCGACTCGTGCTGAGCAACGTCACCGTCATGCTCGGCACGCTCACGCTGTCGGCGAGCGGATCGCTCGCGGGTCGGCTCGGTGAGGATCGCGCGTTCGCCGTCACACTCACGATCGGTGTCATTGTGTTGTTCGGCGGCTTCATCATCGCCGGGTCACGCCGCGGCACGCACGATGCAGCGATGTCTCTGCTCGGGCAACGACCGGGTTGACGACGGGCGTCAGCCCACCGTCAACGACACGATTCCGGCGATGAAAATCGCCGCCAGCAGCAGGCCCAATGCAAGAGGCGTGGCGGGACGCATCAAGACGACTGTAACGAGTCGACGCGGTTCGCCGGGAAACGAGCCGCGCGTGACTTCGGCTCAGGACGTGGCGCGGCGGCCGAGCCGCACCGACACGCCGGCTTCGGGTTCGGCACCATCGCCCGATTGCGCAGCGCCGAGTCGCACGGCGTCGCCGGCGGCCACGTTCAACTCCTCGGCTGCCGACCGTTGGCGCATACACACCGCGAGCATTCCGTACGAGTCGAGCACGAGACCGAGACCCGCACCGATGTCGTCGTACGAGGTGGTGCGCCGAATCGATCGTGTGACAACTTCGCCGGTTGGCGAGGTGCGTGACACGCTGAGGACGTCGCCCCACTGCGCCACATCCTCCGGGGACACGTTGAGTTGGCAATTCCCGTAGCGATCCACCCACGTCACCTCGGCCGTGAGAACGTCACCTTCAAGTCGCGACAACGGAATGACGCCGGGCATGAGCAACGCCGGATCGATGGCCGCACCGAACGAGTGCAGCGGAACGCCGTTGCACAAATGAGCCGCCACGGGAGCAAAGATGTCCCGACCCGCAAACGTGGCACCCGGTGCTGCGAGATGGAACTCGTCATTGGTGAGTTCGACGGCCTCATCGGCGCCGCCGGCAAGGGCAACGGCCATCGACAACAACCCGTTGTCCGGGCCGACGAGAATGCCCCGTCCGCCGGCAACCGAGACGGCTATCGCCCGCCGTTGGGTGCCCACACCGGGGTCAACGACGCCGAGCACGACGCCTTCGGGAACGTAGGAGATGCTGCGGGCGAGTGCGAGCGAACCGGCGCGAACGTCGAACGGCGGAATTTCGTGGGTGAGATCAACGACGGAGACGTGCGGTGCAATGTCGGCGATGACGCCCTTGACGACCCCGACAAACTCGTCGGTGACGCCGTAGTCGGAGAGAAATGACACGTGGCGAAAACGCGGTGTCGTTGCATCGGCGGTGCGGTCGCTCGTCATCGGCGAACACGGTACCGAGTCGACACGAAAGAAGAACGTGGGAGCCGATGCCAACCCCCCGACGGCATCGACCCCCACGGCGCGGCCCTTGCGGGCGCGTCTCCCGGGGCGGAGTTGCCTCCGACCGGTGACCGGTTATCGGCACTTACGTTAGACAGCAAAATTCCCGCGCACCACGCTGGTCGGGGATGTTTTTCGCCACCAAATTCCGCATCGGGGCGACCGGACGTGGCATCAACCGTGCACGGAAGTGCAGGAATGACGCTCAGCCGGGCTTTGTACCCATGTCGCGACTTCGCTGCGTCGCCCGGTGGACCGCAGCAACGATTGCGTCATGAACGCCGCGTTCGTCGAGAACCGAGATTCCTGCAGCCGTCGTTCCGTTCGGCGACGTCACGCGACGGCGCAGTTCGGCGGGTGAATCGGGTTCGCGTGCAACGAGCGCAGCGGCACCGACGAGCACGTGGGACACGAGTTGTTCGGGCTGGGGCAGACCTGCGTCACGAGCCGCGTCAAGGAGGGCTTCGGCAACGTAGAACACGTACGCCGGCCCCGAGCCGATGAGTCCCGTGAATGCGTCCATTTCCGATTCGGCCACGGTGACGACGACCCCCATCGCAGCGAGAACGTCGTTTGCCCATTGCGCATCACCCGGCGTGCACCGGCTGCCCGGCACCATCGCGGTCGTCGACAATCCGACGACTGCGGGGGTGTTGGGCATTGCCCGCACCACCGCAACGTCGGCCCCGCACGCTGCTTCGAGCTGTGCGAGGGTGACACCGGCAGCGATCGAAATGACGCGTTTCATGCCCCGTGCCACGAGGTGGCTGCACACCGCGGCAACGTCGCCGGGTTTCACCGCAAGTACCACGTCGGTGACTCGCTCGACGTCGGCGACAACCTGCGATTTGGGGAATCGGCCGATGAGGGTGTCGCGCTGCCCCGACGCCGCTTCGACGAGGGTGAGTCGTCGCGGATCCATACCCGCGCGCACGAGACCGTCGACCATTGCCGAGCCCATGTTGCCGACCCCGACGATCGCGAGCTCACCGAGGTGGTTCACGTCGTTGAGGCTACCGAGACCCTCGATACAGCCCCGGAAATGCCAGCTCGACGAGAGCGTCGAAATGTTGCTCGATCGTGGCGTACACCGAACCGACGATGCGATCGAGTTCGGCGTCGTCGAGCGACTCGAGGAGCAGTTCACCGAACAGGTGCAGCGCATCTTCTGCACCGATGCCGAAGTGGAGTCCCGTCAGTCGCTCGTTGCGACGCAGGCAATAGCGGTACAAATCCGCGGCGTCGCCGCCCGGTGTGGGCAACACGTACGTCTCGTGGCGCAGCGTGCGCTGTCCGAGGTGGAACCACACCGTGATCGTCTCCTTGGCTTCACCACGAAGTCGGACGAACCATCGTTGCGGCTCGTCCGTCGATCGCCCGGCGGCGGAGACCGTCGACCATTCGTTTGCGGCACGTGCACACCATTCATCGAGGCGCCGTTCGAGCACCGCGCGGGCGGAGTCGTCGAACAGATCCGTCATGATCGGGTCGACGTCACCTCAGGAGCACGACACCGGGGTGCGCAGCGACACTTCGGCATAAATCCGCCGCAGTCGCATCGCCGCGGAGTTCCACGTGTAGCGCTTGCTGCGACGATGCGCCGCTTCACCCATCTCGAGTCCGACGACGGGTGTGTCGATGACCTTGCGCAATGCACGGGCAAACGAGTTCACCTCACGATCAGTGACGAGGCGCCCGGTGACGCCGTCGTCGACGAGCGACAACAAACCACCGACTGCACTCGCCACGACCGGTCGCCCGCTGGCGGCGGCTTCGAGGGCGACGAGACCGAAGCTCTCGCTGCGCGACGGCACGACGACGACGTCGGCGGCGCGGTAGTACGTGGCGAGCAGATGGTGCGGCAACGGATCGACATGGGTGACTCGCGTCGCGAGGCCGTGTCGGGCGACGAGATCGCGCATGGCGGTCAACTCGCGTTCACCCTGCACACCGCTGGCACCACCGACGATGACCAGCTGCACGTCACTGCGTCCGAGTGCCGCCACGGCGCGGATTGCCAGGTCGACTCCCTTCAGTGGCTGAATGCGCCCGACGAACAGCACGACCGGTGACGACGCGAGGCCGACTGCGGCGCGAGCACCGGATTTGCTACCGGGTGCGAACACCGCGTGCTCGACGCCCGGGGCGACGATCTCGGCAACTCCGTTCCACTGCGGGTACAGCGTGCGCAGCTGATCACGCTCCTCCGCACAGGACACGACGACGGCGTCGGAGCATCCCATCACCGCAACTTCGCCGGCATCACGATCGCGGGCCTCGGCATCGCCGAACAAGGACTTCACCCGCGCGAGGGTGTGGAACGTCGTGACGAGCGGAAGCCCGAATTCGTGCTTCAATGCGTGCCCGGCGACTCCGGACAACCAGTAGTTGGCGTGCACGACGTCGGGCACCTGACGCGAGAAGTGCTCGCGCACCCCTGCCGTGAACTCGTCGACGAGTGCGGGGAGGTCCTCTTTGGCGGTATCGAAGGGCCCCGCCGGAACGTGCACGAGAAGGTTGTTCGGTTCGCGCACGACGACCTCGGGCAATTCGGGTCGCCACGCGCGAGTGAAGGTCGTGACCTCGACACCCAGACGTGCCAGGGCGGATGCAACTTCACGCACGTAGACGTTCATTCCGCCGCCGTCACCGACTCCGGGCTGCACCAGAGGTGACGTGTGCATCGAGAGCAGGGCTACGCGTTGCATGATCGCACAAGCAACCTATCGGTGGGTGCCGCCGCGCGCCGTCGGACGGCGAGAATCGGTACTCAGTCGTCGAGGGATCGATCGACCGCCGAATCCTCGGACTTGTACCGCCGCACCAGCTCGGCCGACAAGGCGTCGATCGTGACGAACAAATCCTTGCGCCGTCGCGAAACGTCGGCCTCGAAACGAGCCAGCTCGTCGATGCATGCGGCGAGCTCGACGTCGTCGAGATTGTGCAACGAACCGAATCCGATGCGGTCGCACAACGATTCGAGTTCGGCAACGAGCGGATCGTCGATGCTCGGTGCGGTGTCGCGCGGCGGTCGCTGCGATCCTCCAGCTGCTTCGGCACCGAACACTCGGGCGATTTCACCCGACAAGTCCGCGTCACGTTCGCGATTCTCCGAACGTCGGCTCCGTTCGGCGCGCGCAAGGTCGAGCCGACCCTGCGCCATGCGACGGACGTAGGACACCGCGTCTTCCCGACTTTGCAGGTCGTTGCGTGCGGCACGCAACTCGGCAAGCGACAGAGTCTCGTGGTCGCTTCCTCCCGACACCGGAGGAAGGATTGCAACTTCGTCGCGATCCGTCACGGGCTGCTCGCGTCGTGCCGGTTCTCCGTTCACCCATACCCGACTCACGGACAGCACGTCGATGAGCGGTTGGCCGCAACGCACGACAATCGCATCGAGCACCGCACCGACGGTGTCACCCGGTACTTCGTCGCTCGATCGCCCCGCAACTTCTCGCGCGCGAGCAAAGAAGAGCACGCGCGGCATGGGGCAACTGTACCCAAGGCACTACCCTGCCTCTGCGTGCCGGGACCGATGAAAACTTCACCCACTCGGTTGCTCGTGTTGCGGCACGGCGAATCCGAGTGGAACGTTGCCGGACGTTGGCAAGGGCGTGCCGACGTACCACTCACCGAACGAGGTCGACGCCAGGCGCTTCTTGCCGCCGAGCAACTCGAGTCGCCCGATGGAATCGTCGCGAGCACGCTCGTGCGTGCGGCGCACACGGCCGAAATCATCGGCGACGTTCTCGGCGTGACCTCCCCCGCGCTCGACGATCGTCTCGTCGAAACCGACGTCGGTCCGTGGGAAGGCCTCACGCGACGCGAAATCGATGCCCGTTGGCCCGGATACCTCGACGAGATGCGTATGCCAAAGGGATTCGAAGCAACAACCGACGTCGTCGCCAGAGCACACCGAGCCTTCGTCGATCTCGCCGTGCGATACCCGGGAGCAACCCTCCTCGTCGTCAGCCACAGCGGACTCATCCGTACCTTGCGACGTCACCACGGTGCGAGCGACCGACGCCTGCACAACCTCGAGGGATGCTGGTTCGACGTTTCCGGAGAAGGTGTGCACTCGGTCGGCGCGGTGTGGTCACCGCTCACCACCGACGGCGACGCAACCGAGTCGCTGTGACGCTGCACCGCCGGCTTCCCCGCACGCCGTTGGCTGCTCGCGGTTCGTGTCGCCCACCGGTAAGCGCATCCGAGGGAACGCGCTGACCGCCATGGGTGAAAGATCGCGGAAGATTCTCGATTCGTCGTACGCGCCGATCGTGCGCGACAGCATCGCGCCACTCACCACGAGTCGCCTGACGGCCAACGCGACGTACCGTTTCGCGCCGCCGTTCATTGCCATCATCGCTGCCGGTACGGCCGGTTTCGACGTGTCGGTGGCCGACGTCGGGATTGCCATTTCCATTTCCGAACTCACCGGTTTTCTCGCACCGGCACTCGGTTGGCTCGTCGATCGTTTGCCACGCCGTGCATCGATGGCCCTCGGTTTGCTCGGCTGCATCACCGGCGCGTTCGTCGTTGCCGCGAGTCCCAACGTGGCCGTATTCGCCGTCGGACTCACGATGATCAACTTGTTGAAGTCGTTGTACGACCTCGGCATGGCCGCATGGATTGCCGACCACGTGCCGTACGACAAGCGCGGGCGCATCGTCGGAATCACCGAAACGTCGTGGGCACTCGGGTTGTTGCTCGGCGTATCGGTAATGGGGGTGATCGCCGCGTTGACGTCGTGGCGGTGGAGTTACGTCGCGGGCGCGGTGAGCGTCGCGCTCACCGGGGTGTGGCTGGACAGACGATTGCGTCACGACAATGCCGCCACCGTTCGCCGCACGGTGCAGAGACAACCCGGAACGCAGCCTCGATCCGCCACGAAAGTCCCGCGACGTTCGTGGTTCGTGCCGCTGTCGATGTTCGGACTCATGGGCGCGAGTCAGTGCATCTTCGTCACGTTCGGCGCGTGGCTAGCCGACGACTTCGGTGTCGGAGCTTTCGGTCTCGCCACGATCGGCTTCGTACTCGGCGCAGTCGAATTGGTGTCGTCGCTGACGAGCGCCCGCAAGACGGATGCGTGGGGCAAGGAGCGCAGCGTTCTCATCGGTGCGGCGGTGATGATTCCCACCGCACTCGCCCTCGCACTCACAGCCGACCGGATGTACGTCGGGCTCGTTGCGATCGCCATCCTCATTCTCGGCTTCGAATTCGCCGTCGTGAGCATGCTTCCGCTCGCGACGCACCTCGTACCGGAAGCGCCCGGCAAGGGTTTCGGTGCCGTCATCGGTGCCGGAACCTTCGGTCGCGGTGTCATGTCGCTCGTCGCCACGGCGGCCTACGCGACGATCGGCATCGCCGGTGCGGCGCTGGCATCGATTTTCTGCGCGGTGCTCGCCGGCGCCGCGATCGCCGCCTTCGGCCGGGGTGCGACGAGTGCGGCGAACTAGCCGCGGTAGGCGTTGGTGATCGGCAATCGCCGATCCTTGCCGAACGCCTTCGTCGTCACTCGTACTCCCGGGGGCAGCTGCCGGCGTTTGTATTCGTTGGCGTCGACGAGGCGCACGATCCGCCGCACCAAATCGGCGTCGTGACCCATGGCGATGATTTCGGCGGCGGTCCGGTCGAGTTCGACGTACAGCTGGAGGATCGGATCGAGAACTTCGTACGGCGGCAAACTCTGATCGTCACGTTGGTCAGGCCGCAACTCGGCCGACGGCGGTTTCGTCAGAGTCGATTCGGGAATGATGGGCCGTCCCGCCCGTTCGTTGATGCGCCGGCACAACTCGTACACCTCGGTCTTGAAAACGTCCTTGATGACGGCGTACCCGCCCACCGAATCGCCGTAGAGAGTGAAGTAACCCACCGCAAGTTCGCTCTTGTTGCCGGTGGTGAGCACCATCCAACCGAATTTGTTCGACAGCGCCATGAGTGTCGTGCCGCGCACGCGGCTCTGCAAATTTTCCTCGGCGAGGTCGTGCGCCTTGCCGCGGAAAGACTCCGCCGTCATGTCGAGGAATGCGCCGAACGCCGGCTCGATGGGGATCGTCCGAAAGTCGATACCCAAATTGCGTGCCAACTCGGTCGCATCGGCACGTGATCCGTCGCTCGAGTACCGCGACGGCATCGCCACGCCGTGAACGTGATCGGCACCGAGTGCTTCGACGGCAACGGCGGCAACGAGTGCCGAGTCGATTCCGCCGGACAGTCCGATGACGACGTCGGTGAATCCGTTCTTGTGCACGTAGTCGCGGGTGCCGAGAACCAGCGCGGCGATCACTTGGTCGGTCTCCGAGGCAACGGCCGGTATCGGCAGCGTTCGCACCGGCCCTTCTCCGCGCGACACGGCGCCGTCGACTGCAACGTCGATGACGGCGAACGACTCCTCGAACTGCCCGAGCCGAGCCACCACGTCACCGCGCCCGTCGACGACGACGGAGCCGCCGTCGAACACCAACTCGTCCTGCCCGCAGACCTGGTTGACGTAGACGATCGGCAATCCCGTCTCGCGCGCTCGATCACTCACCGTCGCTTCGCGACGCGCCACCTTGCGCCGATCGAACGGTGAGCCGTTGATGTTCAGCGCGATCTTTGCGCCCGCGGCACGTTGCCGCGCTATCGGACCGTCGTCGACCCACAGGTCTTCGCAGATGCTCACCCCCACCGGCACCCCGGCGATCGTCGTGGTGAATGCCGGATTGGAACCCGCCACGAAGTAGCGCACTTCGTCGAAGACGGCGTAGTTGGGCAGCATCACCTTGTGATACACGTCGTTGACACGTCCGCCACGACACACCGCGGCGGCGTTCGCCAACCTGGCCGGCTGCGCACTCGGTACGTCGGTCGCGCGGTGAGCTTCATCGACGAACCCGACGATCGCCACGCACTCGTCGGTGGCAGCGGCGACGTCGTCGAGCGCTCGGCGCACCTCGGCAACGAATCCGGCTTTGAGCACGAGATCCTCGGGCGGGTAACCCGTGAGGGCCAACTCGGGGAACACGACGACGTCGCAGCCTGCCGCTGAGGCTGCGCGGATGGTGCCAATGATGGCGGTTGCGTTGGCGGCGATGTCTCCGACTCGCGGGTTCATTTGGGCCATGCCGATGCGCATCGATCCGGCTTGTGGCGTGGCACCGGGCACGTCGAGAGGCTACCCAGCGGGCTCGTCGTGCGGATCTGTTTACACGCCGTTCACACTCGGATGACGGAATTGATACGCCGACCGACCAGCATGAACGGGTCACTCCACGAAAGGAACCCCTATGCCCTATCAGGCTGAATACATCTGGATCGACGGCACGAAACCGACACCGTTGCTCCGCTCGAAGACGAAGATCCTCGACAACTCGGTGAAGACACCGCCGATTTGGGGATTCGACGGATCGTCGACCGAGCAGGCCACGGGAGAAGCGTCGGACTGCATGTTGAAGCCCGTCTTCTGGTGCAAGGACCCGATCCGTGGTGGCAAGAACATTCTCGTCATGTGCGAGGTGTATCTCGCATCCACCGGCTTGCCGCATCCGACGAACACGCGTGCCGCATGTGCTGCAGCTGCCGACAAGTACAAGAAGCACGGAATGATCTACGGCATCGAGCAGGAATACACGTTCATGCGCCTCAACGGTCGTCCGTACGGCTTCCCCGAACTCGACGGCGAACCGGGACCGCAGGGACCGTATTACTGCGGCGTCGGTGCCGGACGCGTCATGGGACGCGACATCGTCGAATTGCACACCGAGGCGTGCATCGAGGCGGGTCTCACCATCTCGGGCACGAATGCCGAAGTGATGCCCGGTCAGTGGGAGTTCCAGATCGGTCCGCTCGACGCACTGGCGGCGAGCGACCAAATGTACGTGGCACGTTGGTTGCTGCATCGCATCGCCGAGGACTTCGACGTGGTCGTCTCGTTCGACGCCAAGCCGCAAAAGGGTGACTGGAACGGTGCCGGAGCGCACACGAACTTCTCCACCAAGGCGATGCGCGAGGGATACGACGCCATCGAGTCGGCATGCAAGGCACTCGAGGGTCGCGTCATGGAACACGTCGAGAACTACGGTCACGACATCCAGAGCCGTCTCACCGGCAAGCACGAGACCGCGCCGTGGAACCAGTTCAGCTACGGCGTGTCGAACCGCGGCGCGTCGATCCGAATCCCGTGGCAGGTGGCAAAGGATCGCAAGGGCTATGCCGAGGATCGTCGTCCGAACGCAAACATGGATCCCTACGTCGTCACTCGCCTCATCCTCGAGACGGTGTGCAGCAAGGAAAAGCTCCCCGCCGCTCCCGCCAAGAGCGGAAAGAAGGGTGGCAAGAAGAAGGGTTCCAAGAAGAAGTAACTGTGGCGTGACGATCGCTTCGTCGCGACACACGTCGTCTCCGAAGGCCCGGGCAGTCACCGCAAGGTGGCTACCCGGGCCTTCGCCGCTTGACTGAAAGGAGAGGTTCGAATGCTTGAGCAACAGCGCGAATACGTCCTGCGCACGGTCGAGGAACGCGGCATCCGCCTCGTGCGCCTGTGGTTCACCGACGTGCTCGGCAACCTGAAGAGTTTTGCCATCAGTCCCGCAGAACTCGAAAACGCGCTCGTTGACGGAATGAGTTTCGACGGATCGTCGATCGACGGATACGGCCGGGTTCAGGAAACCGACGTACTTGCGCTTCCCGACCCGAACACCTTCGAGGTGTTGCCGTGGGTCGATCCGAAAGGAGCCGAGGCTCGGGTGTTCTGCGACGTCGGGCAACTTGACGGATCACCGTTCGATGGTGATCCGCGCCAAGTGCTGCGGCGCAATCTCGAGGCGGCACGTGCCTTCGGATTCCAGTTCTATGTGGCGCCCGACGTCGAGTTCTTCTATTTCGCCCCGCCCATCGGTGGTGCGGCTCCGCAGCCGCTCGACTCGGGCGGCTTCTTCGACCTCACGACGACCGACATCTCGTCGTCGCTGCGCAAGGAAACCATCCGCACCCTCGAAACGATGAGCATCCCGGTCGAATACAGCTTTCACGAGGATGCGCCGAGTCAGCACGAAATCGATCTGCGCCATACCGATGCCCTGACCATGGCCGACAGCATCATGACGTTTCGCTTCGTCGTGAAGGAAATCGCCTCGCTGCACGGCGTCCATGCCACCTTCATGCCCAAGCCGCTCGAGGGCGTGCAGGGGTCGGGAATGCATCTGCACCTCTCGCTCTTCAAGGGCGACATGAACGCATTCCACTCCGACACCGACAAGTACAACCTCTCCGACACGGCCCGGTCCTTCATGGCCGGGTTGCTGCGCCACGCACCCGAGATCACGGCGGTGACGAACCAAACCGTGAACAGCTACAAGCGCCTCGTTCCGGGCTTCGAAGCACCCGTGCACATCTCGTGGGCGCGCAACAATCGCAGCGGTCTCATCCGCGTGCCGATGCCCAAGCGCGGCAGTGAACTTGCGACGCGCATTGAGTACCGCTCGCCGGATCCGACGTGCAACCCGTACCTCGCCTTCTCGGTCATCCTGGCCGCCGGCTTGCGCGGCATCTCCGAGGGCTACACCCTGCCCGAGGAGGCCGATTCCAACCTGTTCGAGATGGGCGACGATGCACTTGCGAAACTGGGCATCGAACAACTGCCGCAATCGCTCAATGATGCGTTGCGAGTGATGGAAAAGTCCGAACTCGTCGCCACCGCGCTCGGCGAGCACATCTTCGAGTGGTTCTTGCGCAACAAGCGCGCCGAGTGGCGCTCGTACAAGACGCACGTGTCGCAGTTCGAATTGGATCGCTACCTCCGCGCACTATGACGACCCTGGGATTCCTCGCCGTCTATCCCGATCACCCGTCGGTCGAGCTGGCGCGCACCCTCGATCTCTCCGGCTACCCCTGGAAGGGGGTGTCGAGCGCCGACACCCTTGCCCGTCTCGAGCCGGCCGACGGCTGGGCGGGTGCGGTGATCATGTGCGACGACGACCCCGAGGGCGGATGGGCGATGTGCCGGGCACTACGTCGTCGCGACCGGCCGGTACAGCGGGTACTCGTCGTCGTGACGGGCGCACAGCTCGCCGATCTCGAGTTGCGCGACGACCTGTTCGACGACTTCTGCCTCTCACCGTTTCATCCGCGCGAACTCGACGCCCGGCTGCGGCACCTCTTTTTCACGCACCTCACCGTCAGGCCGGAGTCGCTCATCGAGTACGGCGGTCTGCGTCTGAACACCGAGACGTACCAGGCGTCGTTCGGCGGTCGCCCGCTCGATCTCACGTACATGGAATACGAGCTGCTCAAATTCCTCGCGCAAAATCCGGGCAAGGTGTTCACCCGCGAAACGCTGCTCTCTCGCGTGTGGGGATACGAGTACTTCGGCGGCGCACGCACCGTCGACGTTCACATCCGTCGCCTGCGCGCGAAACTCGGCGAGGAACACGCACATCTCATCGAAACGGTGCGCAGTGTCGGCTACCGCTTCGGCCAGTCGAAGTGGAGCGTGTAGGGGCTCGCGCCGCTACACGAATGCAAGAATTCCGAGGGCGACGAACAGCACCCCTGCACCGCGCTGAACGAAGCGCAGCGGAACGCGCGACGCCAACCAGCGTCCGGCAAGCACCGCCAGACCCGACACACTGACGAGCGCGGCCGACGCACCCAGGGCGACGGCCAGCGGTCGACCCGTTGACGCGGCGAATCCTGCGGTGGCGAGCTGCGTGATGTCGGCGAACTCGGCGACTCCGACGGTGGACATCGCCACGACGAACGTGCGCCGCCACGTCGTCACCGCCACGCCGGCCACGGTCGAATCGTTGCGCTCGGTGCTGCGCGACGACCACAACACCCATGCACCGGCGGCGACGAAGAGACCGCCGATGACCGCCTGCACTGGGTCGCGGGGCAGACGTGACAACAGACCACCGAGCGCAGCGGCGACGACGGCGTGGCCGACGTATGCGACCGACACTCCCGCCCACACCGCGGTTCGTGATCGGTAACGCGAGGCGAGCAACAGCGTGGCGAACATCGTTTTGTCGGGCAGCTCGGCAAGAAACACCGTGACGAAGACGACGGCGAACGTTGTGAGCACCGTGATTCTTCCTGTCGGCGTCAGTTCGCCGCTGTGAAGCGCTGCATCCGACGCGCGAGTCGCTCGTGATGCACGAGCATCTCGTCGAGCGCCGGATGTACGAGTCGGTGGTCGTCGACGATCTGCTTGCCGTGGACGATCGTGTCGCGTGCCGACGTCGGCCCGCAACGCAACCACGCCTCGATCGGATCGGCGAGGCCGCCGGCAAAGAGCGGACCCTCGAGCGACCACACCGCGATGTCCCCGACTGCTCCGACCGACAGCTCACCGATTTCCCCGATTCGACCGAGACATCCGGCGCCGCCGCGTGTTGCGCACTCGAGGGCCATCCGTGCCGACGATGCATCGGCACCGTCGCGCAACTTTGCGAGCAACATGGCCTGACGCGCCTCCAGCCACAGGGATGCCGAATCGGCCGACGACGAACCGTCGACGCCGAGTCCGACGTGCACACCGGCCTTGCGCAGGGGCACGATCGGTGCGATTCCCGAAGCGAGGATGAGATTGCTGCTCGGACAATGCGCCACGCCGACACCCGCCGCACCGAGCCGGGAGATCTCGGCGTCGTTGGGCATGACGCAGTGCGCCAACCACGACCGCGACGACACCCAGCCGACGTCCTCGAGGTACTCCATTGGCCGACAACCGAACGCGGCGAGTGAATAATCGTCGTCCTCGGAGTTTTCCGCGAAATGGGTGTGCAAGCGCACGTCGAGTTTTTCCGCCAACTGTGCGCTCTCGATCATCAAACGACGCGTGACGCTGAACGGCGAACACGGTGCCAGTGCAACGCGGACCATCGCGCCGTGGGCGCGGTCGTGGTGGCGCTCGACGGCGCGCTGCGAGTCGGCGAGAATGTCGTCATCGTCCTGCACGACGTCGTCGGGTGGCAAGCCTCCGTCCTTTTCCGACAACGACATCGATCCGCGCGTCGGATGGAAGCGCATCCCGAGATCACGTGCAGCGGCAATCTCCGCCGAGAGCAGATCCCCCGCTCCGCGTGGATGCAGGTACAAGTGGTCGGTCGACGTCGTGCACCCCGACAGCGCCAACTCGGCGAGACCGATCCACGCCGAGACGTGTGCCGACTCTTCGTCGAGCGTCCGCCACAACGGGTACAGGGTGCGCAACCAGCCGAACAAGGGCGCAGCGGTCATTGCCGGCAGCGCGCGGGTGAGATTTTGGTAGAGGTGATGGTGGGTGTTGATCAACCCCGGTGTCACCAGGCATCCTTGGGCGTTGATCGCCCGTGTCGCCGGCGGTGCCGCACCGGTGCCGATCCCCGAAATGATGCCGTTGGTGACTGCCACCCAGCCGTCGCTCAGTTCACGTCGTGAGTCGTCCATCGTCGCAACGAGGCGTGCCGAGTGCACGACGAGATCGGGTTGCACGGTCATGATGCGACCGACCGCGAACTACCGGTTGAGATCGAGCAGTTCGCTCCCGGCATGCCTGTGCGTGGCATCGCGATCGAGCGAGGTGCCGAGCAACGCCGCGAGGACGACCGAACCCAATCCGACGATGACGGGAAACCCGATGAGAATCGCCACGAGGATGACTGCACCGATCACGTTCAGCGTCCCTTGCGCCGCGACTTCGCTGCGGTCGACTTCTTCGCCACCCGCTTCGCCGCCGACTTCGTCTTCGCCGGGGCCGTGCGCTTCACCGCCGATGTCGTGCGCTCCGGCTTGTACGCCCACGCCTCGATCTCGACGGCACCGCCCGCCGGCAAAGCCGACACCTGGACCGTGCTGCGCGCCGGACGCGACGTGCCGAAACCGGCAACGTACGCCTCGTTGAACGTGGCAAACGTGTCGAGGTCGGTGAGGAAACACAGCGTCTTTTTCACGTCGGAGATGCTCGCCCCGACGCTCGCCAGTTGAGCCTTGAGGTTGACGATGGCTTGTGCGGTTTGGGTCTTGACGCCACCGGGGACGATTGCACCGTCCTTCAGTCCGAGTTGTCCGGAAACGATGATCCAGTCGCCTGCGCGCACAACCGGTGTGTAGGGCCCGATGGGAGTTGCCATGCTCTCAGGTTAGACGCCACACTCGCACCGCATCCCGCCGCACTTGCGCACCGTTACCCTGCAGGAAATGCAACGTGTCTCCCGCCGTTCGTTCCTGCGCACGACAGCGGTTTCGGCAGTGGGCATCGGCGTATCGGCGGGAATGGCGTCCGTTCTCGGCGCATGCGGTACCGACGCATCGAACCTCGACGGCAACCCCGACGGGAACATCGACGGCGAGCTCCCCGAGGGCATCCAGGTCATCCAGCGCTTTCCGCAGATTCTCGTACCGGGTGACGTGCGCATGCCGATCTCGCTCGCCCTCGGCGGTGGACTTCTCACCACGGGAGCAACCGCGGCCCCGAGCGTGCTCACCGGTCGCCTCGAGCGACTCGACGGCGCCGACTTCGTTCCCTACGTCGACAACCTGCGCGCCGAACGCCACGACGTCAATCTCGCCACGCCGTACTGGCCGTTTCGGGCGACTATCGATGCGCCCGGGGTGTACCAGTTGTTGCTCGACGGTGGACCGGTCGAAGGTGCTGCGATCCAAGTGTCACCACCCGACTCGATCGGGGTGCCGCAGGTGGGCCAAGCGTTGCCGCCGCTCGATTCACCGACGGTGCTCGATCCGCGCGGTGTCAGTCCGCTGTGCACGCGCACACCGCAGGCGTGCAGCCTGCACGAGGTGTCGTTGCGCGATGCCGTCGCACTCGGCAAGCCGATCGTGTATCTCGTCGGCACACCCGCACACTGCTCCACCGGAACGTGCGCACCGGCTCTCGATGCGCTGCTCGACTTGCACCGCGAACTCGGCGACGAAGCGACGTTCATCCACGCCGAGGTGTATGCCGATCAGGGAGCAACGACACCGTCGCCGGCGATCACGGATTTCGCGATGACCTACGAACCGGCATTGTTCATCACCGATGCGACGGGAGTCGTCGTCGACCGCCTAGACGCGGTGTTCGACGTTCGCGAGTTGCGCGCGAGTCTCGCTCGCGCCGGTGTCAGCTGAAGCTCTGGCCGCAGCCGCAGGTGCGCGAAGCGTTCGGATTCGTGATCTTGAATCCCGACTCGGTGAGACCATCGGTGTAGTCGAGGCTCGCACCGGCGAGCAACTGTGCCGAGGCCGAATCAACGACGACCTTGACGTCGCCGAACTGCTCCACTTTGTCCTCACTGGTGAAATCGCCGTCAAAGTACATCTCGTATGAATACCCCGAGCAGCCGCCGGGGCGCACCGCGACGCGCAGCGCGAGTTCAGTGGCATTCTCTGTTTCCAGAAGTTGCTTCACTTTGGTCACAGCAGTGGGCGTGAGAGTGATCATGTCGCAGTCTCCTTCGTTCCTTGCCTCAGGATACAGCCCTCGTCAAGTGTGACGTCGTGCGCTGCGTGACGGTCACGCACCGTCGCACCGATAGTTTCGGGGCGTGGCCGGCCGTACGGTTCCCCCTCCCACCGTCGACGAGGTGCGCAACATGTTGCGCGCCGTGATCGACCCTGAACTCGGCGAGAACATCGTCGAGCTCGGCATGGCGGGCGAAGTGACGATCGCCGACGGTGGTCACGTCACGATCGGTGTGAAACTCACGATCAAAGGATGCCCGCTGCGCGCCCAGATCAAAAAGGACGTCGAGTCGCGTCTGCTCACCCATCCCGGCGTGACGAAGGTGTCGATCGATTGGGGCGAGATGACCAGCGAGGAGCGCTCCGCGGTGATGACCCGCGCCCGCTGGAATGCCCGCGAACAAGCCGCCGACACCGCGGTTCCGACATCGGCGCGCGTGCTCGCCATTGCCAGCGGAAAGGGTGGTGTCGGCAAGAGCTCGGTGACGGCGAACCTTGCCGTTGCTCTGGCCGCCGAGGGATACACGGTCGGTGTTCTCGACGCCGACATCTGGGGTTTCTCCATGCCCCGAATGCTCGGAATCTCCGAGCGACTCGAAGCGCGGCGCATCGAGGGCATCGACAAGCCGCGGATCATCCCCAACGAACGCTCGGTGGGCACGGGGTTGCTCAAGGTGGTGAGCACCGGAATGCTCGTCGAGGACGAGGAGACGGCGCTCATGTGGCGAGGACTCATGCTCACGAAAGCCGTCGAACAGTTTCTCAACGACGTCCACTGGGGCGAGCTCGACTACCTGCTCATCGACATGCCGCCGGGAACCGGTGACGTGCAGATGGGACTGGCGCGGATGCTGCCGCGCACCGACCTCGTCATCGTCACGACGCCGGCCGTGTCGGCACAGAAAGTGGCGATTCGCGCCGCCGACATGGCACGGCGCAGTTTTCTTCGCGTCGCCGGTGTGATCGAAAACATGAGTTATTTCGTCTGCGAACACGGCACGCCGACCGCTTTGTTCGGCGAAGGCGGCGGAGCGGAGCTCGCCCGTGACGTCGGTGTCGAGTTACTCGGCAGAATTCCGATCGAAAACGCAGTTGCGCACGGCAGCGACACCGGTGAACCCGTCGCACTCGGCGGCACTTCCCTCGCCGCACTCGAGTTCCGCACGATCGCAAAGAAACTCGTTGCCGAAACCGTCCCGCCGGTGGACATGGCAGGATGCTCGGCACGACTCCTCGAGTCGGTGGCTCTCGCACTTGGACCCAAGCCCGACAAGTCCTGAGCTCCACGCGCGCGGGGCGACGCTCAGTCCGCTAGCTCCTCGTACCCGGGTTGTCCCGGCAGGACGATTCCGATGACATGCCCCCGGTCGTCGACTTTGAACTTCGGCAGAATCGCCGGCGGAACCCCGATCTCGTCGGCGGCGGCGAGGACGGCGTCGATATCCGGATGCTCGGCGAGAAATTGCAGGTTGCTCGCAGTGGGCGGGAACATCGCCAGTTCACCGCGTGTCGCACGCTCGAGTGCGTCACCCGGTGCAACCCACAGACTGTCGATCGTTTCCTGGTCGTCATGCAACGGCTCCTGACCCGGCGGAGCGGGTGCGACGAAGAACCTCGTGTCGAAACGGCGCGATTCACCTCGTGGTGTGATCCAATGGCTCACGTACCGCACGCTGTCGAGCGCCAGGCGCAGGTTCTCTTCGCGACACAGATCGAGCATGCTCATGCGACCGGCGTGCACGGCGTCACGCGCCTCGGCGAAGCGCGTCGCCGTGGCGGCGTCGTCAATGCGCACCAGCTCGCCGCTGCGTGCGTGCCGCGCGAGCAGGATTCCCGACTCTTCGAAGCACTCGCGCAACGCCCCCACCCAGTAGGCCAGACCGCCGCCCTCGACACGCAACAATTCGCTGGCGCGACGATCATCGAGCCCGTCGCACAACCGGTGCAGCTGCGGATCGGCGTCGATGTCGTCGACTCGCCCACCGGGAAACACGTACATCCCCCGGGCGAAACTTGCGCTGTGCGTGCGCTGCACCATGAACACCTCGAGGCGTGATGCAAGATCGGTACGGCTTCGCACGAGCATGACCGTCGATGCCGGTCTGATCGGCTCGTCCTGGCGGTCGGCATGAAACTCACGCGCGACGTTCACGATTCGACTACCTCGTCGATGATTGCGCAGCAGCGCGGACATCGGTCGGTGTGACGGGTGTGCGACCGAGCAACCACGCGCCGGCGACGGTGATCGCGCTGCCCACCACGCTCACAAGGTCGAGACGCTCACCGCGCAACACGACACCGAGGAACAACGACACCGGCGGCATGAGATACAGACTTGCCGACGCCCGCGTCGAGCCGATGCGTCCCGCAAGAGTCGCCATGATGTAGTGCGCCACGGCGGTACCGAAAACGCCGAGTACGAGCACCGCCGCGGCGGCTTTCCAGGTGAAGCGACTGTCCCCCCACGACGCAACACCCAGCGGCAGCACGCACAAAAATGCGATGCCTTGTGCCCGCCACAACACGGGAAGCGCACCGAAGCGCCGCTGCAATGGCACCGCGACGTTGAGTGCAAAACCGTAGAGAACGAGGGCTCCGAGCACGAGCACCACTCCGAACACGCTCGACGATCCGCGCCCGAGACTCGGCAGCGCAATGAGCACGACACCGACCGTTCCGACGACGAGACCCCGTTGTTGCATTGTCGGCGGGAGTCGACGCAACATCCCGATGGCCACGAGCGCCACGAACACGGGCGAGGCACCGTTGAGCATTCCGATCACGCTGCTGGACACGTGCAACTCCGCGTAGGGAAACGCCGTCAGTGGTATCGCCAACCAGACGAGCGCAAGTACGAACACCTTGCGCCATTCGCCCGCCGGCAGGCTGCTGCGCGACTTCGGAAAAAGGGCGAGCGTGACGAATCCGATACCGATGCGCAGCGGCGTAATCAGCCCCGGCGAGACGTCGTCGAGTGCGATGGCGATGAAATAGAACGACGAACCCCAAATGGTGCCGGGCAGAAGCAGCAGGAGCCACTCAATCGGACGCAGCGCCCGATGATCGTTGACGTTCGTCGGGGTCATCGACCGCGGCGCTCGCGGTAGTCGCGCGCAGCGCCCTCGAGCGGCTCGATTTCGAGGGTGACGCCGTCGATCGCAACGACCCGGCACTGCTCACCGCTGCGAACCGGAGTCGCCCGGTTGGTGCGCGCCCGCCACCGCGCCTCGCGCACGACGACGATGCCGTCGGGATCGACGTCGTTGGCAGCGTGACCGTGCTCACCGATCAACCACTCGCGACCGATCGTCGGTGTCGCGAATCGAGTACGCACCATCGACGGCATGCCGACGACGAAGGCGAGTGTCACGGAGGCGATTCCCGACACGAGTGGCAGCCAACCCAACCGCAACGATTGCATCTGCGCCGCGTCGAACAGCCAAAATGCGCCGATGACATGTACGACGACTCCGACCCCCGTCCAAAAGCGGGGAATCCCCACCTGAACGTCAACGGCGAATGCCGCGGTGGCAACGATGAGCAGCGCGACGGCCCAACCCCTGGCGGGTAGTTCGGCGAGCCCGTAACTGCCGAGAAGCGTGGAGATCGCGCCGACGGCGCCGGCAATTCCGATACCGGCGGTGAAAAATTCGAAGATGAGCAGGGCGAGGCCGAAGGCAAACAAGAGATACGCGAGTGGCGGACTCGCGACCGTGTGCATGAATTGAGCGGCGGTGCTGAGCTTGAAGAAACGTGTCGTCGTCGCTTCACGCGTGATCTGTCCGTCGGCATCGAGGGTCTCGACGACGGTGTCGAGCACCCGACCCTTGATCGTCACACCGTCGAGAGCGAGGAGCATGTTCTTCAACACCGGCACACCCTCGTCCGGCGTCGTCAAGCGCAGCGCACCGGTCCGTCGTGCTTCGAGGTAGTCGAGTGTGCGCGTGCGCATGAGGCTCGTTGCCGCCCCGAAATCGACCGACTTGCCGGCGACGACGAGTGGTTGGCCCATGCGCCCGATGACTGCCGTTGGTGCCATCGCCGAGACGTCGGCAACCGCAAGGAGTTGTGCCGACCATCCGAGGGCGCGGGCACCGCTCGGACCCACCCACATTCCGACGGGTATGTCGGCGTTGCGTATCGTCTCGAGCAACCGTTCCATGCGCGCGCGATCGACGACGGCCCCCGTCGAGTTGATCTGCAGCACGAGTGCCTGCGCGCCGTTCTCCTGCGATCGTTGCACCGCCGTTTCGATGCCGCCGGCAACGACGTTGTCGATGAGACCACTCACCTCGACCACGTCGACCTTCGCGAGCTGCGCAATCGGATCGTCGACGGCACTCAGACCGCCGAACAATGCGGCAATGGCGACGGCGACGCTGCTGAACACGGCACGCCCACGGTAGTGCTCGGTTGGTAACCTTGGCGCGTGCACGTACTCGTTGCCACCGACGCTCAATGGGTTCTCGACGAGGTGCTGTCGGCTCTCGGCACCGCCGAGACATCTTTCACGGTGTGCCGTGACGGTCGCGATGTCACCCGTGCGGTGACCAACCGGACACCCGACCTTGCCGTACTCGATTTGCAGGTCGGGTCGATGGGAGCCATGGCCGTCACGATGAATCTGCGACTCGACCACAGCGGCGGCCGAGTTCCGCACGTACCCGTGCTCATGTTGCTCGATCGGCTCGCCGATGTGCACCTTGCTCGCCGCAGCGGTGCCGAAGGTTGGTTGATCAAGCCACTCGACTCTCTGCGACTCCGCCGCGCCGCGAACGAAATTCTCGCCGGCGGAACGTGGCAAGAAAGCGCCACGCCCCTCACGCAGTTCGGATAACCCCCGTCGGGGTCGGCACATCGACCGTTAGGCTGAGCGGGCGTTTACTTCAAATCCGGGGAGTAGCGCAGCTTGGTTAGCGCGCCACGTTCGGGACGTGGAGGCCGGGAGTTCAAATCTCCCCTCCCCGACTCATTGCATCACAGTGATGCGACGACGATTTCCGCGATCTGCAAAGCGTTGAGCGCCGCGCCCTTGCGCAAATTGTCGCCCGACACGAACAGCACCAAACCTTTGTCGCCCTCGACCGACTGATCGCGGCGAATGCGCCCGACGAAACTCGGATCCTTGCCCGCGGCAATCAGCGGGGAGGGAACGTCGGTAAGTGCAACTCCGGGGGCTCGCGACAGTACTTCGGTTGCACGCTGTGGCGTGATGTCGCGTTCGAACTGGGCGTGCAGCGTGAGCGAGTGCCCGGTGAACACCGGCACCCGGACGCAAGTCCCCGATACCGGGAGGTTGGGAAGGTGCAGGATTTTGCGTGTTTCGTTGCGCAGCTTCTTCTCCTCGTCGGTTTCCAGCTGACCGTCGTCGACGATCGTTCCGGCGAGCGGCACGACGTTGAATGCAATCGTTTGCGGAAACTTCTTCGCGGCAGGAAACTGCACCGCAGAACCGTCGTAGGTGAGCGATTCGACGTCGCGCGCCGCGGCAATCTGCTCGTTGAGCTCTCCGACTCCGGCGATTCCGCCGCCACTCACCGCTTGGTACGTGCTCGCGGTGAGGCGAACGAGGGTGGCCTCATCGTGCAGAGCCTTGAGCACCGGCATCGCCGCCATCGTCGTGCAATTCGGGTTGGCGATGATGCCCTTTTTCGCCAATTTGACGTCCTCGGGATTCACCTCCGACACGACGAGGGGCACCTCGGGATCCATCCGCCAGCACGATGAGTTGTCGACCACGATCGCTCCCGCCGCGGCGAATCGCGGCGCGAGGTTGCGTGACGTCGTGGCTCCGGCGGAAAAGATCGCGATGTCGAGATCGGAGACGTCGGCGGTTGCGGCGTCTTCGACCTCGATCATCCGGCCGTTGAATTCGAGCTTGGTGCCGGCCGATCGGGCCGAGGCGAAGAATCGCACGCTCGCCATCGGAAAGTTGCGTTCACCGAGGAGTGTGCGCATGACGTTGCCGACCATTCCGGTGGCACCGACCACGCCGATGTTCGGCTTGCGTCCGTGTAGAGCCATGTTTCTCAGGCTACGTCGGCGACGAGCCACCAGTGACTGCGGTGGATACGGCGGGCACGCACGTCGCGCGCGGTATCCGGAATCGGGAAAGTGGCGTGCGGCGAACGCACGATCTCGCAGTCGACCAAGCGATCCAGAACTCCGCGCGACGCGAGATGCGCAAACACTTCGCGCGGACGCAAACGGTTCGCCTGCCAGCCGAGCCGCGTGAGCGGTCGCACGCGGGCCATGTACTTCGCCACTTTCGGCAGTCGCCACGCCAATCGAACGAGCACCCCCAGGGGCACGAGAACCACGTCGAAGGGCACCCACGTGCGGTAGTTCAGCGCGATGCGACCACCCGGCGCGGCAACCCGTACGGCCTGTTCGGTGAGGGCGAGTGCATCGGCGCGATCGCAGTGTTGCAACGTGATGTAGCAAAATACGACGTCGACCGAACGATCCGGAAGCTCGACGGTGCGACCGTCGGGGATGTGCAACGTTCGCAGCCTCATCGGTGTGCCGTGCGCGAATACCGACTCGCGGCAACGTTCGAGAAATGCGGCGTCCACGTCACCGGCGATGACTTGCCGGTATGCATTGGTCATTGCACACGTCATTCGACCGATACCGCTGCCGATTTCAAGGATCGACCTACCGCGGGCACGTTCCGCATCGAGTCGCATGATCCGCGAGTAATGGGTGAACTCGCGATCACCCTGGTCGACGAATTGTGCAAGGGACACACCCTCACCCGTCATGTTGTTGAACACCCAGCCGGTCGAGCGCACCGCCTCGTCGGCGTTGAGCGACTCGGTCATCAGACCGGCGCTGCGCCACGGAACGCCCTCGGGGCGACGCAGTCGCTCCATGAACCGTCGCGAGATGCTCACCGTGACCTACTTGCGCTCGGGCAGCGGGGCACTGTACTCGGCACCGCCGTCGAGGTCGAAGGCCGTGTGCAAAGCACGTACGGCGGTGTGCATCGAGTCACCGCGCACGACGACCGAAATCCGGATGGTGCTCGTGGAGATCATCTCGATGTTCACGCCGTTGTTCGCCAACACGCGGAACATCTTTGCGGCAACTCCGGGGCTCGTCTTCATTCCCGCACCGACGAGCGAAACCTTTGCGATGTCATCGTCGTGTTGGACCCCACCGGCACCGAGCCCCTTGGCAACCTTCTCAACGATCGGCTCGGCCGCGGCACGATCGGCTTTCGGCACCGTGAACGAAATGTCGGTGGTGCCCTGGATCGAGGTGTTCTGCACGATCATGTCGACGTTGACGTTGGCTTCGGCGAGGCTTTCAAAAATTTCGGCTGAGACGCCGGGGCGATCGGGAACCGCGAGGATCGTGATCTTGGATTCGGACGCATCGTGCACGACTCCGGAGATGATCGGTGCTTCCATGGAGTTCTGCTGCCTTTCGTGATTGCGATGGGTGATCCACGTTCCTTCTTCCCACGTGAAACTCGAACGCACGTGAATCGGCACGCCGTGGTTGCGTGCAAACTCGACGGAGCGCAGCGCCAGCACCTTGCTGCCCGCACCGGCCATTTCGAGCATCTCGTCGAACTCGAGTGAGACGAGTTTGCGTGCCCGCGGAACGATGCGCGGATCGGCACTGAACACACCCGTCACGTCCGTGTAGATCTCGCATGCGTCGGCTCGTAGCGCCGCCGCAAGTGCAACGGCAGTGGTGTCGCTGCCACCGCGCCCGAGCGTGGTGATCTCTTTGGCGGTGCTGATGCCCTGGAATCCGGCAACGACGGCCACCTTGCCGTCGGCCAGCGCCTCGCGCACGCGGTCACCCTTTACTTCGAGAATTTTCGCCTTCGTATGCACGGTGTCGGTGATGATGCCCACCTGACTGCCGGTGAAGCTCATCGCCTCGATCGCCTGATCGTGCAGCGCCATGCACAGCAACGACATGCTGATCCGCTCACCGGTCGTGAGCAGCATGTCCATTTCACGACTGGGTGGGTTGCTCGACACTTGGCGTGCCAATTCGAGGAGATTGTCCGTCGCCTTGCCCATCGCCGAGACCACGACAACGACGTCGTTGCCCGCACGGCGAGTGTCGGCGACGTGCCTGGCGACGTTGCGCATCCGCTCCGGGTCGGCGACCGACGTACCGCCATATTTTTGGACGATGAGAGCCACGGCGATTCAACGCTAGCCGTGGCGAGATTTCCGCCGCCCTACGGATGCGCCTGCAACCTCCCGAATCGACGGCACACGTCAACTGCCCGGATCAATGGTTCGAAGCGATTCCGGCAAGCAACGAGCAATAGGCTTCGAACCGCATGGGCACGTCGAAACGTCAACGCCAAAAGCACAATCGTCAGCAGGTCGTCGAGGCTCGCGCCCGTTCGGTGCAGCGGCGCCGCACACGGTCCCGCGGCATTCGCATCGCCATCGTCGCCGCAATCATCGTCGGCATGGTCGGAGTCGTGTTCGTCTCCGGTGGGAGCGACGAGTCCGCCGCGCCCGATACGTCCTCCGGCGACACCGTCCCGACCCCCGTCGTCCCGACGGAGTTCACCTACGGAACCGGTGAATGCCCGCCCACCGACGGCACCGCGGACGTTCGCCGCGAGTTTGCCGACTCGCCGGCGCTGTGCATCGACCCGGCAAGGACGTACGAAGCGGATCTGCGCACGAATCTGGGTGACTTCACGATACTTCTCGCCCCGGATCGCGCCCCCGGCACCGTGAACAATTTCGTGTCACTCGCCCGATGGAAGTACTACGACGACACCACGTGTCATCGCGTCATCGCCGACTTCGTCGTGCAATGCGGCGATCCGACGGCCACCGGATCTGGCGGTCCCGGGTATCAGTTCGCCGACGAATTGCCCGCTGCCGGCGAGTACAAGATCGGATCGATCGCCATGGCGAATGCCGGACCGAACACGAACGGCAGCCAGTTCTTCATCATCACGGGCAATGACGGGGCGGGGTTGCCGCCGAACTACACGCTGTTCGGCGAGGTCGTCAACGGACTGGATACGACCGTTCCCGCCATGGCGGCGTTGTTCAATCCCGATCCCTCGGCCAACGGAGTTCCTCCGGCCGGCGAGATCAGGATCGAGTCGGTGACGATTCGCGAGAGCTAGTCGAACCGGGTCGTCACAATCGGCGCCGTCGGTGGGTGACACGCCAACGAACTTCGACGTGTCGACCGAGCAACGGCGCAGCCGCTGGGGCCGCACTCCCGAACCGCTCGGTGCGTCGCGCTACACGTGGCCCGCACCGGACGCCTGGCCGTCGCGGGGTGACGTCGTCGCCCGCGGCGCCGACCTTGCGCCGTCGACGATCGTTGACGCGTACCGACGCGGATTGTTTCCGATGGAGGGAGTCGACGACGACAATCCCGAGGAGATCTTCTGGTGGTCTCCGCAACTCCGCGGCATCATTCCCCTCGACGGATTGCGCGTCACTCGCTCGATGCGACGCAGCGCGCGACGATTCGTGACGCGCGTCAACCACGACTTCGAGCGAACTGTACTCGGCTGTGCGGCACGGGTCGGTGACGACGCATGGATCACCCCGCGATTCGTCGATGCCTACGCCGAGTTGCATCGCCTCGGATGGGCGCACAGCGTCGAAACGTACGACGAACACGACGTTCTCGTCGGTGGCTTGTATGGGGTGCGCATCGGGCGCTTCTTTGCCGGCGAGTCGATGTTCCACCTGCAACGTGACGCGTCGAAGGTCGCCTTGATGGCTCTCGTACAACTCATGACCGACAGCGACATGTCGCTGCT
>JBMTET010000012.1:0-38049 GCA_049433365.1 Ilumatobacteraceae bacterium | reverse complement strand
GCCGCTGCGCCGGCACCAGCTCCGGCGCCTGCTCCCGCCGCTGCGCCGGCACCAGCTCCGGCGCCTGCTCCCGCCGCTGCGCCTGGTCCCGCCGCTGCACCTGCCGTCGGCGATTCGACACCGCGCGGTGAGCAGGCCTTGCTCTCACCGGTCGTGCGTCGCCTCGTTGCCGATCACGCAATCGATCCGCGCAACATCGTGGGCACGGGCCCCGGTGGTCGGATCACCCGCGAAGACGTTCTCGACTACATCGACAAGAACCCGGCTGCACCGGCACCTGTTGCACCGGCAGCCGCGGCGGCAGCACAGCCTGCACGTGCTGTGACACCGGCACCTGCGGCAGCGACTCCGCGCGTCGTTGCCGGTGCGCGCGACGAAATCGTGCCGCTGTCGAAGATCCGCCGACTCACCGGCAGCCACATGGTGATGAGCAAGAGCGTTGCACCGCACGCGTTCAGCGTCGTTGAGGTCGATTACGCCAACGTCGACCGGGCACGTGCTGTGCACAAGGCGGCTTTCGCAGCGGCAGAGGGCTTCTCGCTCACGTATCTGCCGTTCATTTCGCGTGCCGTCATCGATGCACTGGCGGAGTATCCGCATCTCAATGCGAGCATCGACGGTGAAACACTCGTCGTGCACAAGTACGTCGATCTCGGTATCGCCGTTGACCTCGATCACGAGGGCTTGCTCGTTCCGGTCATCCGCAGCGCGGAAAGCAAGCGCATCCGGGCCATCGCCCGCGAGATCAACGATCTCGCCAACCGCACCCGCGCCCGCAAGCTGAGTCCCGACGAAATCCAGGGTGGCACCTTCAGCATTTCGAACAACGGCTCGGCCGGATCTGTGCTCACCATGGCGATCATCAACCAGCCGCAGGTGGCGATTCTCAGCACCGACGCAATCGTGCGCAAGCCGGTCGTCGTCGCCAATGCCGACGGCGGGGAAGGTATTGCAATCCATCCCGTCGGTCACCTGGCAATGAGTTGGGACCACCGCGCATTCGACGGCGCCTACGCGGCGAACTTCCTGCGCCGTGTCAAGCAGATCCTCGAGACCCAGGACTGGTCCGCGGAGTTCTGATGCACGTCCGCTGGCTCGGCCGCGTCGCCTATCGGGACGCGCTCGGGCTGCAACACGGTCTCTTCGACCACTCGACGCGCAACCATCTGTTGCTGCTCGAGCACCCGCACGTGTTCACTCACGGTGCGTCGGCCGATCTCGAGCGCAACTTGTTGTGCGATCCGCGCACAGTCGGTGCGGAACTCGTCGCCGTGCGTCGCGGCGGCGACATCACCTACCACGGTCCCGGACAACTCGTCGGCTACCCGATCATCAACCTGCCCGGCAAACACGGGGATGCATCGCCTGCCGACGTCACCGCCTACGTCTGTGCAGTCGAGCAACTTGTCATTGACGCGCTCGGCGAACTCGGCGTGCACGGTTCCGGACGCAAGGAGGGCTTTCCCGGGGTGTGGCTCGATGCCGACGGTGAGCGTGCGCGCAAGATCTGCGCGGTCGGTGTTCGTGTCGCCCGCGGTGCCACGCCGCGGCGCACGATGCACGGCTTTGCCCTCAACGTGTCGACCGATCTCGCGTACATGCGCGACCACATCGTGCCGTGCGGTATCGGCGAGTGGCCGGTGACCTCGCTGCGCGAAGAAGGTGTCGAGGCGACGATGCGCGAGGTTGTCGACGTCGTCGCCCGTCTCGCCGTCGAGAGATGGGGTGACGGCAACGACGACCGCTGCGACGTCGCCTGGGACTACGAGCCCGACGTCGTCGGCATGCACATCACGCAGCGCAAGCCCGAGTGGCTGCGCCCGCGGGTGCGGATCGATTCCGAAGTGCTCGCAACCCAGAAGGTGTTGCGCGACCTCCATCTCGTCACCGTGTGCGAGGAAGCGGGATGTCCGAACTTGTCGGAATGCTGGAGCGACGGAACGGCAACGATGATGGTGCTCGGTGAGCGGTGCACTCGTGCCTGCGGATTTTGTCTCGTTGACACGCGCAGACCCGAAGCCCCCGATGCGGACGAACCGCAGCGCGTCGCCACCGCGGTCGAGCGGATGAACCTCACCCATGCGGTGCTCACGATGGTCGCCCGCGACGATCTTCCCGACGGCGGAATGGCCCACGTTGCACGCTGCGTTGCGGCAATCCGCGAGCGTCGCCCCGGAACCCGGGTGGAAACCCTCATCTCCGACGCCAAGGGTGACGACGATGCGTTGGCGGCCATCTTCGCCGCGCGACCCGACGTGCTCAACCACAACGTCGAAACCGTTGCCCGCCTGCAGCGCATCGTGCGGCCGTCGGCGGGTTACGCACGCAGTTTGTCGGTGCTTGCCCGCGCGCGACGCGCCGGACTCGTCACGAAATCCGGTTTCATGGTCGGTCTCGGCGAGTCACGGGACGAAGTGAACGAGTTGCTCGCCGATTTGGCGGGCGTCGGTGTGTCGATCGTGACGATCGGCCAGTACTTGCGCCCGAGTGCCGATCACTTGCCCGTCGTGCGCTGGGTCGGTCCCGACGAATTTGACGAGTACCGCGAGATGGGACGCAAGTGGGGGATCGGCCATGTCGAGGCGAGCCCGCTCACGCGATCGAGCTACCACGCGCGAAGTGCCGCAGATCACGCTGGAGTGTCGGCGCCCGCCATCACCTCCGTACCCGTCGATCTGCCAGTGTTGATGCGCAAATGAACACTTCACTGCGTCCTCTCAACAGGATCATCACCGCGCAACGCACCGTCGAAGGTGGCGGGTTCGTCGTGCGCCGACCCTTTCCGACGCCGGTCGTCGACCACATCGATCCCTTTCTTTTGCTCGACGAGATGGGTCCCGTCGAATACGAGCCGGGCAAGGCGATCGGCGCGCCGGAACATCCACACCGCGGATTCGAAACGGTGACGTACTTGCTCGCCGGCGCAATGGAGCATCGTGATACGACGGGTGCCGTTGCCACGATTCGTCCCGGCGGGGTGCAGTGGATGACGGCCGGTGCCGGCGTCGTGCACAGCGAGTTGCCGACGGACGACTTCCAGCACTCCGGTGGTCGGATGCACGGTTTCCAGTTGTGGGTGAATCTGCCGGCGAAGGCGAAGATGATTCCCCCGCGGTACCAGGGCTACGACGCCCACGAGATTCCGCAACGGGATCTCGCCAACGGCGGCACGTTGCGCGTCGTCGCAGGCGAGGTGATGGGTATTCGCGGCGGAGTCGAAACGACCTCGCCGATGACGTACGCCCATGCCACGCTCGAAGCGGGTGACGTCGTCGAGTGGACGCCCGGTGACGGACACACCGCGCTCGTGCACATCTTCGACGGCGCGTTGCACGCCAACGGTCATCGCGGTGACTCCGGCGACATGCTCGTGTTCGAACGCTCGGCGGGAACGATCCGTCTCACGGCCGACTCGCGGGCTCAGGCACTCATCCTCGGTGGACAGCCGCTCGGTGAACCGGTCGTTCGCTACGGTCCGTTCGTCATGAACTCGCGCGAGGAAATCATTCAGGCGTTTCGCGACTACGAATCGGGACGACTCGCCCACAGCGCATGACGACGACTCCATCCGCAGCGACGTTCAGCGACCGCATCGAGCGGGCGCGCGGCGAGATGGCGAAAACCGGTGTCGATGCCCTGCTGCTCTCGGTGGGTCGCGACATGCCGTATCTCATCGGCTACGACGCGATGCCGCTCGAGCGACTCACCGCCCTCGTCGTGCGTCGTGACGGTCGTTGCGTACTCGTGGTTCCCGGCCTCGAAGCACCGCGCGTCGCGCACCACGCCGGTGTGTTCGAACTCGTCGCCTGGGGTGAAACGCAGGATCCGATGTCGCTCGTCGTCGACGTGCTCGGTGATGCCCGCTCCGTTGCCGTCGGCGATCAAATGTGGGCACGGTTCGTGCTCGACGGCCAAAAGCGTCTGCCGCACGTGCAGTGGTCGTCGGCTTCGCACGTCATGGTGGCTTTGCGTGCGGTGAAGGACGCAGCAGAGATCGATGCGCTCGCCCGCGCGGGTGCGGCGGCCGACGCCGTCGCCGCCGAGTTGCTTGCCGGCGATATTCCGCTCGTCGGGCGCACCGAGGCGCAAGTGTCGGCCGACATCTCGGCGCGACTCTTGGCGCGAGGGCACGACGTCGTCAACTTCGCGATCGTCGCCGCGGGGGAGAACGCGGCGAGCCCGCACCACCATCCCGGCTCGCGTGTGATCACGCACGGCGACATCGTGCTGTGCGACTTCGGTGGCACCATGAACGGCTACTGCAGCGACATCACGCGGTGCGTGCACATCGGCGAACCGCCGGCCGAGGTGCGTGAGGCGTGGAACGTGTTGCGCCGTGCACAACAGGCGGCCGTTGATGCCGCGCGCGTCGGAACGAGCTGCGAGGACGTCGACCGCGCCGCACGACGGATCATCGCCGATGCCGGCTACGGCGACGCATTCATTCATCGCACGGGGCACGGCATCGGAATGGATGCACACGAGGACCCGTACATGGTCGAGGGCAACGACGGTGTGCTTGCCGCCGGGCACGCGTTCAGCGTCGAGCCGGGCATTTACATTGCCGGGAAGTGGGGGATGCGACTCGAGGACATCGTCGTTGCGACCGACGCGGGCCCGCGCCGGATGAACGACGCACCCCGCGAACTCGTCGTCCTCTGAGTTCTCCCACCTAGGGTTGCCCGACGATGCATCTCGATGCCGCGACCGTGATGCTGCAATGGGCGGCCGGCGGACTGCTGTTCCTGTGGTTCACCCTGCGTGACGGGGTCATTTCCGCCGGTTACGCGAAGTTGCTCCGCGCGACGTACGGCGTCATCGCAGTCGGTTCGTTCGCTCTCGGCGTGGTGTTTTCGCCCGTGCTCGTGCGCGACGTTTCCGCCGCTCTCGTCGCTCTCGCCGCGTTCGCCACGTGGTCGAGTGCACGCAGCCGGCTCGAGGTGCCAGCATTCGCCGTGGCCGTCGTCGGGCTCGTTGCCGACGTTGCCGTCGACGACACCGATCAACCGTTGTTGTGGGTTGCCCGGCTCGTCGTCGGCGCGGTGTTCCTCGGTGCCGTGAGCGACGCAATGCTCCTCGGACACTGGTACCTCGTGCAGCCGGGAATGCCGCGGCGTCTGCTCAACCGCTTGACGAACGTGTTGCTCGTCGTCTGGCCGATCGAAATCCTCGTCATGTCGTTGCCGACGGGAATGATCGACGTTCTTGCCGGGCGCATTGACGACGGCTGGAACGGCGTGCTCGGATGGTTCTGGCTCGCGTCGGCGTCGCTCACGGGGATACTCGCCTGGCTCACGCGCGCGGCGTTGAAAGAGCGCCGGTACTCGGCGGTAATGGCAGCGACCGGTCTCAGTTACCTGGCCATTCTCATGGGATTCGGCACCGACGTCATTGCGCGTGCCCTGCTCATGACCTGAGTGACGTCGGGCGTCACGTTCGACGTCGTTAGTGTCGGTTGAGTGAACAGCGCCGGTTTCCTCGGCCTCGAGCGCATCGCGGATCGGCAGTTTGCAGTTGACGTCGTTGCCCGGGTCGCCACGGGTGGAGGGTTTCTCTTCGGTGGTGCGGGACTCGGCGCCGGCATCGCCGCGCTCGAAGCGGTTGCCCAGCGTCGGTGCGTGTGGGCGACGGCGCAGTACCTCTCGTACGCAATGACG
The DNA here is from genome assembly GCA_049433365.1 of Ilumatobacteraceae bacterium. Taxonomy (GTDB): domain Bacteria; phylum Actinomycetota; class Acidimicrobiia; order Acidimicrobiales; family Ilumatobacteraceae; genus F1-60-MAGs027. The sequence continues at coordinate 32,392 of JBMTET010000012.1, read as the reverse complement.
GGGAGCCGCGTCACCATCGACGTCACCCTGGCGGTTGAAGGTCATCAAATCACCCAGGGGCGCGCCGTGTGCCGGGTCGGCGACCAGGAAATTCTCACCGTAAATGCCGCTCTCGGTGACCGTCCCTTCGATGCATCGGGTCAGTTCCTCACGATGCCCGACGTCGCACCCCCCGACGACTGTCGACCGCGCATCCCGCGCAGCGAGCATGCGAATTCGATCATGGAATCGCTCGACCAGCGTGTTGCCAAAGGCCGTGATATCGCCGACCTCAACGGCATTCCGGGCGACGGGCGCACGATTCTGTGGTCCCGCATCCCCGCGGTCATCGACGGCGTCGACGCGGCAACCCTCGCCATTCTCGGTGACTTCGTGCCGATGGGAATCGGTCAGGCGCTCGGTTTGCGAGCGGGAGGCAACAGCCTCGACAACACGCTGCGCATCGTGCGACTCGTACCCACAGAGTGGGTGTTGCTCGACATTCGCATCGACGCGGTGCAGCGCGGCTTCGGCCACGGCTCGATCCAGATGTTCGCGACAGATGGAACGCTGCTCGCAACGGCGAGCCAGAGCACGATCGCGCGGCACTGGAAGGCTTGACCGGGGTGGCGGCGTGACGGTGTGGCGCGATTGGCCGCTCGAATTCGATCCGGCGGCGTACCGCGGTCGCTACACGGATCTCGCGGCGATGAGCGACGAGGACCTGTGGCGACATTGGCGCAACCACGGTCGCATCGAGGGCCGCAACGCAACGGTGCTCGAGAGTCGGGAAGATTTTGCGCGACTCGTTGCCCACGACGCCCGGGCGCTCGAGATCGGTCCGTACACGAAACCGGTGTTGCGCGGACCCAACGTGCGTTACGCCGACGTCTGGTCAACCGATGAGCTCGTTCGGCGGGCGACGACGGATCCCAACGTCGACCCTGCGGGGGTTCCGGTCATTCACCACGTCACCGCACCGTCGTCGCTCGACGTCATCACCGAAAAGTTCGACGTGGTGTTGTCGAGCCACGTCATCGAGCACCAGCCGGATTTCATCGAACACCTCGAGCAGGTGGGGTCCGTTCTCGCGCCGGGAGGCGTGTACATGCTCATGGTTCCCGATCACCGGTATTGCTTCGACCACTTCATGCCCGAGACGCGTTTGGTCGACGTCGCGGCTGCATACGTCGAACGACGCAGTCGTCACGACGTCAATTCGATTCTTCGCGCGCGGTTGCTCATGACCCACAACGACGCCGCGCGGCACTGGTCGGGTGATCACGGCGAACCCGGCGGCGCCCCGGATCCCCATCTGGCGACGATGTCAATGCGCGAGCGAATCGAATTGACGGCGGTGCAAACCGCACCGGGCGGCGCACTGACGACCGACTACGTCGACTGTCATGCGTGGCACTTCACGCCGCAATCGTTCCACTCCCTGATGGGTGATCTGTATGCCGCTCAACTCACCGACTGGCAGATCGTCCGTTTGTATCCGACGATGCGCAACACCCTCGAGTTCTGGGTGATTCTTCAGCGGGCGACGAAGTACTTCGCGCGTGGGTGATGGCAGATGATCGCCGAAGTGGTCTGCTCGGGTTGGTACTGCCATCCGGTGTCCTCGTTGACGACGATGCCGATGCGACCGGCTTCGAGTAGGGCAGCGACTTTTGCGTTGTCTTCGAGGTCAGGGCACGCCGGATATCCCCACGAGTAACGACCACCGCGGTACTGCTGACGGAAAAGTCCCTGAAGGTTGGGGCCGTCCTCGGCGACGAAGCCCCACTCGGTGCGAATGCGATGGTGCCAGTACTCGGCGAGTGCCTCGGCCATCTCGACACCGAGACCGTGCACCGCGAGATACCGCTGGTACTCGTTGCGGGCGAACAAGTCGGCGGCGACGTGGCTCACCTGTGCACCCATGGTCACGATGTGGAAGGCGACATAGTCGATCTCTCCCGACTCGATCGGGCGGGTGAAGTCGGCGATACACAGATGCGGCGCCTCGGTCTGGCGCGGATACGAGAATCGCGTGCGCTCGGTCGTGCGTGACTCGTCGGTCCAGATGACGAGGTCGTTGTCGTCCGAGTTGGCGGGAAAGTAGCCGTAGACGACCTGGGGTACGAGCATCCCCGCCGCTTTTGCCTCGGCGAGCAGTGCGCGCAGCTCGGGGCGGATACGCGTCTTGAAGTCGTCGTCGGTTTCGCCGTCGAGCGGCCGGTACTGCCACTGGTTGCGGAACAGGGCCGTTTCGTTGACGTACTCGGCAATCTCGTCGATGGCGATTCCCTTCACCACACGTGACCCGACGAACGGCGGAACGAAGACCGGGTTGTCGGTCGCAACCTCGGGCGAGCGGCGTGGCAGGTCGATGACCGCGGTTGCGTTGCCGCGACGTTCGGCCATCGACCGCCCGACGGCGACACGTCCGAAATCGGGATCGTCGACGCCGGTGCGCTTCATTTCCATGAGGCGGTCGAGGGTGCGCAAGCCTTCGAAGGCGTCCTTGCCGTAGAAGACGCGCCCTGCGTACACCTCGCGCAAGTCGCGTTCCACGTAACTGCGCGTCAGTGCCGCACCTCCGAGCAGGACGGGAATGTGGGACAGCCCCTGCTGATTGAGTTCCTCGAGATTGTCGCGCATGATGAGCGTGCTCTTCACGAGCAGGCCGCTCATGCCGAGCGCATCGGCGTCGACTTCCTGCACCTTGGCGATCATTTCGCTGATCGGGATCTTGATGCCGATGTTGTGCACCTCGTAGCCGTTGTTCGTGCAGATGATGTCCACGAGGTTCTTGCCGATGTCGTGCACGTCGCCCTTGACGGTGGCAAGTACGAGTTTGCCCTTGCTCGTGGAGCCCGCGACGCGGTCCATATGCGGTTCGAGGTGGCCGACGGCAACCTTCATCGTCTCGGCACTTTGCAGCACGAAGGGCAACTGCATCTTCCCCGAACCGAAGAGTTCGCCGACCTCGCGCATGCCGTCGAGAAGTACGTCGTTGACAATGTCGAGCGCCTTCAGGCCCGTCGCGAGGGCTTCGTCGAGATCATCGACGAGTCCGTCACGGTCGCCGTCGATGATTCGTTGGCGCAGTCGGTCGCGCACCGGCCAGCCGCTGCGGTCCGGCTTCTCGGGCTTGGCAAGGGTGACGCCCTCGAATGCGGTGAGCAGCGACTGCAGCGGGTCGTAGTCACCGGTGCCGCGGTCGAAGATGAGGTCGCGACACAACGTGACGTGCTCCGCCTTGATCCGCGACAGCGGAAGGATCTTGCTCGCGTGCACGATTGCGGCGTCGAGCCCGGCCTGCACGCACTCGTCGAGGAACACGCTGTTGAGCACCTGTCGCGCGGCGGCGTTGATACCGAAACTCACGTTGGACAATCCCATCACCGTCATCGCCCCGGGAATCTCCCGCTTGATGCGCCGGATCGCTTCGATGCTCTCCATCGCGTCACGGCGCAGCGTCGGATCACCGGTGGTGAGGGGGAAAGTGAGCGGATCGAAGATGAGGTCCTCGGACTTCAGCCCGTACCGCGTCGTGGCGATGTCGTGCAGTCGGTGGGCGATGCGCATCTTCCATTCGACGTCACGCGCCTGACCTTGTTCGTCGATGAGCAGGCAGATGACGGCGGCACCGTAGTCGCGGGCGAGTCCGAAGACGCGATCCATGCGCCGACCCGGTTCCTCGCCGTCTTCGAGGTTGGCGCTGTTGAGAATGCACCGACCGCCGGCGAGTTGCAGCGCGGCTTCCATGACCTCGGGTTCGGTCGAGTCGATGACGAGCGGCACGCTCGCCTGACCGGCGAATCGCGAAGCGATCTCCTCCATGTCGTGCGTTCCGTCGCGCCCCACGTAGTCGACGCACACGTCGAGCACGTGCGCTCCTTCGCGGATTTGTTCGTTGGCCATTGCGGTGCAGGTGTCCCAGTCGGTCGCGAGCAGCGCATCGCGAAACGCCCGTGAGCCGTTGGCGTTCGTGCGCTCACCGATGTACAACACGCTGTTGTCCTGGTGCAGGGTGACGGGTGAGTACAGCGACGTCACGGTGGGTTCGTGTTGGGGGGTGCGTGGCGCGGGGGAGACGTTGCGCACCGCCTCGACGACCATTCGCAGGTGCTCGGGGGTGGTTCCGCAACAGCCGCCGACGACGTGAATGCCGAGGTCAACGACGTGATGGCGGTGGTACTCGGCGAGTTGTTCGGGGGTGAGGTCGTAGTGGGTGCGACCGTCGACGACGCTCGGCAAGCCGGCGTTGGGCAGCACGCTGATCGGAATCGGGCTGTGCCGCGAGAGATGACGCAGGTGTTCCTGCATTTCGGCGGGACCCGTTGCGCAGTTGATGCCGATTACGTCGGGTGACATCGGCAGCAATGCGCCGAGCGCGGCACCGATCTCGGTACCGACGAGCATCCGGCCGGTCGTTTCCATCGTCACTTGCACTTGAATCGGTACTTCGCGACCGACTGTGCGCATCGCGCGCCTCGCTCCCTGCATCGCCGCCTTGATTTGCAGCAAGTCCATGCACGTCTCGATGAGGAAGAGGTCGATGCCGCCGTCGAGCAAAGCCCGGGCGTGCTCCTCGTAGGTGGCACGCAACTCGCCGAACCGAATGTGTCCGAGGCTGGGCAACTTCGTGCCCGGCCCGACGCTGCCGGCGACGAAGCGCGCCCGGCCGTCGGTTGCATGCGCATCGGCGACCTCGCGGGCGATGCGCGTTGCCGCGAGGGTGATCTCGTAGGCGCGATCGGCGATTCCGTACTCGGCGAGCACCGTCGAAAAAGATCCGAAAGTCGCCGTCTCGATTGCATCGACGCCCACCTTCAGGAACTCGTCGTGCATCTCCGCGATCACGTCGGGGCGGGTGACGGCGAGCAATTCGTTGCAGCCTTCGAACTGCGGTCCGCCGAAATCATCGGCGGTGAGGTCCTTGCCCTGCACGTACGTGCCGAAGGCCCCGTCGAAAACGACGACCCGTTCGTCGACGGCGCGCATGTAGGCGGAGACTTCGGTGCTGCGCATCGTGTCCGTCAGGCTAAGACACGTAGCATCGGAAGCGATGGCTCGGGACAAGGTGTACACGCGAGCCGGTGACGACGGAACGACGGGTTTGCTCTACGGCGGTCGAGTTCCGAAGGACTCCGCCCTTCCGCGCGCATACGGTGCGGTTGACGAAGCCCAGGCGGTGCTCGGTCTCGTTCGTGCCGAGTCGGGGAAGGGCTCCGAACTCGACGATGCGCTCGTGCACATCATGCGCGACTTGTGGGTGTTGATGGCCGAATTGGCCACGCTGCCGGAGAATCGAGGCAAGCTCGTCGACGGAAAGTCGCGCGTCACCGAGGCAATGGTGACGAAACTCGAAAACATGATCGATGCCCTCGACGAGCGGTTCACTCCGCCCACCGAGTTCGTCGTTCCGGGACAGAACAAGGTGTCGGCGCTGCTCGACGTCGGCCGCACGGTCGTGCGCCGCGCCGAGCGCCACGCATTGTCGGCTGCACCACCGCCGTCGCACACGGGTCCGTATCTCAACCGGTTGAGTGACCTGCTGTGGACGCTGGCGCGCTGGCAGGAGGGCGAATCCCTCCCCGTGCGCAGCGTTACCGATTGACACGGCACCGACTGCCGGTTCGCCAACCGCTACTTCGCCAACTGCCGGTGTTCCCCGTTGCTTTTCCGATTGTCGTGTCACCGACGGGTGCAGTGTTGATCGATCCCCGGTCTGGAGGTGCTCGTTGCGCCCGATGAGTACCGACAATGGGCGTCACTAGGCTCGGGCCCCATGAGCCACAATCAACTCGCAGTCACCGTCGTTCGTGAAGCATCGGCCACCGACGCAGTCGGCATTCCCGTCACCACGGACAAGGCCGTTCCCGCCGAACTGGGCATTTCCCGCGAGCAACTCACCGCACTCGGGTTCGAGGGCAACGTCGGTCAGGCGCAAGTCGTGCCATCGGCGGGCAAGAAGTTGCTGATTGCCGTCGGCGTCGGAGCCGGTACGTCGGCGGGCGTCGATGAGTTGCGCACGGCCGCTGCCGCAGTGGCGCGCGCTGCCGGCAAGGCGCGTTCGCTCGCCACGACGCTCGCCGGGGTGGGGCGTGGGGAGCGTTCCGCCGCCGCCCAAGCAGTCACCGAGGGCCTCATCTTGGCCACGAATCGGTACGGCGCGCTGAAATCCGACCGCAACTTCGGCTCGAAGCTCACTTCCGTCGAGCTCGTTGCCGATGCGAAGTCGTACACCGCAACGTCGAACGGCGCCCGGCGCGGCACTGTCGTCGGTTCGGCCGTGGCGATGGCTCGCGACTTCATCAACATGCCACCTGCACACCTCACGGCGAAGATGTTCGCCGAACACGCCCAGCGCGTTGCGGCCGAGTCGGGGCTGCGCGTCGAGGTGTACGACAAGGACAAGCTGCAGGCGATGGGTTGCGGTGGGATCATCGGTGTCAACCGCGGCAGCACCCAACCGCCGCGCATGGTGAAACTCGTCTATCGCGCGCCGCGCACCCGGGCCAAGAGTGGCGCCAAGACGTCAGCGGCAAAGAAGTCGTCGCGACCGCACCTCGTCATGGTCGGCAAGGGCGTCATGTACGACTCCGGTGGTATCAGCCTGAAGCCGTCCGATCCGTCGCACGCAATGATGAAGGCCGACATGAGCGGCGCCGCTGCGGTGCTTGCAGCAATGAGCACGCTGAAGTCGCTCGGGTGCCGTGCCGACGTCACGGCGTACCTCATGTGCACCGACAACCTGCCCTCGGGTAGTGCACTGGCGATGGGCGACGTGCTCACCATGCGCAACGGCAAGACCGTGGAGATTCACAACACCGATGCCGAGGGTCGACTCATCCTTGCCGACGGGTTGTCGCTCGCTGCCGAGTTGAAGCCCGATGCCATCGTCGACATCGCCACACTCACCGGCGCATGCGCTCGGGCTCTCGGCCCGGCGATGTCCGGTGTCATGGGCAACGACGATCGCTTCGTCGGACAGGTTCTCGCCGCCGGCAAGACCACCGATGAAAAGGTGTGGGAATTGCCCCTCGAGCGCAGCTACCGCAAGATGCTCGACTCGTACATCGCCGACATGAAAAACGTCGGCGGTGCGGACGCGGGTGCCATCACGGCGGCGCTGTTCCTCGACGAGTTCACGGCGGGCATTCCGTGGGCGCACATCGACATTGCCGGTCCGATGTGGGCCGATGCCGATGCGGGCTGGTTGCAGCGCGGTGGCACCGCGTACGGCACCCGCCTGCTCATCGAGCTCGCCGAGTCTTTCCGTCGCCGGTAAGCGGTGACCGCGTCGCTGCGCGGTTGCCGACTACCGACGAATCGCGCCTAGGCGGTTGCCCAGACGAGGATTTCCGAAGGCGTCGTTGCGGTGAATCGTGATTCGCCGTGCGCGGTGAGTCGCACCGCGTCACCTTCGCCGACGGCAACGGTGTCGGCGGTTGCCGGGTCGAAGTTGCCCGCACCGCGGGCGACGAACACGTGCACGTGGCCGTCGGCCGGGATCGTCACCGTTTCGCCCGCGGCGAGCCGCGCGACGCTGAATTCGGCATCGCGTTGGTTGATGTGAATGGCATCGGGTCGGTTCTTGCCCGAGGCGATGACGCGCAAACCGCCGGCGGCCAGTGAGTCGTTGAGATCGCGTTGTTCGTAACCCGGGGCGATTCCGGTGGTGTCGGGCTGCACCCACATCTGGATGAAGTGGACCGGTTCGGTGTCGCTGGCGTTGAACTCGGAGTGGGCGATTCCCGTGCCGGCCGACATGCGCTGGGCGAGTCCGGGGTAGAGAATCCCGTGGTTGCCCTGCGAGTCGCGGTGTTCGAGGCGACCGTCGAGCACCCACGTCACGATCTCCATGTCCCTGTGGGAATGCGTGCCGAAGCCGCCGGCAGGAGCGACGCGGTCGTCGTTGTTCACGAGCAGCAGTCCGTGGCGGATGTGATCGGGGTGGTACTGGCTCCCGAAGGAGAACGAGTGCCACGAATCGAGCCAATCGATTTGTGTATGGAGCCGCTCGTTGGCGCGTTGGATGGTCATCATCGGAACTCAGACTTTACCGCCGCGATGTGTATGGCTGCAGTCGTAGCCGCAAGTAAATGACGCCGTGACACCGTGACACCGCGACGCCGTGACACCATGACACCGCGACGCCACTGTACGTTCGGTGTGCGCAGAAATCATCTGTAGCGAACGACAAAGGATCAATGCAATGAACACACTCACACTCGTCGGGCGAATCCTGTTCTCGCTCGTCTTTCTCGCATCGGGTCTCGGTCACTTTGCCCAGACCGAGGCGATGACCGGTTATGCGAAGTTCAAGAAGGTTCCCGCGGCGAAGTTGTCGGTGCTCGCATCGGGCGCATTGATGGTGCTCGGTGCTGCCGGCCTCATCCTCGGTGTGTGGGCCGACCTCGCTGCGCTCGTGCTCGCCGCGCTTGCGTTCGTCACCGGCGTGTGGATGCACAACTTCTGGACGGTGACCGACCCGCAAGCAAAGGCTGCGGAGCAAGCCGGGTTCTTCAAAAACATTGCCCTCGCCGGCGCGGGTCTCGCCCTCTTCGTATTCGCCCGCGACGGCGGGGACCTGTTCGGCTGGACGCTCGGTAGCCCGCTGTTCTGATGACACTGCCGGCGCTCCCGTCACGAGCAGACGACACCGACAAGTCCCGCATGGGACGACTCGTCGTCGTGGCGGGAGCGCACGGTATGGCCGGTGCGGCGGTGTTGTGCGCCGCAGCGGCGCTGCGCAGCGGAGTCGGTTACGTCGACATCGTCTGCCCGGGTGCGATCACCGCCGACCTTGCTGCAGCTGTGCCCTCGGCGCTCACGCATCCGTGTGGTGATGCGACACGCCGAACGATCGAAAGTGTGGACCTCGGTGTCATCGCCGATGCCGTACGCAACGCCACCGCGGTCGTCGTCGGCCCGGGCCTCGGAGCGGGCGTCGAAGCGTGGCTCGATCGGGCGCTCGATCTCGTTGCCCACGTTCCCGTGCTCGTCGATGCCGACGGCCTCAATGCGATGAGCCGGCACCGCACCGAGATCTTCGCGCGCGCCGCGGTGCGGCAGCGAACGATTCCGTTGGTGCTCACTCCGCACGAGGGTGAGGCGGCACGGCTGTTGGGTGGTGATCGGGCCGCGGTTCACGGCGATCGACGACGTTGGATCGTTGAGCTCGTCGCTGCCACGGGTGCAGTCGTCGTACTGAAGGGTGCCCGCACCCTCGTCGCCGCCCCGAACGGTGCCGTGTGGGAATCACCCACGGGAAACGCGGGTCTGGCCAAAGCGGGCAGCGGTGACGTACTCAGTGGCCTCATCGGTGGATTGCTCGCCCGCGGAATGGAGCCGCTCGCCGCCGCAACGGCAGGGGTGTGGATCCACGGTCGCGCCGCCGACGTACTTGCCACGACCGGTGACGTCGACACGTACATTCCGAGTGACCTTGCCGCCGTGTTTGCAACGGCATTCGGCGACTACCGACGCGAGGTGCAGTCCGCCGCGCCGTAGGGGGTGGCACACTGGTTCAACCGTGGCACTCGACGACACGAATGCACTGACGCGCACCGAGGTCATGGTGGCTGCGGCACGACGCATCACCGTGCTCACCGGCGCGGGAATGTCGACGGCGGCGGGAATTCCCGACTTTCGCGGACCCAACGGCGTGTGGACGAAGAATCCGGCCGCCGAGAAAGCGTCGACCCTGCGCCATTATCTCGGCGACCCCGAAGTGCGCCGTGCGGCGTGGCAGGGTCGGTTGGCGTGGTTCGAACGCGAGCCGCGTCCCACCCGCGCCCACCGCGCACTCGTGCGCCTCGAGGAGCGAAAGCAGTTGCGCGCCGTCATCACCCAGAACGTCGACGGTTTGCATCTGGTTGCGGGGCATGATCCGCGGCTCGTACACGAGGTGCACGGCACGATTCTGCGCTCGCGGTGCTGGTCGTGCGGCGACAGGCGCGACATGCGCGACACTCTCACCCGGGTGAACGACACCACCCCCGATCCCTCGTGCCAATCGTGCGGCGGCATCCTGAAGAGCGACACGATCCTCTTCGGCGAGTCCCTCGACGGTGAGGTCATCGACAAGGCGATGGCGGCAGCCGAGGACTGCGACCTGTTCGTGGCGATCGGCACGACGTTGTCGGTGTATCCCGTGGCCAACTGCGTGCCTCGGGCCCGCGAAGCAGGGGCCAGGGTGATCATCGTCAACGGTGCGCCAACCGACATGGACCACCTTGCCGACGAGATCATTCGCGGTGACATCGAATTCGTCGTGCCGAATCTCTGCGGCACCGCCGAGGATCCCGCGACAGGCCGATAGACACCCCGTGTGGAAAACCCGACCAGATAGGTAGGCTTTTGGAATGCCGACGTTTCGTGACCTGCTTGCCGAAGCCAAGCGCCTCATTTCCGAAGTGGACACCGCCGACGTGGCCGGTCGACTCGCCACCGAGGCGTTGCAGGTGCTCGACGTGCGCGAACCCGACGAATTCGAACAGGGAGCACTCGCCGGGGCCATTCACATTCCGCGCGGGCATCTCGAAGCGCAGATCGAGACTCGCATCGTCGACAAGTCCGCGCCGGTCGTCGTGTATTGCGCCGGGGGAGTGCGCAGTGCGTTCGCGGCAAAAACTCTGCAGGAACTCGGTTACTCGAACGTCGTGAGCATGGCCGGGGGCTTCGGCAAGTGGAAGGACGAGGGCCGACCGTGGACGACTCCCGTGCAACTCTCCGCCGAGCAGAAGAATCGTTACCAGCGGCACCTGTTGCTGCCCGAAGTGGGTATGGCCGGTCAGGCGAAACTGCTGGCGAGCAAAGTGTTGCTCCTCGGTGCGGGCGGATTGGGTTCGCCGGCCGCGCTGTATCTCGCTGCCGCAGGCGTGGGGACCATCGGCATCGTCGACATGGACGAAGTCGATGCGAGCAACCTGCAGCGCCAGATCCTGCACAACATCGACCGTGTCGGCGATCGCAAGGTCGACTCGGCGAAAAAGACGCTGACGATGCTCAATCCCGACGTCAACGTCGTCACCTACGACACGCGACTCGCGGCGAGCAACATCATCGACATCATTTCCGGTTACGACGTGATCGTCGACGGCGCCGACAACTTCCCGTCGCGGTACCTGCTCAACGATGCGAGTGTGAAGCTCGGCATTCCCGTCGTACACGGCTCGATTTTCCGGTTCGAGGGAATGGTGAGCGTGTTCCATCCGTTGCGTGGGCCGACCTACCGCGACATGGTTCCGGAACCGCCGCCGGCCGAACTCGCACCGAGTTGCGCCGAAGCAGGTGTGCTCGGAGTGTTGCCCGGCATCGTCGGCTCGATTCAGGCTCTCGAGGCGATCAAGTTGTTGCTCGATCTCGGCGATTCGCTCATCGGTCGCATCCTGTCGATTGACACGACGGAGATGACCTTCCGTACGTTCAAGTTGCAGGCCGATCCGGGCAACGCCGTGACGTACGACAACCGCGATCGCATCGAAGTGCGCGACCTCGACGGTGCGTGTGCACCGTGGTTGTCGCACTGACGGCTCGCTACACCGTGACTGCAGCGTGACGGGCCGCATCGCCGACCGTTTCTAGACTGATTGCGTGCCGATCCACGCTGCCGTCGTCGGGGCGGGATTCTCCGGCGCGGTCGTGGCCCGCGAACTCGCCGAGGACGGCCACCGCGTCGACGTCTTCGACTCCCGCGACCACGTGGCCGGCAACTGCCACACCGCGCGACACGACAACGGGGTGATGGTCCACGTTTACGGTCCGCACATCTTCCACACCCAACACGAGCGGGTGTGGAACTACGTGCGGCGATGGGCCGAGATGAAGCCGTACCGGCACACCGTGCGCGCGATGTCCGGTGGCCGGATGTACCGGTTGCCGATGAACCTCACGCTGATCAACGATTTCTTCGGCACGAACTTCACCCCGGAGGAGGCCGAGCGGTTCATCGCCGGGAAGGCCGACGCAACGATCACCGACCCGGTGTCGTTTCGTGACCAGGGATTGCGGTTCATGGGGCCGGAGCTGTACGCGGCATTTTTCGAGGGCTACACCCGCAAACAGTGGGGAGTCGATCCGAGCGAGTTGCCGGCGAGCATTCTCGCCCGACTTCCGTTGCGTTTCACCCCCGACGACTCGTACTTCAACCATCCGTACCAGGGGATTCCGGCGCAGGGGTACACGGAGATCGTCGCGGCGATCCTCGACCATCCGAACGTGAATGTGCACCTGTCGACACCGTTCCGGCGGTCGCAGATGACGTCGTTCGACCACACGTACTGGAGCGGCCCGATCGATGCCTTCTTCGATCACGAATACGGTCGCCTCGGTTACCGAACGCTCGACTTCGATGCCGAAGTCGTGAGCGGTGACTACCAGGGTTGCCCCGTCGTCAATTACTGCGATGCCGACGTGCCGTACACGCGGATCACCGAGCACAAACACTTCGCCCCGTGGGAGTCGCACGACTCGAGCGTCATCTATCGCGAGTACAGCCGGTTGTGCGGCCCTGACGACGTGCCGTACTACCCGATTCGACTGGTGAAGGAAAAGGAGCAGCTCGTCGGATACGTGTCGCGCGCGCGCGAGCAGCGCGGCGTCACGTTCCTCGGTCGCCTCGGCACCTATCGTTACCTCGACATGGACGTCACCATTCACGAGGCATTGAACGTTGCCGACGTGTCGCGCGCCGCTTTCGCCGCCGGTGGGATGCCGCCGCCGTTCGTCGTGGACCCGCTCGGCTGATGACGAACTGCATTCAGCGCTCGCTCGTTGCTCCCCTCGGCGAGGCCGAGCCCGAGCTGTACGTGCGCACCACGGGGAACGTGGGTACCGACGCGGCGGGGATGCGTCTCGAGGCGGGAGCGGTGCTGTCATTCGACACGTCCTTCGGTGTTTTTCACACCGGTCGTTGGCGGCGTCTCACGGCGGTGCACGATCTCGTTGCGCGCGTCGTTGCCACGGGTGACGGGGTTGCCGAACTCGTCGGGGTGCGCAACGGCCGCGAGATCGTCCGGGCTACGACCCGACTCGGGGCCGAGCCGGTTGACATCGCCGTGGGCGACCCGGCATCACTTGTCGACGGCGTGCACTACGTGCGGGTCCGGGCGGAGGGCCGCGTCGATGTTCGACGAGTCGAGTGGCGTACTGCGACACGACCGCTTCGCGACGTTCGCTTGTCCCTGTCGATCACCACGTTCAATCGTCAGGACTACGTCATCCCGACGGTGAAGTCGGTCTTGAGTGCCATCGGCGAAGTACCCGAGCTCGCCGCAACGGTGCGCATTCTCGTCGTCGACAACGCCCGCAACGTCGACTTCGGGGTGGGCGAGACCGACGCACTCACCGTCGTCGGCAACGCGAACCTCGGCGGTGCCGGGGGATTCGCCCGTGGGCTCATGCACCTTCGCGAGGAGGGATGGGCCACGCACGTGTTGTTCATGGACGACGACGTGCGGCTCGAGACCGAGTCCCTCGTGCGCACGGTGGCGCTGTTCCGCTTCGCCCGCAACCCGTCGTTGTGCGTGCACGGTGCAATGCTCAGCGAGGAGCGCCCGTGGATGCAATTCGAGGCGGGCAGCAAGTACCGCTGGCGCTCGTTGTACCCGTTGCGTGCCATCGGTCGCGAGGACGACCTGCGCGATCGTCGACTCGTGCTCACGGACGCAGCGGAAAAGAAAATGGCCTACACGGCGTGGTGGTACACGGCGTTCCCCATCGACATCACCCGGGACAATCCGCTGCCGATCTTCGTGCGCGGCGACGACGTTGCCTTCGGACTCATGCACACCGGGAAACACAGTGTCACGCTCAACGGTGTCGTCGTGTGGCACGCCGACTTCGGATTGAAGAACAATCCGTCGTCGTTGTTCTACGAGAAGCGCAACTTCGCGATCATCGACACGCTCGTGTTCCCGCGGCACCGCTGGTGGCATCTCGCGCGTCGTTTCGTGGCACTGTCGTTCCGCAACCTGTTTTCGTTCCGCTATGCGAGCACCGAATACATGATTCGTGGCATGCGCGCCTATCTCGAGGGTCCCGCCGCTTTGGCTCGCGTCGATCACACCGCATTGCACGACGACTTGCGCAAGGTGACCGAGGAAAAGCCGGGCCCCCTGCCCGCCGATCTTGCCGCGGTGCCGCTGTCACGTCCGCGACCCAAGCCGATTCGACTCATCGGATGGGCGCTGTCGGTTCCCCTCGTCGGCGGCTTCGTGCTGCCCAAGTGGCTGCGTCGCCGGGGCATTCGCACCGCTCCGATCGATTCGCGCGCCGTCGGTCTGGCGGTGCGCTACGACACGATTCTCTACCGTCACGACCGGCTGCCCGAGGGGTTCGTGTGTCGTCGCGACCGCGCACGATTCTTCCGGCTGCTCGGCGAAGTCGCCCGAGTCGTCGTCGACCTTGCCCGTTCGTACCGTCGGCTGAAGCGCGAGTACCGCGCCGCCTATCCGCAGTTGGTGAGCGACGAGGCGTGGCGCGCGAGGTTCAGCCCTGCGCAGCCGACGCGTTGAGCAGCGCGACCCACGTTGCACGATCGACGGCGCCCGTGCGCTTCAGCCCGGTGAGTTTCTGGAATCGCGTGACGGCACGCTGCGTTCCGCTGCCGTAGACACCGTCGGGCGCGAGCCGAATGCCGAGCACTCGTGACAGTGCGCGCTGAATCGTGGCAATCGACGCCTGTCGTGCCCCGCGGGCAAGAACGAAGTCGTTCGCGTCGATGCCGAGCAGGGCAAGCACCTGCTCGTCGACGATTCCGTCGACGGGAAGCGCATTGATTTCCTCGAATCGCGCCACGGCGGCTGCGGTTCCCTTGCCGTACACGCCGTCGGTGGCGAGGCGCTGGCGACGCTTCAGGCCGAGGGCAACGTTGAGCGACTGTTGGACGGTGGCGATCGGTGCGCCGCGTTCGCCCTGGGAGAGCGGAACGGCCATCGGGATGACTGCTCCGGCGCCGAGGGTGATGACACCGGCGCGACGCAAGTCGTCGAGCTGGCGGCGCAGAAACAGCGCGAACTCGGTGCGACCGGTCGCCGTGAGGTGAACCCCGTCGGTGAACCAGCGATCGCGTTCCGGCCCGCTGCTCGCCGTGTTCCAGTCGAGAACGCTGACGTTGGGGAAGCGACTCGCTGCGGCGGCGAGCACCGCGTTCGACGTCGAATAGTCGACGGTGGCGCGCCGAGTGGAGAGGTTGACGAACACGATCCGCTGCACTCCGCGTGAATTCAGCGATGCGACCACTTGGTCGACCCCGGCGGCGAACGTGCCCGGATTGTCGTTGTATCCGAGCTGCAGAATCGCCACGGAGGGCGACTGGTCGCCGGTCAACGAATTGATGACCGACGGTGCATCGGGCAGGCCGATCTCGGGTTGTACGCATCCCGCTCCGGCGAGACAGCGTCGCGACAGCGCCTGGTAGTTGATGCCGGGGTAGGCCGGGGCGACGATGCGCTGGAACTCGGGGGCGATGCTTTCACCCACCGAATCGCCGATGAGCAGCATTCGTCCGACCGGACCCTCGTCGAATCCTGCTCCGAACACTCCCTGCACTCCGTACCAGGGCGCGGGCAGATCGAACACCGTGCGGAACGTCCAACCGGTCACCGTGACGGATCCCGCGGTGCCCTGCAACGTCACGTTCATCGTGTATCCGTTCCAGTCGCCGCCTTGGCCGTCGTGTTGCGTGAAGATGTTCGTCAACGTGCCGATCTGCGGGTACCGAGCTTGAACTTGCGCGGCGGAAATCACCCGCGACCACACCATGAGCGACGAGTTTGCGGCGAGATCACCCGGATCCTCCTTCGCGGGGAAGGTGCCTCCGGCGATACGACCACCGTTCGACGACGAAAATTCGGTGCGCGCAACGCCTCCGTTGCGGGTGCGAATGACGACCCCCGCCGTCTCGGCGACGGCGGCGTCGGTGCGCGGATCCTCCAGTGAATACGGTGCTTCCGCGACGCCCTCGCGCAGCGCGGACCCGCCGTACACCTGGCAATCCTGCGTGTCGCAGGTGTTGGCGAGGCCCGCGTAGCGGTTTTCCGTGGCGGCGTACGAACGTGCCGCAACGGCTTGGGCGCGCAGGGCATTCATTCCCGCTCCACCGGCCGCGTCCCCCCAGCCGGCCGGCGCCTCACGCGGAACCACTCCGCGCAGGTAGTTCTCCATCGAGACGACGTTGATCGTGCGGTTCTCGTTGCGCACGTTGTTCGTTGCACGCACGATGCCGCGGTAGTAGCGCACTCGGTGCGCAGTGGCGGTGCGCGGCTCGCACAAACCGATTGTCTGCGTCGGGGCGGCGGCGGGATCGGATCCGACGATCGTTGTGAACGATGCCTGCTCGGCAACGTCGCCGATGAGTTCGAATCCGAACGCACCGGGGTCCTGCGTGTGCAACAGGCAACGACGCGCCGTCGATCCCCATACGCGGTACACCCGTGGCGCAACTTCACGGGCAACGAGCGAGGTCCACGTTCGACCCGGTGCCGGATCCTCGAGGAGCAAGGCCGTTTGTTCGTCGGCGACGACGGCGGTTTGGTCGTACGTTGCGCCGCCGAGATTGCGCGGATTCATCGCGCTCAGCCACACCTTGATCTCGGGATCCGCCGTGTCGAGGGGTGCGACGACGTTGCCCGTGCCGCCGCCGTAATAAAAGTCGAGGATTTGTTGCCAGTCGAGGCCGAACGTGGTCGCCCACCCGAACGACCCCCATTGGCTGAGACCACGCCCGTGGCCGAATCCGCGCCCGTTGACGACGAATGCAGCGGGGAGTCGACCGTCGGTTGCACGGGCAGGGGAAGCAGCGAGCGGGGCGACGGAGCCGACCAGCAAGCTGACACTGAGTACGAGGGACGTGAAACGTCGGCGTGGGTGCATGGTGAAGTAAGGGTCTCCTTCGCCCGCAACGTTCACGCTACCCCTCGATTCGCCGTCGGCGGCGCAATGGCGAGTGCGTAGTTGGAGTGCCGTTGCACGAGAGCACGAGACATGTGCCACGTCGGTGCCGACGTTGGTCGTCAACGTTGCGGCACGGTTCGTGCGTCGCGTGGTCGCAGGAAAGTCACGCGAAGTGGCGTTACTTCATGCTGCGGGAGCGAACGTTTCGCGTTCCTGCACGACGACGCCGACGAGAACGAAAGCGATCCCGATCATCTCGGCAACGCTCGGTGTTTGGTCGAGAAATACCGCCCCCATCACCGTGGCGGTGACGGGCAGCAGCGCGAGCAACACCGAAAATCGACGTACAGGAATTCTGCGCAATGTCACTTGATCGATTCCGTAGCCCACTGCGTTGGACAACAAGCCGACGAGTGCGCACAGCGCAAGAAGGCGCAGCGACGTGAAGACCGCCACGTCACCGAGCGAGAAGGGAACGATTGCCACGGCGCCGAAGGCGAGTCCCAAGCCCAGGCCGAGCATGCCGCGATCCTGGCGAGCGATGCGCGCTCCGAGCACGATGTATGCCGCCCAGCACGCCGCTGCAAGGAAGATGAACAGCACTCCGAGCGGCTCGTCGTCGATTTCGAGACCCGACAGCACGACCACACCGAGAGCTGCTGCGGCGAGGGCGACGACGTTGCGTGTCGTGCGCGTGCGGGCCGCGGCCACCGCAATCGGTCCGACGAACTCGATGGCCACTCCCTTGCCAAGATCGAGTCGGGCGATGGCGAGGTAAAAAGTGAGGTTCATCAGGGCGGTGACGACCCCGAAAATTGCGATACCCGCAAGTTCGCGACCGCGGGGCATACCGTCGCGGGCGATCCGTGGTGCACTCACCGCAAGCAGGATGAGCGACGCACTGAGCACGCGAACGAAAGCCGCGGGAGCCGGGCCCATCTCGTCGAAGATCGACACGGCGATGACGGCGCCGACGTACTGACTCGTTGCCCCGACGACAAAGAGCGCCTCGGGTGGTGCGCCCGCGAGCACTGCCGTGCCGCGACGATCAATCACGATGTGCCGACGAGGGTGCGACGTCAGTCGAAGAGATCGGGATCCGTGCGGCAGATCTCCTGCCACAACGGTTGGAAGTTCAGCCATCCTGCGAGCTGGTGGGCGGTGAGGTTGCGTGTGTACGTCGCCATGTCGTGGGGGATCTTGTGCGGCGTTCCGACGCTTTCGGCCATTATCTGTGCCATGCAACTGCGTTCGAGAGACAGGAACCAGTACGCCGCGGCGTCGACGGTCTCGGCGACGGTGAACAAGCCGTGGTTCTGGTGAATCGCCGCTTTGCCATCGGGAAACTTTGACGCAATTTCACGACCGGCCTCGGGCTCGAACACGACGGCACCGCCCTGCTCGGAGATGACGACGTGGTCGTCGTAGAAGTAGCAGGAGTCTTGCGTGATCGGATCGAGCCGACGCCCGAGAGACGCCCATGCCTTGCCGTACACGGTGTGGGCATGGGCTGCCGAGATGACGTCGGGTCGTGCCTGGTGGATTGCGGCGTGAATGCAGAATGCGGCGCGATTCACCGGGTGGTCGCCGTACACGACGTCACCGTCGTGGTTGACGAGGATGAGGTCGCTCACGCGCATGAGCCGGAAACTGCGGGCGAAAGGATTCACCCAGAAGTGGTCGGGAAACTCCGGGTCGCGCACGGTGATGTGGCCGGCAACGCCCTCACCGAAGCCGAGCCGACCGAAGATACGCAGGGCTCCGGCAAGTTTCTGCTTGCGCTCGAGGCGCTCCTCTTCGATCGTGAGGTTCTTCTTCGGTCCGATGTCGACGAGTTCTTTCGGCGTGAGCGGGATTCCGTCGATCGACTTCGTCGCGCCCGGGTGCTCGGCAAGCGTCATGAACACAGGCTACGTTGCGGCCGCAGCCCGGTGACGCCGACCCCGAGCGACATCGGGGTGGTCTCCTAGCCTTGCCTTCATGTCCGACACATCTTCACGCTCCTCCGACGGTTCCGCGCGCACACGACGGGAAGCCGGAGCCGCTGCGCCGGCGCACAAGATGACCGACTCGGGGATCGAAATCGCACCGTTGTACGACGCGTCGTCGTTGGCCGGATTCGACCCGGCGGTCGCACTCGGTGCACCGGGTGCGGCACCGTACACCCGGGGCGTGTATCCGAAGATGCACCGAGAGCGGCTGTGGACGATGCGCCAGTACGCCGGCTTCGGCACCGCGGCCGACACGAACGCACGGTTCAAGTTCCTTCTCGATGCCGGACAAACGGGATTGTCGTGCGCGTTCGACCTGCCGACGCAGATGGGTTACGACAGCGATCATCCGCGCGCCGCCGGCGAGGTCGGCAAGGTCGGTGTGGCGATCGACTCGATCGACGACATGCGAACGCTGCTCGCCGACTTGCCGCTCGACAAGGTGACGACCTCGATGACGATCAACTCTACGGCGGCGATCCTCCTGCTCATGTACGAGTTGGTGGCCGAGGAGCGCGGCATTCCGTCCGAGGCGATCAGCGGAACGATTCAAAACGACTTGTTGAAGGAGTACATCGCACGCGGTACCTACGTGTACCCGCCGCGTCCCTCGATGCGGGTGATCACCGACATCTTTGCGTACTGCTCGAAGCACGTCCCGAAGTGGAACACCATTTCCATCTCCGGTTACCACATTCGCGAGGCGGGCAGCACCGCGGTGCAGGAACTCGCGTTCACACTTGCCAACGCGATTGCCTACGTGCAGGCTGCCGTCGACACGGGTCTCGACGTCGACGACTTCGCACCGCGTCTCAGTTTCTTCTGGAACGGTCACAACAATTTCTTCGAAGAGGTGGCGAAGTTCCGCGCCAGCCGGCGGATGTGGTATCGAATCATGACCGAACGCTTCGGTGCCAAGAACCCGGCGAGCCTGCTCATGCGGTTTCACACCCAGACCGGCGGTGCGACGCTCACCGCGCAACAGCCGCTGAACAACGTCGTGCGTGTCGCGGTGCAGAGCATGGCGGCGGTGCTCGGCGGTACGCAGAGCCTGCATACGAATGGTTACGACGAGGCGCTCGGTTTGCCCACCGAAGAGGCGGCGCGCATCGCGTTGCGCACCCAGCAGGTCATCGGATACGAGAGCGGGATCACCGACACGCCCGATCCGCTCGCAGGCTCGTATTACGTCGAAGCGCTGACGAACGAGGTCGAGCGTTTGGCGTGGGAGTACATCGAACGAATCGATGCGATGGGTGGTGCGGTAAGTGCGATCGAGGCCGGTTTCCAAATGGATGAGATCGAGGAATCGGCGTACTCGTACACGAAGTCGATCGATTCGGGCGAGCGCGTCATCGTCGGGGTCAACCGCTTTACCGTCGACGAGGAACCCGAGCCGACGGTGTTGAAGATCGATGCCGAACGCGAGCGCAACCAGGTGGCGCACCTCACCGCGTTCAAGGCCGGCCGCAACCGCGACGAGGTTCAGGCACGGCTCGACGACGTGCGCGCCGCGGCCCGTGGCACCGACAACTTGCTGTACCCGATGAAGGCTGCGTTGAAAGCGCACGCCACTCTCGGCGAAGTGAGCGATGCGTTGCGCGACGTGTTCGGGGTGCACCGCCCCGGCTGATTCGTTCGGTGCCCGAGCGGCGTCAGGCGTCGATGTGTCGTACGTCGACGCCCGGGCGCTCAACGACCGGGGCCGTTGCCGCTGGATGACCGAGATAGACGATCGCCACGATCGTCGTGTCGGCGGGAAATCCGCACAGCTCCGCGACAACGTCGTTGGCGCCCTTCGGACACGACGACCAGAAACTGGCGAGGCCGCGGGCGGTCGCGCCGAGCAGAAGGTTCTGCACGGCTGCGGCGACGGTGTCGCGATTTTCCGCCGTGCGTAGGTCCGAGTCGCCCGCCTCGGATCCGACGACGAGCACGGACGGGGTGCGCAGGTACTTGCCGCGCGTCTTCGTCACGCGCGCCTCTTCCTCGCCACGTGCCGCCATGACGTCGGCACACGCTGTGCCGAGCCTTGCCCGCGCTTCACCGGTGAGGTGGGCAAAACGCCACGGCCAGGTGCGCTTGTGGTTCGGTGCCCATGTGGCGAGCTCGCACAATTCATCGACGACCTCGGTCGACACCGTGCGGTCGCGGTCGACGATGAGATTCGTGCGGCGGTCGCGAATGATCCGCGCCAGTGTCGAATAGTCGTCGTTCATCGGTGCGTTGCTCATCGTTGTCTTTCTCCGTTGTCGCCGACGTTCATCATTGCCTGTGCGCGGTGACGAGTCGTCAATCGTTGGCGTGCAGCGCGGCGTTGAGACCGCCCCACGAGCCGGTACGGGTGACGAGTTCAACGGCACCGGTGCGACTGTTGCGGCGCAGCAGTGCGTTGGAAATCCCCGACACGTCGCGCGCCTTCACCCACTGGCCGTCGGGAAGCGTCACGACGGTTCCGGCGGTGACGTACAACCCCGCTTCGACCACGCAGTCGTTTCCAAGGCTCACACCAAGTCCGCTGTTGGCACCGAGCAGACAACGCTGTCCGACGGTGATCATTTCCTTGCCACCACCCGACAGCGTGCCCATGATCGAGGCACCGCCGCCGATGTCGGTACCGTCGCCGACGATGACTCCCGCTGAGATGCGGCCCTCGACCATCGATGCACCGAGAGTTCCGGCGTTGAAGTTGCAGAAGCCCTCGTGCATGACGGTGGTTCCCGGTGCGAGGTGCGCACCGAGTCGGACCCGGCTCGCATCGGCGATGCGCACGCCCGTCGGAACGACGTAGTCGGTCATTCGCGGGAACTTGTCGACGCCGTTGACCACGAGATGCTCGCCGTTGCGGCGCATTGCATCGCGCACGTCGTCAATGACCGAGCCGTGCACCGGTCCGATGCCCGTCCACACGACGTTGGCGAGCGTGGCGAAGATTCCGTTGAGGTTGAGCGTGCGGGGTGCGGCCATGCGCAGCGACAGCAGATGCAGGCGCAGGTACGAATCGACGGCGTCGCTCGGATCCTTCGTCACGTCGACGACGGTCGACACGGGAACCACGGCGACTCCGCGGCGCGGATCGGTGCGCGATTCACCCGTCGACGGTTGCGGGTCGGGGAGCGCCGCGCCCCACCCGACCGCACGAAACGCCGCATCAAGGATCGTGCCGTCGGCGGCGATCGTCGCGGTGCCGACACCCCATGCGTGATCCGACGTGCGATCGGTAGCTGGACTCATTCGAACACCTCCGGTCGAAGGGTGGGGAACAAGATGACGTCACGGATGCTCGCAGCACCGGCGAGCAACATCGTCAGTCGATCGATGCCGATGCCCAAACCACCCGTTGGCGGGAGGCCGTATTCGAGCGCCCGCAGGTAATCCTCGTCGACGGTTCCAGCACCGAGGTCACCCGCCTCCTTCTGACGCTGTTCGTCTTCGAATCGGCGCCGTTGTTCGACGGGATCGTTCAGCTCGGTGAAACCGTTCGCCAGTTCGCGTGCGCCGACGAACAATTCGAATCGCTCCGTGAGGTGCGGGTCGTTGCGGTCGACGCGGGCGAGCGGCGAGATCTCGACGGGATGCCCGGTGACGAAGGTCGGTGCTTGCAGCGTTGCTTCGGCTCTCTCGGCGAAGATCTCCTCGATGATCCGCCCCGAACCCCAATGCGGTTCGAACGACACCCCGTTGCGCCGCGCCACATCGCGGACGTGGTCAACCGGTTGCGACGGGTGCAGCGGTTCGCCGACGCCTTCGGCGGCGAGGTCGATCATTCGCGCGGTGCGCCAGGGTTGCGCGAGATCGCACTCGAGGTCTCCGATGCGCACGACGGTCGTGCCCAGGGCGTCACGAGCGGCGTTGCAGATGAGTTCCTGGGTGAGGGCCATCACCTCGGTGTAGTCGCCGAATGCCTGGTACAACTCGAGCATCGTGAACTCGGGATTGTGCCGGGTGGAGATGCCCTCGTTGCGAAACACGCGACCGATTTCAAAGACGCGCTCGAGTCCGCCGACGATGAGTCGCTTGAGGTGCAACTCGAGGGCGATGCGCAGGTACAGCTGCATGTCGAGCGCGTTGTGGTGGGTGACGAAGGGCCGCGCGTGCGCGCCACCGGCTTCGACGTGAAGCACGGGCGTTTCAACTTCGATGAAGTCGTGCGCCGTCAGCGTGCGACGGATGCTCGAGATGATCGAATGGCGAACCTTGAACGTGCGACGCGCCTCGGCGTTGACGATGAGGTCGGCGTAGCGCTGCCGGTACCGGGTGTCGACGTCGGTGAGCCCGTGCCACTTGTCGGGCATCGGACGCAGGGCCTTGGCGAGCAACGACAGTTCACTCACCTTCACCGACAATTCGCCCTTGCGGGTGGTCATCACAGTGCCGCTCACGCCGACCCAATCACCGAGATCGAGTCCGGCAATCGCATCGAACAGCGCATCGCCGACCACCGACTTGCTGACGAACAACTGGATCTCGTCGCTGCGGTCGCGCAGGGTGAGGAACTGCAACTTGCCCTGGTCGCGCTTCAGCATTATCCGGCCGGCAACCGCAACGACGTCGTCGGTTTCGCTGCCGGGCTCGAGCGTGCCGTGCATCGCGCGAATGTCGGTGAGGGTGTGCGAGCGATCGAAGCGGTACGGATAGGGCTCGGTGCCCGACTCGCGCATTGCGGCGATGTCGGCGAGTCGCCTCGTGCGCTCCGCCGCGAGTCCGGCTCCGGTGTGTTCGGTGGGGGGCGTGTCAGTCATCGGTGCGTCCGTACCGGACGCTGCACCATCGCTCGTTGCGCCCGGCTCGCCACCTGCTGCCACGTCACTCAATGACGGTTTACTCGATGACGACGAGTACGTCGCCCGAGCCCACCTTGTCCCCGGCCTTCACGTTGATCCGCTTCACCGTGCCGGCTTTGTCGGCCTGGATCTGGTTTTCCATCTTCATGGCCTCGAGTACGACGACGGCGTCTCCGGCATTCACCGTCTGACCTTCGCTGACGAGCACCTTGACGATCGTGCCCTGCATTGGTGCGGCGACGTCGCCACTGCCCGCTGCACCCCCGGCCGATGCGCCACCGGCTCGACCCGGCTTGCGCGCCTTTGCCGGGGCGGCCGATCCCGCTGCCTGTGGCGGAACCCACATCCGCACCCGAAAGCGCTTGCCGTTCACTTCGACCGTGCTGTTGCGTTCGACGAGTTCGACACCGTCGTCGGCCGGAGCCGGCGCCGGTGCGGCAATGCCCGACAAATCGAGACGCTCTTCGACCCATTTCGTGCTGTGCGTCGCGGCGGCAAAGTCGGGGTGTCGGAGAATGGCCAGGTCGGCGGGGATTGTCGTGTGCACACCCTCGACCGTCATCTCATCGAGCGCACGAATCGTGCGGGCGATTGCGGTGGGTCGATCCTTGCCCCACACGATGAGCTTGCCGACGAGGTTGTCGTAGAACTGGCTCACCGTGTCGCCGGCTTCGTAACCGCCGTCGAAGCGCACGCCGAATCCGTCGGGAACGACGAGCTTCGTGATCGTGCCCGGCGAGGGGAGGAACTTGCCGTCGGCAGGGTTCTCGGCGTTGATGCGTACTTCGATGCCGTGGCCGCGTCGTGCCGCATTCACCTGCTTCTGCGTCATCGGCAGTTTTTCGCCCGCGGCAACGCGGATCTGCCATTCGACGAGGTCGATGCCGGTGATCACCTCGGTGACGGGGTGTTCGACCTGAAGGCGCGTGTTCATCTCGAGGAAGAAGAACTCGCCGTCCTGGTAGATGAATTCGACGGTGCCGGCGTTGTAGTAGCC
The DNA here is from genome assembly GCA_049433365.1 of Ilumatobacteraceae bacterium. GTDB lineage: Bacteria > Actinomycetota > Acidimicrobiia > Acidimicrobiales > Ilumatobacteraceae > F1-60-MAGs027. Next base: position 7,745 of record JBMTET010000012.1, on the reverse strand, counting down.
GACCGCCTTCGCGGCTTTCACCGCCGCCTCGCCCATGGCCTCCTCGACGCCGTCGGGCAGTGCCGGTGCTGGGGCTTCTTCGATGAGCTTCTGGTGGCGACGTTGTGCCGAGCAATCGCGCAACGACACCCACACGACGTTGCCGTGCGTGTCACCGACGAGTTGCACTTCGATGTGCCGCGGCCAGGTGAGGTACTTCTCGACGTAGATCTCGTCGCGTCCGAAGAATGCCTTCGATTCGCGTTGCGCGGATTCCATCGCCTCGACGACCGTGGCTGCGTCGTTAACGACCTTCATGCCGCGCCCGCCGCCGCCGAAGGCGGCCTTGATCGCGACCGGCCAGCCGTGTTCCTTGCCGAACGCGACGATCTCGTCGGCGCTCGTGACGAACTCGGTCGTGCCCGGCACGATCGGCGCACCACCGCGCAATGCGGCCTTGCGTGACGACACCTTGTCGCCCATCTCGACGATGGCCGCGGGTGGGGGGCCGATGAATGCGACTCCCATGTCGGTGATGGTGCGCGCGAAGTCGGCGTTTTCGCTGAAGAACCCGTAGCCCGGGTGCACGGCATCGGCACCGCTCTTGCGGATCGCGTCGACGATCGCGTCGGTGTTCAGGTAACTCTCGGCGGCGGTCTGACCGCCGAGTGCGTAGGCCTCGTCGGCGAGCCGAACGTGGAGTGAGTTGCGATCAAGTTCCGAATACACGGCGACGGTGGCAATGCCCATTTCGCGGGCGGTGCGAATGACACGGACGGCGATCTCGCCACGGTTGGCGATGAGGATCTTGCGGATCATGTGGTCCTGTTCTCTCGTCGGCGCGGGGTGCTCGGTGCGGCCCCGACGCTGTGCTTAGGGTGAAGTTGTGTCGCAGGGGAATCATAGTTCGCGGTGGATTTCGCCGTCCGAGTCGGGGCTTGCCGCCTGGACGATCGAACACGTCGGCGAAACGGGCAGCACCAACGACGATCTCATGGAGCGTGCACGCGGCGGCGCCCCGGATCGGCTGGTCCTCGTCGCCGATCATCAAACCGCCGGGCGGGGCCGCCTCGACCGCCGTTGGGACTCGCCGCGCGGTGCGAACGTGCTCATGTCGATTCTCTTTCGTCGGGAGCAGTCGGGTGACGTTGCGCGGATGACGCGGGTCGTCGCACTTGGCGCGGCGCGGGCGGCGCACGAAGTTTCCGGTGTCGACGTTCGCCTCAAGTGGCCGAACGACCTCGTCGTCGGTGCCGCGAAGGTTGCGGGAGCTCTCGCACAGGCGTCTCCTGCCGACGGTTTCGTCGTCGTCGGTATGGGCATGAACGTCGGATGGGCGCCACCGGAGGGAGTGGCGCTCAATGCACTTGCCGGCTCGACCATCGATCGCGCCGGGCTCGTCGCTGCGATCTGTCGTCACGTCGACGTCGTTGCCCGGCTCGCACCGGACGAGCTCGCCGACGAGCATCGTCGTCGACTCGACACGATCGGTGCGCTCGTGCGCGTGACGTTTGCCGATACAACCGAGTGTGTCGGTACGGCCCGCGACGTCGACGTGCACGGTCACCTCGTCGTCGACGACGGGTCGTCGATTCGGGTGATCGATGTCGGCGACGTCGTGCACTTGCGTCGCGTTCGATGACGCGGGTATCTCCGTGCGCCACCCCCGTGAGTTGTACCGTCGAACGGCGATGACCGGAGTGACGTCGTACGCCGAAATCGTTGCGCGCCGCCGTCAGCGTCGCAGCCGGCGCCGTCTCGTGGCCGTGGTGCTTGCCCTCGCGGTGTGCGTGACCGGTGCGTTCGGGGTGCGTCGCGCGCTCGGCGAACGACTCGACGCCGTTCGTCGCGACGATTCGTTGGCGGGTGTGCTGTCGCCGACCGACGACCGTTTCGTCAACATCCTGCTCGTTGGGTCCGACTCCCGCGAAGGTACGAATCCCGACGATCCCGACTTCGCGAACGTCGGCGGCACCGGTGACGTGCAGGGTCGTCGCAGCGACACCCTCATCGTCATGAACGTCGAGCGATCATCGGGAATCATTTCGCTGCTCTCCATTCCGCGTGACTTGTTCGTGGAAATCGGCGACTCGGGTGGATCGGATCGGATCAACAGCGCGTACCGCGACGGTTCGGCAACCGTCGTGCGCACCGTGCAACGCGCGCTCGGAATTCCCGTGCACCACTACCTGGAGATCAACTTCCAGGGATTCAAGTCGCTCGTCGATGCCGTCGGCGGAGTCACGGTGTGCGTCGAGTATCCGACCCGCGACCGCAATACCGGGTTGTTCATTCCCGTCGGATGCAAGAACCTCGACGGTGTCGGTGCGTTGGCGTGGGCGCGCAGTCGTTACTTCGAAGAAAAGATCGACGGTACGTGGCGCATGGACGGCACCTCCGACATCGGTCGCGGCAAGCGGCAACGCCATTTCGTTGCCCTGCTGATGAGGACGACGATCGAACGAACGTTGGCCAATCCGTTCCGTGCGGGAACCGTGCTCGGCGGCGCATCGGATGCTTTGCTCGTGGATCCCGGCCTCGACGTCGTGGAGTTCGCGTCGCTCATGCGTCCGGCCGCCACGGGGAAGCTGCGCCGCTTTTCATTGGGCACCTACGGAGACACGGTGCGCGGTGCGTCGGTGTTACGACTCGATTCGTCGTCCGCGGAAGTTCTCGGTTTCTTCGCCGGCACGGGACCGGCACCGATCCCGTCGGAGTGATTCCCGGGCCGCTCAGCGGCGCTCGCCCTCCGGCGTCGTGCGCGCGAGGGTGCGACGAAGATCATCCAGCGTCACGGCGGGACACAGATGGTTGCCTTGCACGACGTCGCAACCGAGGGCCCGCAGTCGGTTGAGTTGATCGGCCGACGACACCCATTCGGCCACCACCGTCATTCCGATCGAATGCGCCAACTGAATGAGGGATCGCACGAGTGGATCATCGTTGCCGTCGCGCCCGATGTTGCGCACGAAAGTGCCGTCGAGTTTGAGTTGCTGGGCGGGTGATTCGCGCAGGTGCGCGAGCGACGAGTAGCCGGTGCCGAAATCGTCGATGGCGAGGCGCACGTCGTGGCGGCGCAACGCGTTGAGGGTGCGCACGACGCCGGGAACATCGTCGAACAGGGTCGTTTCGTCGATGTCGAAGACGAGGCGGTGCGGTTCGACCCCCGCGGCGTGCAACGCGGCGATCGTGCGTTCGACGAATCCGGCATCGCCGAGTTGGCGGGCAGCGACGTTGACGTGCAGCGCGCAGCCGCGCTCGACGATGCCCTCGTTGCACAGTGCCACGAGGGCATCAAGTGCGGTGCGCAGCACCCAGTCACCGATCGGCCCGATCGAGCCCGACTCGACGGCGACGGCAAGAAAGTTCGCCGGGGTGAGCACGCCGCGGTCGGGGTGTCGCCAGCGCACGTACGCCTCGATCCCGACGACGCGCGACGACTGTGCGGAATGGAGCGGCTGGTAGACCACGAACAACTCGTCGGCGGCAAGTGCGCGCTCGAGTTGGGCGGCGAGCTGCACCCGCTCGCGCGCATTGGTGCGCATCTCCTCGGTGTACAACTCGCAGCGGCCCTTACCGCGTTGTTTGGCGCGGTACATCGCGGTGTCGGCATTTGACAGGAGTGCGGCGGCGGCATCGCCGGGTGCGAGTTCGGCAACCAAAGCGGGAGTCGACAGTGCGACGCCGACGCTCGCGCCGGTGAGAACGTCGACTCCCTGCAGCACCACCTCACCCGTGATGCCGAGGCGCACGCGTTCGGCGACTTCCATCGCCACCTCGGCGTCACCCAACCCCTCCGCAACGACCACGAACTCGTCTCCGCTGATTCGCGCGACGATGTCGGAGGGACGTGTCGCGTTGACCAGGCGTCGCGCAATGTGCACGATGAGCTGGTCTCCGACGTGGTGGCCGATCGTGTCGTTCACTTCCTTCAGCCGGTCGATGTCGATGAACAGCACGGTGACGCCACGCTTCGTCGTTCGGTCACGTTCGAGTGCCTCGGCGAGTCGGCGCAACACGAGCACACGATTCGGCAAGCCGGTGAGCGCGTCGTGCGTCGCCTGGCGTTGCAGTTCGTTCTGCAAGTGTTTGCTCTCCGTGACGTCGCGGGCGACGATCGCATGGTGCTGAACCGCCCCGTTTGCGTCGCGCACGACCTGCAACGTCACTGCGAGGGTTCGCAGGAAGCCGTCGGGTGTGCGCACGCCGACCTCTCCCTCCCAGCGACGCTGGCGGGGATCGTCGATGATTTCGCGCGGTACTTGGTGGCGGATCGCATCGATGAAATCAACAGCGGCGGCACGACCGGCGCTTGATTCGGCGTCGATGCCGAGGACGTCGCGCGCGGCCTCGTTCGCATACGTGAGGCGCAGCTGCGGATCGAACACGACGACAGAGTCGGCGGTGGTGTCGAGCAAGCCGATGAGTTGATCCGACACCGTGCGGCGGCGCACCGCGTCGGTGACGTCGTGCGCGGTGCCCACCCAGCGGCGCACCGTTGCGTCACCGTCCGTCGCCGGCTGAATGTCGAAGGCGATCCACGTGTCGTCGTGCGCCGGGTCGCCACCGAGTGGAACGATGCGGACCTCGACATGGCACGGGGCACCGCGGCGCTGTGCGTCCACCCACACCGCCTCGGCACGGGCGCGTTCCGCCGGGCGAGCCTGCACCCACGGGGCAACGCCGACCGTGAACGGCGCGCCACCGAGAGCGAGTCGGCGAAACGCGGCGTTTGCCGCGGTCAACCGACCGTCGTGGTCGGTCTCAAAGCAGGCAATCGGCAGGGAATCGGCAAACGTGTCGATGTCCACCAGTGTGACAGGCGCACGGTACGCACTGCGGTGACCACCCTCGGTGGCACGTCACCACGCAACTGCGCGCCGCGGTCTACGGTCCGACGACGAAAATGCCCTCGGCGATGTCGAAGGCGCGTTCCTCGACCGCGGTGAGCACCGCATCGACGTCGGTCGTCGTCGCGTCGACGGGAAGCCGGGAATCGAGGGCGTACACGCTGAGGATGTACTCGCGGCGTTCTCCGGCGGCCGGACACGGTGCCACCCAGGTGGCACCGTCATCGCCGACGACCGCGGCACGTGCATCGGCGGGCGGAACGCCCGCGGCGAGCACGCGGGCATCGGGGACGAGATCGGTGACGAGCCACAACGGCCGTTCGGGTTGCTCGAGGTCCACGAGAAGAACCGCGAGTGCGCCCGTGCCGGCGGGAATGCCGAGAATTTCCAATCCGGGTGGAGTGCCGGCACCGCGACACGTGTGCTCGTCGGCAATGACGTCACCGTCGCGCCACGGTCCGGCCACGGAGAAGGGAACCACTTCGTCGGGTGGGTCAATGGCGGGTGTCGTCGTCACCGCCACCGTTGCGTTTTGGTCGGGTGTCGCCGGTCGCAGCTCACGACCGTCGCGCGAGCACGCAACGAGAGCCACGCCGACGAGCGTCACGGCGACGATCGTGCGCAACCGCCGCGCGACTGACGGGTGCAACGCCGCGTCGTTCGATCTGCGCATGACTGACGAGGGTACGACAAGTAGCCTCACGAAGTGATGGACGACCGGCTGTGCCTGCTCACTGTGCACGCCCATCCCGACGACGAAGCATCGAAGGGCGCGCCAACGCTGGCCAAGTACGGCCGCGAGGGAGTGCGCACGGTGCTCGTGTGTTGCACGGGTGGCGAAGAGGGCGACGTGAACAATCCGGCCTTGCTCGAGCCCGGCGCACCGTTTCACGGTCTCGACCCCGATGAGACGAAACGGTTGCTCGCCGCGATGCGGCCGCAAGAGCTCGCCGAGTCGGCGCGAATCATCGGTTTTTCCGCCGTCGAGATGCTCGGCTACCGGGATTCGGGGATGGCGGGAGCACCGAGCAACGATCATCCCGACTGCTTTCACCGCGCTGATCTCGACGAGGCGACGGGTCGTCTCGTGGCAATCATTCGCCGGGAGCGTCCCCAGGTGATGATCACCTACGGCGACGATCAGCGCGGATATCCGCATCCCGATCATCTCAAGGTGCACGAGGTCAGCGTCGCTGCATTCGATCGTGCCGGTGACGCATCGTGGTACCCCGAAGCAGGCGAGCCGTGGCAGCCGCTGAAGTTGTACTACTCGGTGTGGTCCCGCGCCCGGCTCACCGCCGTGCACGAAGCATTGATGGAGTTGCGCGGCTCGTCACCTTACGACGAGGGGTGGTTCGAGCGCCCGGATCTCGACCACCGGGTGACGACGAAGTTGCACGTGGCCGAATGGCTGTGGGCGCGATCCGGGGCGCTGCGCGCGCACGCCACCCAAGTCGACGTGTCGGCACCGTTTTGGTTCGGACTCAGTGACGACGAACTTGCCGAGGTGTATCCGTACGAGGATTGGGTGCTCGCCAGGTGCCTCGTCGCCCAGCCCGCCCGTCGCGCAGGAGAATTCGAAGACGATTTGTTCGCCGGCATTCGTTCCCCGGTTGCTTCGTAGGAACGGACACGACATCGACATGGGTGGCGCACGCGAGTCGATCCGCTACTGCGTCGTCGTCTCCAAGAAAGAAGAGATCGTCGAAGGTCCCGAGGACGCGACGGTGACGGTCACGGTGTCGCTTGCCGACGCCGCCGCAACCGATCCGACGACGGCGTTCATGCTCGGTCGGCTGAAGACCAACGGCAGCACGGGTGCGTTGTTTCGCGGACTGCGCACCGGCGAGGTGGCTACGACGTTGCGCCGGATCGTGCAAGATCACGCAAGTCGCGGTAACCAATGAGCACCGCACCGCTGCGGTGCAGTCGTTCGCGGATGTCGGCATCGGCCGTTGCCAAATGGTAATCGTCGATCCAGCCCTCGCTCTGGGGCCCGATGGCGCGAATTTCGGGCGTGTCGATGCACGGTTGCAAATGGATTTCGGTGACGCCGGGTTCGAGCCGATCGATGGAACGAACGACGCGCTCGCGGCTGCCCGTCGACCAGTCGTGATCGAAGAAATCGGGGAACACGACTCCTTCGTCGCGGGCGAGCTGACGAAACTCGAAGCCGACTTCGCGTTCGCTGATCGATGACGGGAGCCTGATCGGCAGGCGGTACGTGACGGCGAGCTCGAGGTACACGTCGAAGAACTCCGGTCGCAACGTGATTGCGGTGAGATGCGGAGCGAGATGCGTGACGTCGACACCCCATTCGATGGCTCGGTCGATTTGGGCGCGACATTCGCGAAGAACTTCCTGCGGATCGGCGTGTTCCCAAAGATCGTCGAGGGACGCGGGGAAACCGCCGGTTCCGGACTGCAACGACGGCGCATACGTGAGCGGACCCCAGCGGTAGTCGGCGTGCTCCGAGTTGAGCGTGAGGTGCACGCCGACGTCGTCGTCGGGCTGCAAGTGGTGCACGGCATGGCGGGCCCACGGTGCCGGCACCATCAGCGATGCGCACGTGGCGATGCCGTCGTGCATTGCTGCGAGAACCCCGACGTTGCCGGCATGAAACGCACCGAGATCGTCGCAACTGATGATGACGAGCCGTGCGTCGGGGGCGTGTCCGAGCCGTTCGACGAGGGACGTCACGCTGGTGACCCTAGCGATGCGCCACCGGCGCAGTGCGCCCACCAGCCGCGTCGCGACGCGTGGGCACGAAACGCCGCGGCGACGATGGCGTCGCTGTGCGCACCATTCGGGGCGATGGTGAGCGGTCGTGCCGCTCCGCGCTCGACGAGTTCGACGTTGACGAACAAGCCGTCGGCGCGCCACACGTACAGCAGCAATCTGCCGAAGTAGTCGCGG
>JBMTET010000011.1:0-40205 GCA_049433365.1 Ilumatobacteraceae bacterium | reverse complement strand
AGGTCGCCTTGATGGCTCTCGTACAACTCATGACCGACAGCGACATGTCGCTGCTCGATACGCAGTGGCTGACGCCCCATTTGCAGTCCCTCGGAGCTGTGGGAGTTCCCCGGGACGAGTACCTTGCGCTGCTCGCCTCGGCCGTCGGGACCCGATGACGCTTATCCTGATCGCATGACGAACGGCGCGCAGATGCCCCGCCCGCGCCGCGACGAACCGTGGATGATGCGCACCTACTCGGGGCATTCGAGCGCCGAAGCATCCAACGAGTTGTACCGACTCAACTTGTCCAAGGGCCAAACCGGTTTGTCGATCGCCTTCGATTTGCCGACCCAAACCGGTTACGACCCCGACCACGAACTCGCCCGTGGCGAGGTGGGAAAAGTCGGTGTCCCCGTCGCCCACCTCGGCCACATGCGCACCTTGCTGAACGGCATCCCGCCGGGCGAGATGAACACGTCAATGACGATCAACGCGACCGCACCGTGGTTGCTCGCCTTGTACGTTGCCAATGCGCGCGAGCAGGGCGTGCCGGATCATCGGTTGCGCGGAACGACCCAGAACGACTTGCTCAAGGAGTACCTGTCGCGGGGCACGTACATCCTCCCCCCACTGGCGTCGCGACGACTGATCGTCGACATGATCGCCTGGTGCGCCAAGAACGCACCGAAGTGGAACCCGATGAACGTGTGCTCGTACCACCTGCAGGAGGTCGGTGCGACACCGACACAGGAATTGGCGTTCGCCCTCGTCAATGCGATCGACATTCTCGATGCCGTCCGCGCCAGCGGTCAGGTGTCGGATGACGATTTCGTCGGTGTGTTCGGTTCGATCTCGTTCTTCGTCAACGCCGGGATCCGCTTCATCGAAGAGACGTGCAAGATGCGCGCCTTCGTCGAACTGTGGGAGCGCATCGGCCGCGATCGTTACGGGATCACCGACGAGAAAGCGTTGCGATTCCGGTACGGAATGCAGGTGAACTCTCTCGGTCTCACCGAGTCGCAGCCGGAGAACAACGTTCAGCGCATCGTGCTCGAGATGCTCGCCGTCACACTGTCGAAGCGAGCACGTGCACGAAGCGTGCAGCTTCCCACGTGGAACGAGGCGCTCGGCCTGCCCCGGCCGTGGGACCAGCAGTGGTCGCTGCGCATGCAGCAGGTGCTTGCGTACGAGACCGATCTGCTGGAGTACGGCGACATTTTTGATGGCTCGCACGTGATCACCGCAACGACCAAGCAGTTGGTCGACTCGGCGCAGTCGGAGATCGACGAAATCCTCGGACTTGGAGGCGCGTACGCCAACGTCGAGGAACTGAAGTCGCGCCTGGTCGCCTCGATGGCCGAGCGGGCACGCCGCATCGAGTCGGGCGAGCAAACCGTCGTGGGCGTCAACCGCTTCACCGAATCCGAGGCCTCCCCGCTCGGTGGGAGCGACAACATCCTGCGCGTCGACCCGACCGTCGAGGAACGTCTCGTCGCCGACCTCGCGCGGTGGCGCTCGCAACGCGATGATGCAGCCGTCACCCGCGCGCTCGACGATCTGCGTGGTGCCGTTGAACGCGGCGACAACGTCATGGATCCGTCCATTGCGCTCGCCGTCGTCGGTGGAACCACCGGCGAGTGGGCCGCCGCGATGCGCGACGTGTTCGGCGAGTACCGGGCCCCGACGGGAGTCGGTGGACGCAGCGTTGCCGGCAGTGAGCGATTGGCAACGATCGCCCGACGCAGCTCGTCGCTGAGTGGCGGACCACCGCGGTTCCTCGTCGCCAAACCGGGACTCGACGGCCATTCGAGCGGAGCCGAACAAATTGCGGTCGCCGCCCGCGACGCCGGAATGGAAGTCATCTACAGCGGCATCCGACTCACCCCCGGGCAGATCGCCGCGTCGGCCCGCGACGAGGATCCCGACGTCATCGGATTGTCGATTCTCTCCGGATCACATCTCGAACTCGTCCCCGCCGTCATCGACCGGTTGCGCGACAGCGGTGTCACCGCACCCGTCGTTGTCGGTGGAATCATTCCCGAAGAGGACAGGGAGCGACTGCTCGCCCTCGGCATTCGCCGCGTCTACACCCCGAAGGACTTCGACATTCCGCTGATCATGGACGACATCGTCGACATCGTCGCGGCGAATCGCACCGGGAGCTGACGCTCAGGGCAACATCGTCGTTGACGGTGCAACGGGCACGAATCCCGTTGCCGGGGGCATCTCGAGAATTTGTCCCGCCTCGATTCGGTCGGGGTTCGAGATTCCGTTGAGTCGCATGAGGGCACTCATGTCGACGTTGAACGTTCTGGCGATCTGGAAGAGATTGTCACCGCGTTGAATGACGTAGAAGATCGGTGCCTGGTACACCGTCGTTGTCGTCGTCGTGGTGGTTGTCGTCGTCTCGGGGGCCTCCGCCGTTTGCGACGCGACGCGCGCCGAGACGAGGGCCAGCACACCGGACACGAGCGACAACGAGAGCAGCGACCACTGCAGTCGACCGCGAAGAAACATCGTGATCAGGTTAGGCGTGCAAGACGGTGTCGATTGAAGCGAGTAACGACGATCGGCGGGACGTTGATGACCAACGAGAATGCACAGTTGGCCGCGAACCAACCGGGACCGTTCCACAGCACGAACACGGGTGTAACTGCAAGCAAGGTGAAGTGTGTCCGCTCGGCCCGCAACGATTCCGCGGCGAATCTGTGCAGATCGGCATGACGCGTACCGGGCAGGCGCCTTTTGCTCATCCCTCCGAGCCAGGTTCCCGCTTCGGGAACGAGCCGCTTCCACTTGCGTACGGCGAACAGTCGAACGTAAAGGTCGCCGTCGGACTCCCACGGCCGCAGTCGGGTGAACCAGCCGGTGGCGTTCAGTCGTTCAACCGGCTGTCGGGCGAACCATCCACCCACACCGGCACCGACGACGAGCCACGCAACTGCATTGATTGAGGCCGCGGCGCCGTTCGACAGGTCCGCAAACACGTTCAGTTCGTCGCTCCGCAGTTCGCCTCAGCGGCGCGCGTCCATGAACATTCCGCGCAACGCCTGGTAGTTCTCGACGCAGTGCCCCGCCCCGAGCACCACCGCTTCGAGCGGTTGATCGGAGAGATTCACCGGTACTCGGGTGTCACGCTGCAGACGTTCGGCGAGTCCGCGCAGGAGTGCGCCACCGCCGACGAGGTAGATGCCGCGCGTGAGCAGGTCCTGTGCCAACTCCGGCGGAGTCGCCGCGAGACACTCCTTCACCGAGTCGATGACGCGCGTGACGACTTCGTCGAGCGCCGAACGTATCTCCGCCGCAGTGAGAACGACGACTTTCGGCAAACCCGTGACGAGATCGCGTCCCCGCACCTCGGCGTCGCGGTCGGCCGATGACGCCAGAGCGCTGCCGATGCTGATCTTGATTTCCTCCGCGGTGCGCTCACCGATTGCAAGTCCGTGTTCGCGACGCACGTGAGTTTGGATCGCTTCGTCGAGGGTGAAGCCACCCACACGCTCGGCCTTCAAGGTGACGATGCCGCCGAGGCTGATGACCGCTGTTTCGGTCGTTCCGCCGCCGATGTCGACGACCATGTTGCCGACGGGTTCGTCGATCGGAAGGTCGGCGCCGATCGCCGCCGCCATGGGCTGTTCGAGCAACTGCGCGTCGGCGGCTCCGGCACGGCGCGTCGCATCGGTGACGGCACGACGCTCGACTTCGGTGATCGCCGACGGCACGCAGATGAGAACCTTGGGTCGCTGGAATCGCGACACGCCCGCGCGTTTCAGCAGGAGTCGGATCATTTGCTCGGTCGTTTCGAAGTCGGTGATCGCCCCGCCCCGCAACGGTCGCACCGCGACGATCGAACTCGGGGTGCGTCCGATCATGTCCCACGCTTCCCGACCGGTGGCGAGAACCTCGTTGGTCCGACGATTCTTGGCGATCACCGTCGGTTCGTTCATGACGATGCCCCTGCCCTGCATGTACACGAGGGTGTTCGCCGTGCCGAGGTCGATCGCAAGGTCGCGGGCCATTGCTACACCGACTTCCCGGGCCGTCCGGAGTCTCGCAACTGCTGGCGCAAGTGCCCACGCGAGTCGTCGGACAGTGCCGCAAGGTGCTGACGGAACTTCGCTGCACCGTCGACTTGTCGGGTGCGCCCGCCGTCAACCGCAGCGAGATACGCAAGGATGCCCGCCGACACGATCGATACGGTGGCGAAAACGATGCTCAGCGTCGATGCGATCGCGATCATCGCGTCGCCTCCGACGGAACGTCGCCGATCGGTCGCGCATTGGTTCCCCAATCGCTGCCGTCCGCCCATGATTCGTGCTTCCAAATCGGAACGCTGTCCTTCAGTGTGTCAATCGCAAAGCGAGCGGCTTCGAACGCGGCGGGGCGGTGCGGTGCGCTGACGACCACGACGACGGCCGAGTCACCGAGGTCGAGTTGACCGAGTCGATGGACCATTGCGATGCGCCCGAGATCCGGCCACCGTCGACGCATCTCGGCGGCAATCTCGGCCATCCTCGACCGCGCCGGCTCCTCGTACGCCTCGTAGGTGAGGCTCGTCACGTTGCTACGGCCGTCGGCATGATCGCGTACGGTTCCCGAGAACACGACGACTGCACCGCAGGATTCGATCACCGCCCAGTTGTACAACTCGGCGACGTCAATCGGCGAATGGCGGAGGTCGATGAGGTCATGCATCTCGCCGAAAACTGCGTGATCATGACGCGGCATCCCTTTCATCGTACTCGGCACCACCCCGCCACGGATTGCGACGCGCACTGCAACGATGCACCACCCGTAGCATCGGACGCGTGAGTGACGACTCGGGTGTCGATCCACTTCGCCACCCGTTGTTCGAGCAGATGGCTCGTGCAATGGCCGGCAACGGTCCCATTCACTGGGATGTCGCCCGCCAAACGGCGATGATGGTGGCCACCGGTGGCGCCACTCCGACGAACGTCGATCCGACGACACGGATCGCCATCGAACGTCTCGCACCAATTGCCGAACTGCACGTTCGCGACGTCACGCAACTCGACGTCAATGCCTCGGCGGTCACCGTCGTTGATCGAGCCACATGGGTCCACCACACGCTCGCCGAGTGGCGCACCTTTTTTTCGTCGCTGGCCGGTGCACTGCAACCTCCGGGGACCGACGGCAACGATCCGATGGCCGCGATGCTCGCCAACGTCGGTCGAATGATCGCTCCCGCGATGACCGGAATGTCGATCGGCTCGATGATCGGCACCCTGGCCACGACGTCGTTCGGTTGCTACGACCTCCCGCTTCCGCGCGAACCACACACCGCGATTCGCATCATCGGTGGCAACGTCGACGATTTCGCCCGCGAATGGTCGCTTGCCCCCGACGACGTTCGCCTGTGGGTCGTTGCGCACGAGTTGGCAACTCACGCCGTGTACGGCATCGACCACGTGCGCCGGCACATCATCGACCTCGTCACGTCGTTTGCCGGCGCATTTCGTCCGGATCCGGACGCTTTGCTGCAGGGACTCGGTGACATCGACCCGACAACCGCGGATCCGATGCGCCTCATGCAGCGGTTCGTCGACGATCCGACACTGCTCGCCGGCGCCGTGAGATCCCCTGAGCAGGACCGCCTGCAGCCCGTCATTGATGCCGCGATGACCGCACTCGTCGGATTCGTCGACGTCTCGGTCGACGAAGTGACGAGCCGAGTGCTCGGCTCGTCGTCACGAATCAGCGAAGCGGTGCGACGGCGCCGGGTGGAGGAATCAACCCAACGAACGGTGGTCGAACGATTGCTCGGTCTGCACCTCGACCGGGAAAGCGTTGCCGCCGGTCGGGCGTTCGTTCACGGGGTCATCGAGCGCGGAGGGCGCGAGGCACTGGGTCGCATGTTCGCTTCCGTCAACGGTCTTCCCACGCCGGCCGAGATCGGCGCCCCGGGTTTGTGGATCGCTCGCGTCGAATACGACTGATCGCGCTCAGACGCGCTCGTACTTGTAGCCGAGTCCGCGAATCGTGACGATGGATCGCGGTGTCGTCGGATCGGATTCGATCTTCGAGCGCAAACGCTTGATGTGCACGTCGAGCGTCTTCGTATCCCCGTAGTAGTCACTGCCCCACACACGGTCGATCAACTGCTCGCGTGTCATTACCCGACCGGCATTTGCCATGAGTACGTACAGAAGTTCGAATTCCTTCAGCGGGAGTTTCGTCTGTTCGCCGCGAACGACGACGACGTGACGGTCTGGATCGATGGAGACGTCCCCGACGACGACGGCACTGTCGGAAGTACCGGCCCCTGCGTCCGACACCGACGTTCGGCGCAGCGCAGCCCTGATTCGAGCCGTCAGCTCGCGCATTCGGTACGGCTTGACGACGTAGTCATCGGCACCAACTTCGAGACCGACCACGGTGTCGAGCTCGGTCCCCTTGGCGGACACCATGATGATCGGCACGGAACTGCGCTTGCGGATCTCGCGGCAGACGTCCGTGCCCGACACCTTTGGCAGCATCACATCGAGGAGGATGAGATCGGGATCGACGTCCTCCCACATTCCCAACGCTTCGGCACCGTCGTGGGCAACTGCGACGTCGAACCCCTCCCGCTTGAGTCCGACGACCAGTGCCTCGACGAAGGATTCCTCGTCCTCGACGACGAGGACCGTCGGTTGGTTCGTGCTCACGCGTCGACGCCCCGAGTGACTGCATTGTCGTCGATGCGCCCGCCGGATTCATGCGGGAAGTTGTCGGCGGGTGCCGCATCAGTCGATGATGCTGCATGCTGGTGCGAAGTGACCGGTGCATCGGCGTCCACCGAACCGTTGTTGATCAGTCGCGGCAACACGATGGTGAAGGTTGCGCCGCGTCCTTCCTCGGAAATGACGCTCACGGTGCCACCGTGGTTGGCCACGACGTGACGCACTATCGACAGACCGAGACCAGAGCCACCGGTCGCCCGACTCCTTGCACGGTCGACTCGGTAGAAACGTTCGAAGATGCGTTGGTGGTCCTTTGCTGCGATTCCGATTCCGCGGTCGATCACTTCGATCGATACCGACGCTTCGTTGGCCTTCACCAGCAGCTGCACGAGCTTGCCATCACCGCTGTATTTGATCGCGTTCTCGACGAGATTGCCGATCGCCGAAACCAACTGGTTGCGATCTCCCTTGACGAAGATCCCCTTGGGGCACTCGGAGCGCAGTGCGACACCGGTTCGTGTCGACTCGTGCTGCATGCGCGCCGTCACCTCGTTGACGACGAGTGACACGTCCACGGACTCCCAGTTTTCTGCACCCCCGAACTCGATGCGCGAAAGATCCAGCAGGTCATCGACCGTGTGCGACAGGCGATACGCCTCGGAAACGATCCGATCGGCAAATCGCGACAGTACTTGTGGATCGGTTTCCTCGATCATTGCATCCGCCAGCGCCGCAATGCCGCCGATCGGCGTCTTCAGTTCGTGGCTGAGGTTGGCGACGAAGTCGGTTCGCACGGTGTCGATTCGCATCCGCTCGGTGACGTCCTCCACCGTGACGATCGCACCACCGGTGAGCAAGCGGCGACCCCGAACGTCGAAGGAGCGCGTCGGTTGACCCGAGGTTTGCAAGAGGCGTTTTGTCTCGCCCCCGGCGAGCGTGCTTGCCAACACGTCTTCGGCTGCGCCCTCGACGAGCACGTCGACGTGACGGACACCGGTCATCGCCGCGGCAGCCACGTTCTTGAACGTCACGGCGCCGTTGCGATCGGCAACAACGACTCCGGCGGGCAGCGCGTCGAGTGCCGAGCGCAGAACGACGAGTGAGTCGTCGACGTCGGGCGTTGCGCTGCTCGATGGCATCGTTACCTCCGAAACGGGCAACGACCCGGGCTCACCGCCCGTTCTGCTGTGCGCCACCGACTGGCGACGCACCGAAATGCCGAGACCGACGCCCGCGAGAAAAATGGCGAGTGCGACGAACAGTTCCATCGTGTCGCGCGACGTCAGCTCGTCGGCAGGGGGAACTCACCGGTGGCATCGCGTTGACGTTGGCGATCGATCGCCTTGAGTTCGGGTTTCCAGCCCGTGAGCGCGAATCGGACGCGTTCACCCACGTTCACCGCATGGTCGCCGATGCGCTCGTAGAAGCGCGCCACGACCGCCAACTGCACTGCCAGCTGCAAATCCATCCGCTCGCGCGCGTGGGTTTCGAAAATCGAGCCGATGAACTGGCGGTGCAGGCCGTCGAGAAAGGAGTCCATGTCTTCGAGGGCTGCCGCCGTCGCTGCATCGTTCTCGGCGAACGAGTTGATTGCCGCGGTGTACAACTGCTCGGCTTGTTCGCTCATCTTGGAGATCAGCCCGCGCAAAACTGGGTCGATTTCCTTTCCGTAAATGCGTCGCGCCGCTTTGCAGATGTTCACCGCGAGATCCGCCGATCGCTCGAGATCGCTGACAATCTTGAGAATCGAAACGAGTTGGCGCAATTCGCCCGCTACGGGTGCCTGCAACGCAAGGATCTCGAAGGTTCGGTTCTCGATGTCGTGCGAGCGAGCATCGATCTCGTCGTCGGCTTGCACGAGGTAGTCGGCTCCTTCGAGGTCGCCGTTGAGCAACACGGCGGTCGCCCGGGGAATTGCTTCGATGACCGAGGCACCGAGTCGCACCACTTCTGCACGCAACGCCTCCAACTCGGAGTGGAACGTTTTTCTCGTCTCTTCCATCTGCGGTCTCCCGTCGTACGACCTTGACGACAAGGGTACGGGCTCGGCAATGCGGTCCGGTGAGATCGCGCTGAACGCGGTGTAACTGCCGTCTGAACGTTCGGTGAACGGCACAAATCAGGGTCGCACTTGCGTGCGTACAACCCACTCGTGCAGATGACGCTGGGCATCGTTCGCTCCGCCGTGTTCCCCGACGAGCCGCCACGAGTCATCCGACTCGAGTCGGTAGTGCACGTTCGCATCATCGAGCAGAAAGCCCAGAATTGTGTCGAGCCAGGCTCGGTGCTTGGGATGCGTCAATCGGACCAACGACTCGATTCTTCCCTCGAGGTTCCGATTCATGAGATCCGCCGACCCGATGAGATGCAGCGGCTCTCCCGCATCGTGACCGTGCTCGAACCGATAAATTCGCGAATGTTCGAGGTAACGCCCGAGCACGGAACGTACCTTGATGTTCTCCGACATGCCCGGTACTCCGGGACGCACGCAACAGATCCCGCGCACGACGAGGTTGATCTTCACCCCTGCGTTGCTCGCCTCGTACAGCGCATCAATGACGTCGGGCTCCTGGATCGCGTTCAACTTCAGGGTGATGCGACCCTTGTCGCCGTGCGAAGCCTCGCGACGCACCAGGTCGATGATGCGCGACTTCATCTGGTGCGGGGCAACGAGCAACTCCTCGTACCGCGGCTCGCGACCGTAACCGGTGAGGTAGTTGAACAACTCGGTGGCATCTCGACCGACCCTCTCCTCGCACGTGAAGAAGCCGATGTCTTCGTACACCTTCGCGGTCGTCGAGTTGTAGTTGCCGGTGGCGAGGTGGACGTATCGCTTCATTCCGCCGGGCTCGTCGCGCACGACGAGAATGCATTTTGCATGCGTCTTCAAACCGACGAGCCCGTAGGTGACGTGGACTCCCGCGTATTCCAACTCGCGCGCCCACGAGACGTTGCGTGCTTCGTCGAATCGGGCCTTCAACTCGAGCACCACTGCCACCTGTTTGCCCGCCTCGGCCGCGGCAATGAGATGTCGGGCGATCGCACTGTCGCCCGAGGTGCGGTACAGCGTCATCTTGATCGACAGCACCCTCGAGTCACGGGCCGCCTGCTCGACGAACGCCTCGGTCGATGATGCAAACGACTCGTACGGGTGGTGCACGAGAAGTTGGCGTGCCGAAATGACGTCGAAAATGTTGCGACCGGCCTCCTGCGCCGCCACGAGACGCCCGGCAGTTACCGGAACCCATTGGTCGTAGCGCAGTCGGGGGATATCGAGTGCCCCAAGTTGCTGGAGGAGCGTGAGATCGAGCCAGGAATGGTGTCGAATGACGTCCACATCGCTGAGTTCGAGTTCGTCGCACAGCAGGTCGACGACCCGGGCCGGCATCGACTCCTCCACTTCGAGGCGCACCGCGCGACCGAAGCGGCGACGACGCAACTCGAGTTCGACGGCGGCAAGCAGATCTTCGGCATCTTCGTCGTCGAGGCTGAGATCGGCGTTGCGTGTCACCCTGAATCGTGCCGCGCTTTCGATCGTCATTCCCGGGAAGAGTCGGTCGAGATGGGCAACGATGACGTCCTCGAGCAACACGAAGTCCCCGGGTGAGTTCATAGGCAGCAAACGCGGGAAATTGCGCGGGATCTTCAGTCGGGCGAAACCTTCACGTCCACTCTCGGGGTCGCGCAACACGACGGCGAGGTTGAGCGCCAGGTTCGAAATGTAGGGAAAGGGATGCGACGGATCGACGGCGAGGGGTGTGAGCACGGGGAAGATGCGGGCCTCGAAATCGGCGGAAAGTTCGTCACGGGACCGTCTGGACAACTTTGACCACGACACGACACGGACACCTTCGGCGTCGAGTGCTGGACGCAACACGTTGACGAGCAGGTGCTCCTGGCGCTCGACGAACCACTGCACTCGTGATGCAATCTCGCGAATCTGTTGCGTGGGTGTGCGACCGTCGGAGCTTTTCGCCACGATCCCGCCCGCGATTTGGTCCTTCAGCGCGGCAACTCGGATTTGGTAGAACTCATCGAGATTCGAGGCGGAAATCGCCACGAATTTGCACCTCTCGAGCAACGGCACGTTGGCACTTTCGGCGAGCACGAGGACCCGCTCGTTGAAGTCGAGCCAACTCAGCTCACGGTTGATGAATCGGGAGTCGATCGGCTCAAGGTACCGAGGCGGCGCGACGAGAACCCGGGGAAGTCGCGATGATCGCCGAGACTTCATGCGTGGTTCACCTCGCGTTTGGTCGTGCCGCGGGAATTCGTCGGCAGCGAGCGTCAGCGGACTAGGAATTCACCTCGACGGGGAACCATTCGACGCTGATGTTCTCGCGATCGGCATCGCTGTTGATTCGCTCACGGTTGCGCCGGAACTGGGAGTCCTTCCACGGAATGAACGCGAGTCGGGCGAGCACACGGGCCTGAAACTCCTCGAGCACCGATCGGTCGCCGTAATCCCCGATGACCTCCCAATGCGGGTACACGGGGCCGACATAGGTGATCCGAACGTGCGCCCGGGGCGGTTCTTTGTGTGCGGTGACGTCGGACATTGCGACCTCCAGGCGCTGAAGGCTATCGGTGGCCGAGGTCGCCCGTCGGGGCGCATGAATTCCTCACCTTTCGGGGCATGTGAATTCATGGACATTGGCGTCGGCTGAGAGCAGACGCCGGGCACGAATGCGGCTGCGCGGAAGTGGTGGAATGAGGGTGGATGTCCGACCTCATTGCCGCCCTTGACGTGGGAACGAACAGCTTCCATCTCGTCGTTGCCAAACCAACGTCATCGGGATTCGAGGTCGTCACGCGGGAACGCGAAGTGATTCGACTCGGACGCGGCGGCGGGGACATGAAGGAGATTTCCGATTCGGCAATGGAGCGCGGGGTGCGCAGTCTCGTGAGAATGCACGAGATCGCCGACTCGCACGGCGCGAAGTTGCGTGCGGTGGCCACGAGCGCCGTGCGGGAGGCAACGAACAGGGCGGACTTCATCAAGCGGGCACGCAAGGATGCCGGCGTCGATCTCGAGGTCGTATCGGGAACCGAGGAGGCGCGCCTCATTCATCTCGGCGTGCTCAACGCCATCGGGGTCCACGACCAGGTCATGCTCGTATGCGACATCGGCGGTGGTTCGACCGAGATCGTCGTCGGCCTTGACGACGAAGTGCTCTTCGCCCGCAGTTTCAAGATCGGGGCTGTGCGCCTCACCGATCGATTCTTCACCCACGAACGGCTGCATCCGAGTGCGGTCTCCGCATGCCGACACTTCGTTCGTTCGGCTCTTGCCGTCGTTGCACCCGAGGTACGGGGGCTCGGATTCCAACTCGCCGCGGCATCGTCGGGCACTGCCGAGACCGTCGCCCAGCTGGTGTTGCGCGACCGTGGCGAACAGGCTCCCCGGTCGCTCAATCGGTTCGACTTCACCTCCGACGAAGTGATCCGGGTCGTCGAACGACTCGGCGGCGCACCGACAGTGGTCGAGCGCCAACGACTGTTCGAGCTCGAGTCGAGCCGCTCGGAGATCATCCTCGCCGGAGCCCTCATCCTCGAAGGGGTGCTCGGTGTCTTCGACATCGACACGATCACGTACTCCGACTACGCGTTGCGTGAGGGAGTTCTCTACGACACCTTGCGTCGCGACGGGCGACTGCCGGTCGCCGTCGACCACGATGCCGCTCGTCGCAGTGTGCAGCAACTTGCCGAACGCTGCGACGATCGCCCTGATCACTCACAACACGTCGCACGTCTGGCCGGTGAGCTTTTCGATCGCCTGCACGCCGAGTTGCGACTGACTTCCGACTGGCGGCGCTACCTCGAGTTTGCAGCCCTACTCGCCAACGTCGGCGTCGTTGTTGCGCACGCCAAGCACCATCTCCATTCGTATTACGTCATCCGCAATTCCGAACTCGTCGGTCTCACCGACCGCGAAATCGAGTTGATCGCCCAAATCGCTCGCTACCACCGCAAGAGCGTCCCGAAGGATTCGCATCCCGAGTTCATGGCATTGTCGGAAACGGATCGGAATATCGTTCGCTCTCTCGCTGCAATTTTGCGAGTTGCCATCGGACTCGATCGCACCCAGGACGGGCGGGTGCAGGCACTGTCGGTGGACGTTGACGACGAAGAACTGAGGATCGTCCTGCGCGGACACACCGGGAAAAAGGGCCAGCTTTCGCTGAATGTTTACGCCGCAAACGAGCGCAAAGGGCTGCTTGCAGGCCTCATCGGTCGCAAGGTGAAGTTCGTCGAAGCGTGACCTAGGCGCCCGGGGTGCCGGGCTCGTCCTTTTTCGCGTCGGCATTGCCCTCGGCAAGGCCCTTGCGCAACTCGCCCTGTGCACGACCAAGGTTGCGCGCAATCTTCGGCAGTCGCGAACCACCGAACAACAGCACGACGACCGCGATGATGATCCACAACTCAATTCCGCTTGGCATGGCGTCACCCTAACAGCGGTGACGAACTACGCAGTTGCGATGACTCGCGTTGCTTGCGCGCGCTGACGACGCAGACGTCGTCGTTCACGTTCCGATAACCCACCCCAAATGCCGAATTTCTCGCCGTTTTCCAGGGCGTAATCCAGGCACTGCTGGCGAACCTCGCAACCGCGGCACACTTCCTTTGCTTCGCGGGTCGATGCACCGCGCTCGGGAAAGAAAAGGTCGGGATCGACACCGAGGCAGTTCGCCTGGTCCTGCCACGAACGATCGTCGCTCGATGGCAACACGTCACTGTCCTTCACGTATGAAACCTCTTTCCCCCCGAACTACAGCGGTGTCATTCTGACAGAAAGTTAAGTGTCAATGCAAATACTGGGACGACGAGGGGTACGTCATCCGGCACGTCGCGACGAACGTCGTCCACGTTCGCTGCGCTTGCCGTCGAGGAAGTCGACGAGCACATACTCACCCAGCGTGTCGGCCGACGCAAAGAATGCACGTCCGCCGTTGAGGCGGGCCATCCGTTCGATGAATTCGCGCAGTGCAGTGCTCGCATCGAGCATGAAGGTGTTGATCCTGATTCCGTCACGGGTGCACCGGGCGACCTCGCGCAACGTTGCTTCGACCGTCTCGTACACCGGTGGGTAATGGAAGAACACCTCGCCGTCGTCCATGACGTGGGCCGTCGGTTCACCGTCGGTGATCATGACGATCTGACGGGTCCCCGACTTGCCCGCCAGGAGCCGGCGAGCCAGCTGCAGCCCGTGTTGCATGTTCGTTCCGTACACGAAATCCCACGACACCGCCGGGAGATCCGTCGGCTCGAGCACCCTGGCCACCTCGCTGAAGCCGACGATCCCCAGGTAATCGCGGGGAAAACGGGAGGAAATGAGGGTGTGCAGGGCCACCGCCACCTTCTTGGCCGGGAGAAAATTGTCGCGCATCGGCATCGACAACGACAGGTCGACCATGAGCACCGTCGATGAGCGCGTCTGGTGCTCGGTGCGTTCGACTTCGAAATCCCCGGGCAGCACTCGCAGCGGCACACCTTTGCCGTTGCGCCGCAGCGCGTTGTGCAAGGTGCCGCGCAGGTCGAGGTGGAAGGGATCACCGAACTCGTAGGGCTTCGTATCCTCGGCACGCTCGAGACCCGGGCCCGGCGCATCCAGACGGTGGCCGCCGAAAACGTCACGGCCGAGTCGACCGAAGATCTCCCGCAGGGCGTTCGTGCCGATGCGCCGCAGCCCCTGCGCAGTGATTTCCAGCTGCCCCTCGCGAGTGTCGATCACCCCGGCATCGGCGAGCGTGTCTGCAAGTTCCGACAAGCGGCGCAAGGACTCAGCGGAGTCCTCACCGAGGTGCCGGGTCACCGCGTCAAGGTCGACCTCGGCCAACTGCCCGGGGGATGTTGCGCGGGACAAAAACGTCTCCAAGTCCTGCAACTCGGCCATCTCCGCGGCAGCGGCCATCGCCTCCCGCATCGACAGTGGGTCACCCCCGGAGAACTGCGCCGGCTCGTCCCAGCCGAGTTCCGGGTGCAATTCCTGCAACTGCTCGGCGAGTTGATCCATCTGCCAGCGCAGGTCCATGTCGCCGAGCAACTGCTCCGACAACTCCCGCAACTGCTCGCGTTGTTCGGGCGTCATCGCGTTGAGTACCGACCTCGCCGCCGCCATGCGGCGGGCCATGACGGCCAGCAGTTCGTCGAGGCTGCGCGGGTCCTCCGGAAAATGAGCACCGAAGCGGCGCATGAATTCGTCGAACTGCGGGTCGTCACCCCGAGCCCGGCGTGCAAGCATTTCGTTGAGCGCCGCAAGCATGTCCTTGATCTCGGCCAGTTGGGCGTCGTCGAGTTGCTGCATCGCGCCGGAAATTTGATCGACATGACGCTGCATGAGTTGTTCGCGCAGTTCGTCGAGGAGTGCCTCGAAGCGGCGACGCGCCTCGGGGGATACGAAGTCGTACGAGCGCAAACCCTCGATCTTTTCGGCCGGGGAGTCGGGCAAAAGGTCGAGCTGAAGGCTGCGCTCCGCACGTCGTTCGGGGTCGGACGCGGCCGGTCCTTCGAGCGCGAGGCGCTCCTCGTCGACGATGTCGTTGAGTTCGTCGCGCAATTTCGCGAACATGCCGCCCGGGTCGCCTCGCGCCAACTCGACGCGGCGGCGGCGCAGCTTGTCGAGCATCGAACGCAGACCCTCGATGTTCTGGACACCCTCGCGGCTCATCCCCTGGTGCATGATCCGACGCAGCGCCGCTGCGACATCCCCGTGATGAATGAGCTCGTCGTTGATGTCTGCAAGCAGATCATCGGCATCGAAAGCAGCCGTCGTCTGGGTGCCGTCCCATCGTGAATACGTGAATCGGCGTCCCACGGCTGAACCGTAGCATTGGTCACACCATGAGGTTCCCGCGCACGATCATTTTCGTCGATCTGTCGGGCTTCACCGAGTACATCGAGACGCGCGGTGATGCGGCGGGCGTCGAGTTGCTGCACCGGTTCCGTCGCATCGCACGCGACCTCGCCGCCGAACTCGGCGTGCGCATCGACAAGTTTCTTGGCGACGGTTTCATGGCGATTTCCGTCGAGCCCGACAGCGGCATCGTGTTCGCCACCGAACTGCGTCGCCGCACCGCCGGCGAACTGTCGCCACTGAAGCTGCGGATCGGCATCGCATCGGGTGACACGATGCTCTTTGACGGCGACGATTACATCGGCACCGCACCGAACCTCGCTGCCCGACTGTGCGACGAAGCGACCGAATTCGGAATTCTCATTCCGAGCGACCAGACCGCGGCTCTCCCCCGCGGTGTGCGAGCCGAATCAATCGGCAAACTGCGCCTGCGCGGGTTTCCCCGCCGCATTGCGGTGTCGGCACTGCGCGGCGATGCCGAGGTCCTCGAGCGCAACGACACGGGTGAGCTGTGGACCCGTGCTCCGTTTCCCGCCTGAATCGGTCAACCGCATTGCGCGCCGCTGCACGCGCCACTTACTGACGTTTTGACACGTGTTGACGCATACGTACTACCTGTTGATGCGCAACTACGCACGGTGACTTACTGACGGGCGGCGCGGGCTCGATACACCCCACCGGCGGTGGATGAGACGTCCTTGTTCAGGCGCTTGGCGAGGTGCAGCCCCTCGAGGATGAACTCCACCGCACTTGCACGCAGCTCAACTGCCGCATCGGGTCCGACGAGCGCGGCAACGAGGCGACCAAGCGCCGGCACTTGCGCCGCCTGATCCGCAAGATCACCCGATGGCACGTCATGACCCGTCGCGGTTACCCGACCCTCTTCGAACGCAGTGACGACCTCTCGGGTGTCCGGCGACGTGACGAATCGTTTGAACACCGCGAGCACCGCTGCAGCGCGGATCGATTCGAACACCGCGCCCTCGCGGTGGTCGTCGATTCCCTCGAACTCGATCTTTCCCGCACTCGAGGCAACGAGCGCATCAAGGTCGCTGATCCGCGGCACGACCGCCGATTCACCGTGGCGCAGGCTGCGGCGCATCGCGCTGGCCACCATGACTTCGCGGTTGCTCACCGTGAGGCGCACCGAGATGCCGCTGCGCTGGTTGACGTTGGGATGCCGTCGGGCTGCGTGACTCATCTCCGCAACGATGTCATCCATGAAATCGGGGATCTCGGCGGCAACGTTGCCGATTCGCGGGTCGCGTGCCTCCTGGCGCATGATTGCCACTTCGGTCTCGACGTCGAGGGGATAATGAGTGCGGATTTGCGAGCCGAAGCGATCCTTCAGCGGGGTGATGATCCGGCCGCGGTTGGTGTAATCCTCCGGGTTGGCCGATGCCACGAGGAGCACGTCGAGTGGGAGGCGCACCTTGTAGCCGCGCACCTGGATGTCGCGCTCCTCGAGCACGTTGAGCAGGCCAACCTGGATTCGTTCGCTGAGATCGGGCAACTCGTTGATCGCAAAGATTCCCCGGTTCGTACGCGGGACGAGTCCGTAATGGAGCGTGAGCTCGTCGCTCAGGTAACGACCCTCGGCAACCTTGATCGGATCCACTTCGCCGATGAGATCGGCAATTGACGTATCGGGGGTGGCCAGTTTTTCACCGAACCGCGCCGCGCGGTGCACCCACGCCACGGGTGTTGCGTCACCGTGCTCGGCGACGAGGTCGCGTGCGAAGCGCGACACCGGACGGTACGGATCGTCGTTGATCTCGCTTCCTTCGACGATGGGCATCCATTCGTCGAGCAGATCGGTGAGTGACCGGATGATCCGCGTCTTGGCCTGCCCGCGCTCACCGAGAAACACCACGTCGTGTCCGGCAAGGAGCGCATTTTCCAGTTGCGGGATGACCGTGTCCTCGTAACCCATCACGCCCGCAACGAGTGGTTCACCTCGGGTCATGCGCGCCACCGCGTTCTCGCGCACCTCTTGCTTTACCGGTCGTGAAATCCAGCCCGAGGCACGCAGTTCACCGAGCGTTCGAGGCGATGGCGACATGCGCTCAACCATAGGCGCAGAACCCTGAGTGTCTCATTACCGTTGCAACGCTGCCGCAACGAACTGCGTTTTCGCTCACCGTCGTTAGCCTGACGATGTGACCCTCACAGATGCATCCCCCTCGATACCTGCAGCACGTGCCGAAGAAGCGGCGAAGCACTACGGGGCGGGTGACAACCTCGTTCGCGCCCTCGACGGCGTCACCGTGTCGTTCGAGCGCGGCAAGTTCAGCGCAATCATGGGCCCGAGCGGCTCGGGCAAGTCGACTCTCATGCACTGTCTCGCCGGTCTGGACACCCTCACGTCGGGTCGCGTGTACATCGGCGACGTCGAACTGTCGGCGCTCAGCGACCGCGACCTCACAAAATTGCGTCGCGCGAAAGTCGGATTCATTTTCCAGGCATTCAACCTGATTCCGACGCTCACCGCCGAGGAGAACATCGTTCTCCCGCTCACCCTCGGTGGCGAACAGGGTGACAAGGAATGGATCGACAGGGTCGTTCGCACCATTTCGCTGCAGGATCGCCTCGATCATCGCCCGAGTGAGTTGTCCGGCGGACAGCTGCAGCGTGTCGCGGTGGCCCGCGCACTCGCCAGCAAACCGGAGATCATTTTTGCCGACGAGCCGACGGGCAATCTCGACTCGCGCACCGGTGGCGAGGTGTTGAAGTTCATGCGTCAAGCGGTTGACGAGCTCGGTCAAACCATCGTCATGGTCACCCATGATGCGGTGGCGGCGAGTTTTGCCGATCGCATCGTGTTCCTCGCCGACGGGCGCGTTGCGGGCGAAATGTTGCAACCGACGCCCGAACGGGTGCTCGACCGGTTGAAGCACCTCGGCTGAGCGTCGACAGTCATGATTCGTCTCGCACTGAAGATGACCCTGGCCCGCAAGGGTCGTTTGTTGCTCACGGCACTCGCCGTCATTCTCGGCACCTCGTTCCTCTCGGGAACGTTCATTTTCCGCGACACGATCAACAAGACGTTCGACGAATTGTTCGCCGACGTGTTCCGCGACGTCGATGCGTACGTGCGCTCGTCGAACTTCATCGAAACCAATTTCGGTGGTGAGCAACGCTCTCCCGTACCGATTGCGTTGCGCGACGAGGTACTCAAGGTTCCCGGAGTGACCCGGGCCGTCGGCGACATGCAGGTGTTTGCACGGGTCATCGGCAAGGACGGCAAGCCCCTCGGCAGCGAAGGTGGCGGCCCGCCGACCTTCGGTGGCATCGCCAGCGACGACTCCGTTTTCTGGACCGTCGTCGACGGGCGATTCCCGCAGGGGCCCCGCGAAGTCGTTCTTGACCGCGGTACCGCCGATCAGGGTGACTTCGTTGTTGGCGACACCGTACGAATCTCGGCCGTCTCGGGTTCGCGCGAGTTCACAGTCGTCGGAATCGTGTCGTACGGCGACATCGCATCACCTGGTGGCGGCACGTTTGCACTTTTTGATCAACCGACGGCGTCGGAATTTCTCTTGCGCCCCGGATTCGTCGACGCGATCCTCGTTCAGGGAGACGGCTCGGTCGACGATGACGCGCTGGCCGCAGCCGTGGCGGCGGCTCTGCCGACCAACGCACAGGCCGAGGTACTCACGGGTGCCGAGATCACCGCCGAGGTGCAGGGACAGATCAAGTCGGTGCTGTCGATCTTCACCAACTTCCTCATCATTTTCTCCTATATCGCACTCGCCATCGGCTGCTTCGTCATCTACAACGTGTTCTCCATCACCGCCGCCCAGCGCGAGCGGGAAAATGCCTTGTTGCGTGCCATCGGTGCCAGTCGATCACAGGTGACTCGCTCACTGCTCGTCGAGTCGGTCGTCATCGGTGTCGTCGGTTCGCTCGTCGGCTTCGCACTCGGAATTCTCATTTCCCGCGGACTTGCTGCGGCCCTCACCGCTGCCGGACTAGAGATTCCGTCACGCGGTCTCGCCATCGGCCTCGGCTCTTTCGTCACCACCTTCGTCGTGGGAGTCATCGTCACGATCGCGTCGGCAGTCCTCCCCGCTCGACGTGCGAGTCGCGTCTCGCCGCTTGCCGCGCTGCGCGACACCGCAATCGACACGGCGGGCAGTATTCGTGGTCGAGTCATCATCGGTTCCGTCCTCATCGTTGCCGGCATCGCCGCACTCCTGCGTGCGGCATCCGACGCACCGGCGGCGGTTCTCGGCATCGGCATCGTCGGTGTCTTTGCCGGCATCCTCGTGCTCGGACCGGCCATTGCCCGTCCGGTTGCCCTCGGTATCGGTCTCCCGATTGCACGCGTGCGCGGAGTCACCGGTGCGATGGCGCGACAAAATGCGGCGCGCAACCCGAAACGCACCGCCCGCACCGCTGCACCGGTGCTCATCGGAGTCGCTCTCGTCACCGCGTTCACTGCACTTGCAGCGAGCATCAGTACCCAGATTCGCGACACCTTCGGCAACGCATTCCGCGGCGATCTCGCCCTCACCGTCAGTTCGGACGGCTTCGGCGGGATTCCGCTCAGCGTCACGGATGCAATCGGTGCGCTACCCGAGGTCGAACGCGCTACCGGTGTCGGTTTCACGGCGCTTCGTTTTGGTGAAGAGTCCCGCTTCGGCATCGTCGTCAATCCGGCCACCATCACCGGCTTGTTCGATCTCGGGGTCGTCGAAGGTGACCAGAGCCGCTTGTCACCGACCGGGGTATTCGTCGACGTCGACAAGGCTGTCGAACTCGGTCTGTCCGTCGGCGACCCGCTACCGGTTCGAGTCGTCGACGGAACCGAGATTGCCGCCACGGTCGAGGGTCTCTTCGACAGTGATGCCTTGTTCTCGAACTACGTGGTGAGTCGGGAGATGTTCAGCGGTGCGACCGCATCGTTGTTCGACAATTTCGTGTACATCGATGCTCGTGACGGCGTCGACATCACGAGCGTCAAATCGGCCGTTGCCGCCGTCAGCAGCGACCTCGGCATCGGCACGCTGCAAACGAAGGACGAGTTCATCGACGCCCAGGCGGCGAGCGTGAACCAAATTCTCGCCCTCATCTATGCGTTGCTCGGGTTGTCGATCATCATTGCCATCGTCGGCATCGTCATCACGCTGTTGCTCTCCGTCTTCGAGCGTCGCCGTGAAATCGGATTGCTGCGCGCCGTGGGCATGACGAAGTCGCAGGTACGAACCACCGTGCGCTGGGAAAGCGTCATCACGTCGTTGTTCGGTGCCGTGAGCGGTGTCGTTCTCGGCATTGTCATCGGCTTGTTCGTCGTCGCAACTCTCAGCGACTCGGGCATCGCGGGCTTCACACTTCCGGTCGCGGGAACGATTTCGATTCTCGTCATCGCGTTCGTACTCGGAGTCGTCGCCGCGATCTATCCCGCCTGGCGCGCCACGCGGGTCGACGTGGTCACCGCAATCGCATCGAACTAACGGCCTTCCGCTCGGTCGCGACGCACGCGGCCAACTGCCTCGATCTGCTCAGCCGGCGCGCTGCGTCGGCACATCATCGACTTCACCGGCGAAGAGCCGTGCTGCCGGATGTCGGTCGGTCGGCGTGTCGTCGATGAGGCGACGCGGCGCAACGACGGCGGGCGTGTGCATCGTCTGGCATCCGGGGCACCAATACAGCACTCGATTCGCCTCACCGTGGTGGGTGACTCGAATCAAGTCGCTGCAACGCGGACACTTCTTCCCCTGCCTCCCGTAGACCGCCACGCCACCACGCACGTCGGATGCGGTGACCCGGCGTGCGTGCACGAGATTCGCCCGCAACATTTCGGCGGCCAGTTCGACGATCTCGCGGCATTCGTCCCGCGACAACTCGCCGATGCGCGCCCAGGGGTTGAGCTCGCAGGCCCACAGCAACTCACAGCGGTACACGTTGCCGACGCCGCACAGAACGCGCTGATCGAGGAGCACCTCGGCGAGCGCCGTGTCGGACGGTTCGTACGTTTGCATGCGCCGAATGCACTCGTCGAGATCCGCATCGGCACGACACAAGTCGGGACCGAGGCTGCCGAGAATCGGATGACGTCGCGGATCGAAGTCGCGGTACGTCTCGACGACCGGAGCGTTGAAGCACACGGCAACCCAGTCGCTCACCTCGATGACGACACGCGCACGGTGGGCGGCCTTGCGCCACCGGTCGCCCCGTCTGTACAAGTGCCACGATCCCGTCATCCGCATGTGCGTGTGCAGGACTATGCCGTCATCCCACACGATTTCAAGGTGCTTGCCGTGACTGCGCACCTCTTCGACCACCGCGGCATCACGCGGAACCGGCCCGACGAGTCGCGGTGCGTCGAAGCGCACCATCGACTTGCCGATCAGCGCCGTGCGCAACGCGGCGGCGGTGCGGTAGATGGTGTCGCCTTCGGGCACGACACGAAGATTACGTTCGGCACACGCACCGAACTGGGAGCCTCACGTCACGATTGCGTCGCGCACCGTGAGTCGGGAGTCGCGATCAGGGGAGAGCGCCGACCGATGCAAGCGCGAGACGTATGAGACGGTCGTGTCCACCGGTCATTTCCCGTCGCACATCGCTGCTCACCGCCTCGTGCGGCGTGTACCACGCAAGATCCAGCGCCGCCTGGGACGGTTGGCAATCCCCCGACACCGGAACGACGAAAGCGAGACTCACCGCGTGTTGGCGCGGGTCGTGGAATCCGGAAACGGAGGGATCCGGGAAGTACTCAACGACGGTGAACGGGGCGGGTTCGAGCGGGATGCGCGGCAGAGCAAGGGGGCCGAGGTCCTTTTCCAAGTGGCGCAGAAGGGCGTCGCGGATGCGCTCGTTGAGCAGAACCCGACCCGACACGACGGTGCGGGAAATCGATCCGTCGGGGGCCTGACGCAGGAGCATTCCGACGTGGGTGACGAGTCCCATCTCGTCCACCCGCACGGGAACCGCATCGACGTACACCAGCGGCACCTGACCGCGCACGGCTTCAAGGCGCGTGGGGTCGAGCCAACTCGTGCGTGTATCGATGCTGTCGGTCATGGTTCGACCTTGAAACTACTGCGATCAACGTACGGTCGTGTAGCGGGCGGCGCGACCGCGTCGGCGCATGACGATTTGCCACAGCTGCAGGCTTCGTGCGCGGAACCCCGCTGCCGACCCCATCAGGTAGAAGTGCCACATCCGGCGGAATCTTTCGTCGTAGGCCGGAATCTCCGACCACCGCGCCGAAAGGTTTGCGCTCCACGCCAGCAACGTGCGGTCGTAGTCGGGGCCGAAATTGTGCACGTCTTCGACGACCCAGTGCGGCTCGCACGCCCGGGTGAATTGGGCGAGCGACGGCAGCACGCCCCCCGGGAATATGTACCGGTCGAAGAACGGATCGGTGTGTTGTTTGGAGATGAGCGATCCGATCGTGTGATGGAGCATCATCCCACCGGCACCGAGCAGACGGTCGCACGTCGCAAAGAAGGTCGCCAGGTTCTTGGGGCCGACATGTTCCATCATCCCCACCGACACGATCCGGTCGAAGCTGCCGGTCAATTCGCGGTAGTCCCGTTGTTCGATGGTGACGGGCAATCCGGCGCAGCGTTGCCGCGCGACGGCCACCTGGTGCACCGCCGGAGTGATCCCCGTCGCGGTGACACCGAATTTCTCGGCTGCGTACTTGACCAACCCGCCCCATCCACAGCCGATGTCGAGCAAGGTCATCCCCGGCTCGAGCCCCAATTTGCGACAAATGAGGTCGAGCTTTGCCTCCTGTGCGGCATCGAGCGTGTCGGCGTCCTGCCAGTAGGCGCACGAATAGATCATGCGCGGATCGAGCATTCGTTCGTAGAGATCGTTGCCGATGTCGTAGTGGTGGCGGGCATTCGCTGCGGCGTGCCGCCGCGTCTGTCGGTTGATCATTGTCGACCGAGCCACTTGCATCGCAATGCCGGGACGCACGGGAATCCGCCGTGCCGCCTCGATGTCGACCAGCTTCGTGAGCATCTCATCGAGCGCATCACAATCCCACCAGCCATCCATGTACGCCTCGCCGAGTCCGAGTTGGCGTTGTGACACGATGCGATCCCACACACGCTCGTCGTTCACCCGCAAGGAATCGCGTGCCTCACCGTCGACCGAAACACCCGCTTCGGTGAGCAGCGTCATGCACAGCGACTTGGCGCCTCCACGCATGGGCCCAGTGTGGCGACGAGCCCAGCGGTACGTCTACTTTCCGCCCGTTCAGTACCAGTCGGTGCGCAAAGATCAACCAACTCCCGGTCGTTGCGCGCCGCCACGGCTGCGGCGCGACGAATCACCGGAAATCGGTCACCAGGCTCCGGCGACGTACTTCGTTTCGAGAAACTCGAGCGTTCCCTCGTGGGCACCTTCGCGCCCGAGGCCCGATGCCTTCACTCCACCGAAGGGTGCGGCGGGGTCCGACACGAGTCCACGGTTGAGGCCGACCATGCCGGTCTCGAGTGCTTCGGCAAGTCGCATTCCCCGTCCAACGTCACGGGTGAAAACGTACGACACGAGACCTTGTTCCACGTCGTTCGATCGCGAAACCACCTCGTCGATTTCGGTGAACCGAACGATCGGGGCAACCGGACCGAATATCTCCTCGGACAGAATCGGTGCCGCCGGGTCGACGTCAACGAGCACCGTCGGCAGGTACGCGCACGACCCGTCGTCTGCAGCTCGTGCACCACAGGTTGCGGTCGCGCCACCTGCCACTGCGGCACCAACGAGATCCGAGATGCGTTGCTGCTGAGCGCGTGAGACGAGCGAACCGACGTGCACCTTCGGGTCCATGCCGTTTCCGACGATCAACGCCGACATCCGAGCGGTGAAACGATCGACGAACTCGTCGTGCCGTGAGTGGTGCACGAAAAAACGATTCGCAGCGGTGCACGCTGCTCCTCCGTTGCGCATCTTGGCGAGCATTGCTCCCTCCACGGCGACGTCGATGTCGGCGTCGTCGCACACGATGAGCGGAGCGTTGCCGCCGAGTTCCATCGAACAATTGATGACGTGACGGGCTGCAGTCGCAAGCAGCATCGATCCCACCCGCGTCGAACCGGTGAAGGACAACTTGCGCACGTAACCCGAGCCGAGCATTGCCTCGACGGCTTCGCCCGGCGGATCGGGAACCACGACGCGAACGACGTCATCGGGCAGTCCCGCACTGCGCAAAATCTCCACGATTGCGAGCGCGGTGAGCGGCGTGTCGGAGGCCGGCTTGAGGACCGCCGTGCAACCCGTCGCAATGACCGGACCGAGTTTGCGGGTTGCCATCGCCGCGGGGAAATTCCACGGCGTCGCCAGCAGTGCCGAGCCGACCGGCTGACGCATGACGAGCAACCAGTTGGCGCCCGACGGTGCACGCCGGAAATCACCGTCGATACGCACGGCTTCCTCGGCAAACCATCTGAAGAACTCGGCCGCATACGTCACTTCGGCGACTGCATCGGCGAGTACCTTTCCGTTTTCGCGGACGATCAGGCGCGCAAGTTCGTCACGGCGGGCGATCATCATCTCGAACGCGCGGCGCAGAATCTCCCCCCGCTCACGCGGCGGCGTGAGTTTCCATACCGGGAACCCCGCGCTCACCGAGCGCACTGCATCAACGCACTCGTCGACGGTTGCGCGGGGCGCCCGACCAACGACGGATCCGTCGTACGGGTTGGTGACGTCAATCCATGTCGTGGAATTCATGTTGCCATTGTCTCATGAAAACGGCCATACGAAGTCGGTCGCATGCAACACTCCCCGGAACCACATACCGTACGTTCGTCGGTAGTCTCGCGTGGTGCCTCGACGTCGTTTGCTCATTGCGCTGTTGGTGGCGATTTTCGTCAAATCCTCGTCCTACGGCGTCATGTTCACGATGCTCGACGACTACCGCAACCAGTTCGGCATTTCGGAAGGCTCACTCGGGCTCGTCATTGCCATCGGTTTCTTCACCTCGTTCTTCGCCCAGCTGTTCATCGCCCCGTTCGCGGATCGCGGCGCCTCAAGGCGCCTGATCATCGTCGGCTTGAGCCTCGCCATCGGCGGTAACTTCTTCATGGCATTCGCCGATTCACTGCCTGAACTGCTCTTCGGTCGCTTCGTATCCGGACTGGGCATCGGCTCGGCTCTCCCCGCCATGCGCCGTGTCATCATCGTCGCCGATCCGGAAAACCTCGGCCGCAATCTCGGCCGCGTTTTGTCGAGCGAGGTGGCGGGATTCGCGATGGGACCGGTGCTCGCCACGTTGCTCGTGGCCCCCTTCGGCATCCCGGCGCCGTACATCGTCGTCGGCGTGTTGTTGCTCGCCTCCGCAGTCGTTCTGCTCCGTTACGACATCCCCGAGACGACGAAGCACGATCAACCCACCGAACGGCTGGCCGTCGACTTGCTGCGCGACCGGGCGATCGTTGCCGCGGTACTTCTTGGAGTCGCGCTGTTCTACATGATCGGTACTTTCGATTCGTTGTGGGTGCTCATGATGGACGACATCGGAGCGCCGTCGTGGATGGCCAACGTGGGAATCTCCTTGTTTGCGATTCCGCTCATCGTGCTCGGTCCGCGTGGTGGCAAGTTCGTGCAATCCGTCGGCCCGTATCGCGCCGGCGGAGTCGGACTGCTCGTCGGCGGGCTGTGCATGGCGACCTACGGCGTCTTTTCGTCCCCGGTGGTGCTCATGGGAATCCTGCTCATTCACATGACCAACGACGGAATGACGGTGACCGGTGCCGGTGTCGCCATCGGATCGGTCGCGCCGACCGAGCGACAGGCAGGCGCACAGGGACTTCTCGGTGGTGCGCAGACGCTCACCGGCGGCGTGTCGTCGTCCCTGGCCGGCTTCACCTACGAGTTGTACGGACGAACCGTGAGTTTCGTGATCTCCGGTGTCGTCATTGTCGTACTCGTCACGGTTTCGCGCACACTCGCCGCGGGTCGATGGTCGATTCGTGGTGCACAGTTGACGGAGCACGCCAACTAAACGCCATGGCTCACCGCGACGGGGACGGGTTCATTCGTTGCACGTGCGGTCTCGACCATTGGGGTCGGCACGGCGCAGCCGGGCTCCTGCTCGTGCGACTCGACACCGCCGAACCGCGCGCGCTTCTTCAATTGCGCGCCTCGTGGACTCACGGTGGCGGCACCTGGGCGCTGCCGGGAGGAGCCCGCGACTCTCACGAAGACGTTCGCGATGCCGCGTTGCGCGAAGCCCGTGAGGAAGTTGGCATCGATCCGACACGGGTGGAGATCGTGCACGTATTCGGTGATGATCACGGCAACTGGCGCTACGACACCGTCATCGCCACGTGCAACGGTGATGCAGGGGCCTATGCAGCGAACCATGAGAGCAGCAACGTCGAATGGGTGCCGATTGACGACGTTGGCACGTACGAGTTGCATCCCGGGTTGGCGATGAACTGGGACCAACTCGCGGCGATCGTTCGCCGTGAACTGTCGGGCAACTAGAGCGCGACTGCGTACAACTCGGCGACTTCGCTGCGCGTCGGATAACGCGGTGTGTTGAGAATGATGAGGTCGCGCAACGCGTCCGTGGTGAGCACATCAATGCTGTCGAGTGACGCGCCGAGATCGCTGAGCGACTTGTTCGTGCCGACGGTCGCCGACAGCTGCTCGACTGCACGGATTGCCGCGTCGGGGTCGCTGTCGACGCCGAGTGCGGCACCGACGTCGGCGTAACGATCGGCGACGACGTCGCGGTTGAATCGCATGACGTGCGGCAGCATTGTCGCCAGCGTCTGGCCGTGGGCTTGGTGAAATTGCCCGGAAATCGGGTGACCGGTTGCGTGCACGAGACCGAGCAACGGTCCGGACGAAAAAGCGCGTCCGGCGAGGTGGGCGGCGATGTGCATCTGCGCGCGCGCTTCGAGATCCGTGCCGTCGGCGACGGCGCGCGGCAGCCACTGACCCGTGAGGCGAATCGCGTGGAGAGCAAGTGCATCGGCAAACGAATTCGAGTTCGTCGAGGTGTACGCCTCGATCGCATGCGTGAGAACGTCCATTCCGCATGCCGCGGTACCGCGCGGCGGCATTCCCGTCGTCACGGTTGGGTCGAGGATGACCACCGCGGGCGCGATCGACGGATGCGTGAACGTGAGTTTGCGGTGCACGCTGGGATTGGTGCGCGTGTCGGTGATGAGACCACCGCCGTTGGTTTCACTCGCGGTTCCCGACGTGGTGGGAATTGCAATCGTCGGCAGACCGTTTGCCGTCGCCTGTCGCTTCGGAGCAAGGGTCGCAAAGTCGATCCGATCGTTCGCGTCGAGATCGGGAGCGAAGGCAAGATCGAGATTCGTCACGTCGTTGGTCGCGGCCAGTGCCACGTACTTGCCGCAGTCCATCACCGACCCACCGCCGACGAGAACG
Source organism: Ilumatobacteraceae bacterium (assembly GCA_049433365.1). Classification (GTDB taxonomy): domain Bacteria; phylum Actinomycetota; class Acidimicrobiia; order Acidimicrobiales; family Ilumatobacteraceae; genus F1-60-MAGs027. The sequence continues at coordinate 12,317 of JBMTET010000011.1, read as the reverse complement.
ACGACCGTTCCATCCAGTCCGAATGCGCGGACTGCCGCGACACCGGCAGCAACGTTGACGTCGGTGGGATTCGGCGACACGTCGTCGAATACGACGTTGGGCACCCCGGCCTCGTTGAGGGCGGCCACGATCGGCTCGACGATTCCCGCACCGCGCACTCCCTTGTCGGTGACGATGAATGCACGCGATCCGCGCGCCGACACGTGTTGCGGAACCGTCACCGCGAACCCGGGGCCCGACACCGTCTCGGAGAGCGACGAGATGTTGAACATGCGCTGCGCGGAGACGCTCATGGAAGTTGTCCTTTCACACCGCGAGGGTGTTGCCGAAGATTTGCCATGCGAGCAGTGACTTCGCCACCAGACTCAGCACGAGGTACACCCGCTCGCCGTACGGGTACGACACCCACTTTCCGACGCGGCGGTACTGCAGCCACTGGTTGAGGGCGAACAGATTGAAGAAGATGAACAGGCTGACGAAAATGCCGTAGACGAACGACGGAGTGTTCGATCCGGGTCCGATGACATAGAAGAACAGCGCGATCCACGGAACGATTCCGGCGATGCAACCGAACCAGAAAGGAGTCCACCACACCGCGGTGCCGGGTTCGTTTACCACTTCCATGATCCAACCAAAGAGGATCATCGACACGTTCGCCCCGGCGAGACCGAGCAATGCGGCAAGATCGGTGACACCGAACACCATTGCGATCATGATGATCATGATCGTGGACGACAACGAGTACTCAACCCAGCGAAAGCGGTTCTGCTCCTTCGTCACTTCCGCTTCGTACACGCGCCGACCCGGCCCGAACGACACGATCGCATGGAAGAAGAAGGACAGGAAAAGAAACGCGAAGACACCCCACGCAATCGAAACGTCGAATTCGCGCACCAGTCGCGACGGATCAAGTTCGCCGCTCGGCACGTCGTTCCAGTAGAACCCCGTGACGGGAAGCGCGAAGTCGTTCGCCAAGGCGGCAACCGCAACCGCTTGACCGAGATGGAGAATCGCCGCGGCAACGTTGAGGCGCCGCAGTCGGGAAAAGGTCGTCATGTCCCCATCGTGCCACGTGCGGTCGGGTCGTCGGAACGAGGCGCGTCGTGGCGGGCAATTTCAGCCCGACCGAGGACGTGCCAGTGCACCTCGTCGGGCCCGTCGGCCAGTCGCAGAGTGCGTTGCGCGGCATACAGTCGCGCCAGTGGTGTCCACTGCGAGGTACCGGTCGCCCCGTGGATTTGGATCGCATCGTCGATGATGCTGCACACCCGCTCGGGGACCATTGCTTTGACCGCACTCACCCACAGGCGCGCCTCCTTCGGATCGAGCACGTCCATGGCTCGTGCGGCGCGCAGCACCATGAGTCGCATTGCCTCGATCTCGATGCGTGCTTTGGCGATGACTTCGGGGTTCTTCCCCAACCATGCGAGCGGCTTGCCGAACGCTTGACGCGACAGTCCACGCTCGACCATGAGATCGAGCGCTCGCTCTGCCGCACCGATCGAGCGCATGCAGTGGTGGATTCGCCCGGGTCCGAGACGCAACTGTGAGATCTCGAAGCCGCGTCCCTCACCGAGCAACACGTTGGCGGCCGGCACGCGGACGTCGTTGAAACGCAGGTGCATGTGACCGTGCGGTGCATCGTCTTCTCCGAACACCTCCATCGCACCGACGATGCTCACCCCGTGGGTTTCCATCGGCACGAGAATTTGCGAATGACGGTTATACGTCGACGCATCCGGATTCGTCAGCACCATGACGATGAGCACCTTGCATCTCGGGTCTCCTGCGCCGGTGATGTAGTACTTCTCGCCGTTGATCACCCACTCGTCGCCGTCGAGTACGGCTCGACACGAAACGTTGCGTGCGTCCGACGACGCAACTCCGGGCTCGCTCATCGCAAATGCCGAGCGAATTTCGCCGGCGAGCAACGGCTCCAACCAGCGCTTCTTCTGCTCGGGCGTGCCGACGCGCTCGAGGACTTCCATGTTTCCGGTGTCGGGTGCGCTGCAGTTCGTCACCTCGGATGCGATCGGATTACGGCCGAGTTCGGTGGCGACGTACGCATAGTCGAGATTCGACAGACCTGCGCCACCCGCCGAAGCAGGAAGGAACATGTTCCACAGCCCCGCCGTACGTGCGGCTTGCTTCAACGAGTCGAGAAGTGCGAGTTGTGCGTCGCTGTACGACCACCGATCGGCGCGATTGCGACCGAGCTCGTAAAACTCTGCGGTTCGTGGTTCGACGACGTCGGCGACGAATCGTCGCACTGCGTCGTACACGGGTACCGCCCGCGCCGACATCGTGAGATTCAACGACTCGTCCGTGGCAAAGCCCCTGTGCAGTCTCGGAGCGTCCACGCTCGTCACGTTAGTCATGTGCCGAGCCCGGGACGATGTGATCTACTCCCCCAGGCGCACGACGAACGGTGTCGGACGCTCCTTGCGCGGCAGTTCACGCTGTGGCCAGCCGATGTAGAAGATGCCGACGACATGGTCGGTCGGAGCGAATCCGCAGAACGACGTGATTGCATCGTTGCATCCTTCGTTCGGGGAACTCCACAACGCAATGAGTCCCATTGACTCCAGCAACAGCAGTGCGTTCTGCATTCCTGCCGCCACCGCATACTCGTTCTCCCGGGTCTCGTGTTCGTCCTCGCCCTTCGCTGATGCAACGACGAATACGAGCGGGGTACGCGAGTACTTGGTGCGCGCTTTTTCCACCCGATTCTCCGCGTCACCTCGAGCCGCCATCGCGTCTCCAATGGCGTCGCCGAGAGCCAAACGTGCATCTCCCCGTACCGCAGCGATGCGCAACGGGCGTGTCTTACCGTGGTTCGGTGCAGCTTGTGCCACCGCCGCAAGGCGGTCGATGAGGGCGTCATCAACTCGACGCTCTCGATCGATCGACAAGCTGCTCGAGCGGCGGTGAATGAGTTCCTCGAGTGCTTCCGGTGCAACCATGAACCGGAGTGTACGCATCGTCGCGCACCCGTTACAGTGCGCTGCTCGAAACTCCGTCGCGGGATTCGACGGGGATGACCCACTGGTACCGTCGAGCCATGGAACGACTCGTTGCTTCGGTACGTGCGGCCTTCGATGACGGCACCACGCGTTCTCTCGTGTGGCGGCGGCAACAACTTCGTCAAATGATCGCGATGCTCGAGGACAACGAGGACGAGCTGCTCGAAGCGTTGCGTCTCGACCTCGGAAAGCCCGGCGTCGAGGGATACGTCACGGACATCGCCTTCGTTCTCTCCGAGCTGCGCCTCATGGTGCGCAACCTCGAGAAGTGGAATGCCCCCGTGCGCGTGCGCACGCCGCTGTCATCGCTTCCCGGCCGGTCGCGGCTCGTGCCACAACCACTCGGGGTGGTCCTCGTGATCGCCCCGTGGAACTATCCCGTGCAGTTGTTGCTCGTGCCGGCGGCGGGTGCCATCGCCGCAGGCAACGCAGTGGTGATGAAGCCGTCGGAGATCTCGTCGAACACATCGGCCCTGCTCGCCCGCCTGGTTCCGAGCTACATGGACTCCCGCGCCGTCGCGATCGTCGAAGGCGGCGTGCCGGAAACGACCGCACTGCTCGAACAGCGCTTCGATCACATCTTCTACACAGGCAACGGAACCGTCGGGCGCATCGTCATGGCGCACGCAGCGAAGCATCTCACGCCCGTCACGCTCGAACTCGGCGGCAAAAGTCCGGCAATCGTCGACTCGTCCGCGCGACTTGACGTGACGGCCAGGCGCATCGCCTGGGGCAAGTGGTTGAACGCCGGCCAGACCTGTGTCGCGCCCGACTACGTGCTCGTTGAACGCTCGCGCGAACTCGCCCTCATCGAGGAACTGACGAAGTGCATCGGGGAGTTCTACGGATCCGACCCGCTCCACAGTGACAGTTACGGGCGAATCGTCTCGGATAGGCACTTCGATCGCCTCGTCGCCATGCTCAATGACGGCACAGTTGCCACGGGTGGACACAGCGTGCGCGAGGAGCGGTACATCGCCCCGACTGTCCTGACGAACGTGTCACTTGACACGAAGCTGATGTCCGAGGAGATCTTCGGTCCCCTGCTTCCCGTCATTCCCGTCGACGACGTTGCAGAAGCGATCAGTTTCGTGCGCGCCCGACCGCATCCACTTGCGTTGTACGTCTTTTCCGAGAACGATCGTGTGATCGACCGCGTGGTCGGCGAGACGAGCGCCGGTGGCGTCACGGTGAACGGCACCCTGCTGCACCTCACCAACCCGAACCTGCCTTTCGGCGGAGTTGGCGAGAGCGGCATGGGTGGTTACCACGGCATGGCGGGCGTGCGCGTGTTCCAGCATCTCAAGCCCGTGCTCACGCGCGGGACCCGACCGGATCCGCGCATCGCATACCCGCCGTATTCGAAGGCGAAGCTGCGCATCATCCGACGTTTGCTCTGAGGATCGAACGGTCAGCTTCGCAGCGTCTTGTCCGGCGTTGCCGTTAGCCTCGAGCGCGCATGAAGTTGACCACGGGGGCGGATTCGTCCGTACATGCCCGTGGGCTGACGAAGCGCTACGACACCGTCACGGCGCTCGACGGCCTCGATCTCGACGTCGCTGCCGGAACGGTGCTCGGTCTACTCGGCCCGAACGGTGCCGGAAAAACGACCGCCGTTTCGATCCTCACGACGCTCGTGCGACCCGATGCCGGGACGGCAACTGTCGCCGGCGTCGACGTGGTCGGCAATCCGCGCAAGGTGCGTTCGCTCATCGGTTTGTCCGGTCAGTACGCGGCCGTCGACGAACATCTCACCGCGATCGAGAACCTCGAGATGATTGCCGGTCTGTACGGCATGTCGCGTCGCGATGCACGCGACCGGGCCCGACTGCTCGTCGAGCGATTTCGTCTCGAGGATGCGGCCGATCGCCCGATCAAGACGTTTTCCGGTGGCATGCGGCGCCGCGTCGACCTGGCGGGCGCACTCATTGCCGATCCCCCGGTTCTGTTTCTCGACGAGCCAACGACGGGACTCGACCCTCGCAGTCGCGGCGAACTGTGGGACGTCATCCGCGAACGAGTCAGTCGGGGGACCACCGTCGTGCTCACGACGCAATACCTCGAGGAAGCCGATCAGCTGGCCGATGAGATCGTCGTCATCGACCACGGCCGTGCGATTGCACGCGGCACATCGTCGGAATTGAAGCGTCAAGTCGGGGGCGAACACCTCGACGTCCATGTCCGCGGAGTCGACGGAGTCGCCACGGCGCGTGACGTCATGGAATCGGTCGCCACCGGCCCGGTGCGCACGGATGCCGACTCGGGGGCGTTGTCGGCGCCGGTAACGAACGGCATCGACACCCTGAGCAAGGTGCTGCGCGAACTGGAAGCCCACAGGGTCGACATTGTCGACATCGGTCTGCGCCGTCCGACTCTCGACGACGTGTTCATGAAGCTCACCGGGCACGACGCGTCACAGGAGGAATCAGCATGAGCGTTTTGCGCGACTCGCTCATCATCGCACGACGCAACGTCATCCGTATCCGGCGCGTGCCCGACGTCATGGTATTCGTCCTCATTCAGCCGCTGATGTTCGTTTTGCTCTTTGCATACGTGTTCGGCGGATCCATCAACATTCCCGGTGGGAATTACCGCGAGTTTCTCATCGCCGGCATCTTCGCCCAAACGGTCGTGTTCGGTGCGACGTTTACCGGCTCGGGGCTCGCAGAAGACCTGCAGAAGGGCCTCATCAACCGATTCCGCTCGTTGCCGATGTCACGGGCCGCCGTTGTCACCGGCCGAACCGCAAGCGATGTCGTATACAACGCGTTGTCGATTCTCGTCATGTCGGTGGCCGGACTCATCGTCGGATGGCGCATCCGTGGATCGTTCGTCGACGCCCTCATCGGTTACGGGGTGTTGTTCTTCTTCTCGTACGCATTTTCATGGGTGATGGCCTGCATTGGACTCGTCGTTCCGACGCCCGAAGTCGTGAACAACGCGTCGTTCGTGGTGCTGTTTCCGATGACATTCGTTGCCAACACGTTCGTGCCGTCGGACAACCTTCCCGGTGCGTTGCGCACGATTGCCGAGTGGAATCCCGTCTCCACTCTGACGCACACCGTCCGCGTGTACTTCGGGAACATCCCCGCGGGAACCCCCGATCCGACGGCCTGGTCGATGCAAAACAGTCTCGTCTACTCATTGGGCTGGGCAATGTTGCTCATTGCCGTCTTCGCCCCACTGGCGACGCGCCTGTACGAACGCTCGGCACGTCGCTGACGTGACCGCCCCGGGCGCGTGACGCTCAGGGGACGATGCTGAGAAAAATGAAGGCGGAGAAAATCGCCAGGTGTTGTGCCGCTTGCAGCACAGTGGCCCGTCCCGAGCCGAACGTCGTGACACTGACGACCGCCGTGAGCACGAGAAAGACGATTTCCTTTCCGCCGAGCCCCAGAGAGATGGGTGAATCGATCCAGATCGAGGCGATGGCAATGACAGGAATCGTCAAACCGATGCTTGCCAGTGCCGAACCGAGTGAAAGATTGAGACTCGTCTGCATCTCCCCACGAGGCCGTTGCAGACGATCATGATGACGGCAAAGATGCTGTCACGAGCGAGCGTCGGAGCGCCGTCGGCACCCGTGGTCATGAGCGTCACGATGAGAGAGACCTCAATGACCGTGACGGCAAGGGCAAGCACCAGCGTGCCGTACGGCTCACCGACACGCCAGGCAATGGCTTCGGCATGGGCAACCGACACCAGAACGAGCGCGACGTGGGCGAGAACGAGGAATCCCGTCATTGCCCACGACGGATTGGATCCCCACGTCGCGACGACGAGCAGAACACCGACAATCGGCGCGGTGATCGAAAACCCGGTGGTGGCACGCTCGCGATTCATCGCGTCACCATAAGGAGCGAAATGCACCGGCATGTTTCGCGATGATGAATCAGAAGCCGATGTCCCTGCAACACTGGTCACGTGAAGCAGCCCACCACCGCACTACCTGGTGCCTTTTGGCGTCACTTTTCGGCGAGTGCCGCGTCGAACCTCGGTGACGGCATGATTGCCGCAGCCGCCCCATTGTTGGCGCTGTCACTCACCGACGATGTTCGCCTCATTGCATTCACCTCGGTGGCATCCACTCTCCCCTGGCTCGTGTTGTCCCTACCTGCCGGCGTATTCATCGACCGGCACGATCGCAAGGCGATTCTCACCACGGTGAACACCGTGCGATGCGCACTCTTCGTCATGCTCGTTGCTCTCATTTTCACCGACGTGCTCACGATGTGGATGTTGCTCGCGATACTTCTCGCGGTTGCAGTCTGCGAAGTGTTCTTCGACATGGCGGCGCAGGCCTTTCTCCCGGCGATCGTCCCGGACGACGAGCTTGAACGCGCCAACGGACGCTTGTATGCCGTCGAGGTCACCGCAAACTCCTTTCTTGGCTTGCCCTTCGGGTCGTGGCTCTTCGTGGTCGCCGCTGCGGCTCCGTTCGCGGTTCATGCAGCGGCACTCGGATTGTCCGCCCTGCTCATTGCATCGATTCGATCGCAGGCAACACCGGCTCAAGTTGCTTCGTCGACCAACTTCCTCGCGTCCCTGCGCGAAGGGCTCGTATGGCTGTGGCGACACCGCCTCTTGCGCCTTCTTGCGCTCATGCTCGGCGCGGCGAACATGTGCCACATGTTCGGGCAGGCGATCTTCGCAAAGTACGTGCGCGACGAACTCGGTCTCGGCCCGCGCGGATTCGGCGTGCTTCTTGCCACGATGTCCGTCGGTTCAATCGTCGGCGGCACTGCAGGGGGTCGCATTGCAAAGCGTCTCGGCCCGGCCACTTCAATCGTGCTTGCATATGCGTGCTTCGCCGCCTTGGAGATGGTACCCGCCGCCTACCCGCGTGTGTGGGCCGTCGTCGCTGCAGGGTTCGCCATGTCGGTCGTCGGAACGTTGTGGAACGTCATCACCGTGAGTCTGCGACAACGACTCATTCCGGCCGAGTTGTTCGGACGCGTGAACAGCGTGTACCGATTCATCGGCGCGGGAACGATGACGATCGGTGCCGCGATCGGCGGGTTCATCGCTTTTCGTTTCGGTCTGCGGGCGACCTACTGGGCATCGGCAGGGACCCTCGGAATGGTCCTCGTCGTCGGTGCGCCACGACTGTTGCGGCTGGCACGAGTCGCGAACGCACCGGGTGATTCAGGGACGTGACCGACGCCTTCGGTCTTCAAGCCCGTCGCGCAAGAATCCGCCGAGTCCGCAGCTGGTTGTAACGCTGAACCGCAATGAAGGGAACGCTTGCTGCGAGTCCGACGAACGTGACAATCGCCAAGGCGATACCACTGTTCCACACTGCAAAAGCCGGGGTGGCAAAGAGAATCATCCAGTGTGTGAGTTCACCCCGGCGACACTCCACCGCGAATCTTTCCAAGTCCTCGTTGGACAGTCCCGGCAACTCTCGCTTCGACACACCGAACCATCCGCCCGTCTCGGGTAGCCGGTCCTTCCAAAGACGGATGTTCAGTCGCCCGTCGTACCATCCACCGTCGCGTTCGAAACGACGCGGTCTAACGTGCCAACGATCGCGAAGCAGAGCGTCCGAGCCCTTGCGTCGATACCACCAGCCGGACAGAAATCCCCATGCGGGCCAAAGCGCCGCGCTGAGTAGCAGCGACCACGTATGCGACAGCGGAATCACCATGTGCCACCCCTGGATACGCCTCGGTACCGCCCCGGGATGGTGCGGTCGGCAATGACGTTAGTTTGCGGTGACGTCGGTCATTGATCGCGAAGCGTGTGTCACGAACTCTGAAACACAATCGTTACTCAACGCGCATCCCTGAAATCGCGCGTGCAATGACGAGCTGCTGAATCTCGCTCGTTCCTTCGAAGATCGTCGTGATCTTCGCGTCACGGTGCCAACGCTCCACCGGGTACTCCCGCGTGTAGCCGTACCCACCGAGAATCTGGATCGCCTCCTCGGTCACCTTCACGGCCATCTCGCTGGCGTAGTACTTGCTCATCGAACCCTCGGCGTTCACGTAGCCGCCGTTGCGCGCCAGCCACGCCGCGCGCCAGATGAGCATGCGCGACGCATCGATCTGAGTCACCATGTTCGCCAACTTGAACGCGATCGCCTGGTGCATGATGATCGGCTTGCCGAACGCCTTGCGTTCCTTTGCGTAGTCGAGTGCGTACTCGTACGCCGCGCGGGCAATACCGAGCGCCTGGGCACCGACGGCGGGGCGTGTCGCTTCGAACGTCTTCATCGCCGGCTGTGCTTCGCCCGACTTGCCCTTCTCTCTCGCGCGCGCCAACTTCGCGTCGAGCTTCTCCTTGCCACCGAGCAAACACCGGCCGGGAATGCGCACGTCGTCGAGCACCACCTCGGCGGTGTGGCTGGCACGGATGCCGTGCTTTTTGTACTTCTGCCCCTGTGACAAACCCTTCGTTCCGGGTGGCACGACGAACGACGCCTGGCCGCGCCCCTTCAAGTCGGGGTCGACCGCGGCAACGACCACGTGCACGTCGGCGATTCCGCCGTTGGTGATCCACGCCTTCGTGCCGTTGAGCACCCATTCGTCGGTCGCCTGGTCGTACACGGCTCGCGTGCGCAGCGACGACACGTCGGAACCGGCATCGGGTTCGCTCACGCAGAACGCACCGAGCTTGACGTCGTCGGCGGTGCCGTAACACTGCGGAACCCACTCGAAGATCTGTTCGGGCGTACCGTTGCCGGCGATACCCGCCGCTGCGAGTCCCGATCCCATGATTGCCAGACCGATGCCCGCGTCACCCCAGAACATCTCTTCAATGGCAACGGGAAGGGTGAGACCCGTTGCATCGCCCATGGCGTTCATCGTGAAGTCGAGTCCGTACAAACCGATCTTCGCCGCTTCCTTGACGATCGGCCACGGGAACTCCTCGCGCTCGTCCCACTCGTGTGCGTTCGGCCGGATGACGTCGGCTGCGAAGTCGTGCACCCAGTCCTTCAGTTGCTGCTGCTCGTCGTTGAGGGAGAGGTTGAAGTCGGCCACGGCGTCAAGTTAGCGGGTGGCGCGTACGGCCCGACAAGCTCAGCTCCTACGCAGCGTTGTGCCGCCCTTGCCGGTTTCGACGGTCCAGCCGGCTTTCTGCAACTCGTCGCGCAGCGCATCCGCAGCGGCGAAATCCTTCGCCGCACGGGCGGCGTCGAGCGCGCGGGCTTTCGCCGAAGCGTCGTCATCGACTGCACCGGTGACGGCAATTTCGAGGCCGAGTGCGCGGCACATCTCGTGCACCGCGGCAACGAGCGCACCGGCACTCGTTTCACCCGCATCGATTGCCGTGTTCGCCCGGCGCACGGTGTCGAAGATGTGCGCCATCGCGCTCGGTGTGTCGAGATCGTCATCCATGAGAGTGCGAAAACGGGCAACGACGTCGGCATCGGGCTCGCCGGCGATCGACGCACTGCGTGCACCGAAGGAATCGAGACCGGCGAGTGCGTTCACCGATGCGTCGATGTTGTCCTGTCCCACTTTCACGGGTGAGCGGTAGTGCGTCTGCAGCAAGAGCATGCGGTACGCGCGCGGGTCGTAGTGGTCGAGCAGATCGAGCAGGTTCGCCACGTTGCCGAGACTCTTCGACATTTTCTCGCCCTCGGCATCGACGACGAATCCGTTGTGCATCCAGTGTCGTGCGAACTCGCGACCAAGTGCGACCGCTTGCGCGCGTTCGTTCTCGTGATGCGGGAAGCGAAGGTCGGCGCCACCGCAGTGCAGGTCGAAGCCGTCGCCGAGCAATTCGAGCGACATGACGACGCACTCGCTGTGCCAGCCGGGTCGACCTGCTCCCCACGGTGCCGGCCACGAGGGCTCGTCCGGCTTGGAGAACTTCCACAGCGCGAAATCGGCAGGCGAGCGTTTCTCGTCCGCGCCGAGCACGGTTCGGTCGCCTCCACCGGCGATCATGTCGTCGAGTGATTGGTATGCGAGCGCGCCGTAGTCGGGAACCTTCGCCACGTCGAGGTACACGCCGTCCGAAGTGACGTACGCGCAATCACGCCGCTCGAGCTCAGCGATCATTTCGACCATCTGGTCGACGTAGTCCGTGGCGTGCGGAACGTCGGTCGGCCGGGCAACGCCGAGGCGCGACATCGCGTCGAACCACACCGATTCGCACTTGTGCGTGATGTCTTGCCAGGGTCGGCTTTCGCGGGCCGCGCGGTCGATGATCTTGTCGTCGATGTCGGTGATGTTCGACACGAGCCGTACCGACACGCCCGTCCACTCGAGGTACCGCCGAAGGATGTCGTAGACGATCGTGGCGCGTCCGTGGCCGAGATGCGGCGGGCCGTACACGGTAGGACCGCACAGATAGACGTCGAGGTGACCCGGCCTGCGCATGTGCAACTCGCGTACCTCTCGCGAGAGCGAGTCGAACAGCCTCAGCACGTCCCAAAGCCTACGAGTGCTGGTCGAGCAGTAACTTTGAAGGGCATGTCTCGCGACACTTCAGCATCCAACCGCGAGATCGCCGCACGAGTCCCCGACAAGCCGTCACTTGACGGAGTCGAAGCGCGTTGTGCCGACTCGTGGGATCGCAATGCGATCTACGGCTTCGACCGTTCCGCCGCACGCGACACCGTGTTCGCCGTTGACACGCCACCGCCGACCGTCAGCGGCTCGCTGCACATGGGCCACGTTTTCTCCTACACCCACACCGACACCGTGGCCCGATTCCAGCGCATGCGCGGCCGCAACGTTTTCTACCCCATGGGATGGGACGACAACGGCCTGCCGACGGAACGCCGCGTGCAGAACTACTACGGGGTGTCGTGCGATCCGAGCCTTCCGTACGTACCGAACTTCACACCACCGCACCGTGGCGACGCGTCGAAGGATCACCGCGCCGTCCCGGTGTCGCGACCGAACTTCATCGAGTTGTGCGACGAACTCACCGCGCAGGACGAAAAGGTGTTCGAAGATCTGTTCCGCCGCCTCGGCTTGTCCGTCGACTGGTCGCTGCTGTACTCGACGATCTCGAAGGACGCGCGGCGCGTGTCGCAGCGTGCATTTCTCGCCAACCTCAATCGCGGCGAGGCGTACGCCCAGGAAGCGCCGACGCTGTGGGACGTCGACTTCGGTACGGCCGTTGCACAAGCGGAACTCGAGGACCGTGAACGGCCCGGTGCGTACCATCGCGTCGCATTTCATGCCGACGGTGAGGATGCGGGCGAAGAAGACATAGCCATCGAAACGACCCGACCCGAACTCATCCCCGCATGCGTCGGACTCGTGGCGCATCCCGACGACGAGCGGTACGCGAAGTGGTTCGGTCGCACGGTGCGCACGCCACTGTTCGACGTCG
>JBMTET010000010.1:0-44183 GCA_049433365.1 Ilumatobacteraceae bacterium | reverse complement strand
CGCCGCCGCCACCGCCGTCGCCGGCCACTTCGCTACTCCAGATGACCTGCGATGAGCAGATCACTGAAGAAGGGAGCCTCATTGTGAAAGCCGTGCGCATCGTCACGGGTCGCGGCATGCCGTTGCGCCGCAGCGACGTCGACACCGACCAGATCATTCCTGCCGAGTGGCTGAAGCGCGTCGAGCGCACCGGGTTCGAAAAGGGTCTCTTTGCGACCTGGCGCGACGACCGCAACTTCGTGCTCAACGACGAGCGTTACGCCGGTGCCAGCATTCTCGTTGCCGGCCCGAGCTTCGGCGTCGGCTCGTCGCGCGAGCACGCCGTGTGGGCGCTGCAGCAGTACGGCTTCGATGCCGTCATCGCCCCGAGCTTCAGCGACATCTTCCGCAACAACTGCACGAAGAACGGTCTCGTACCCGTCGCGTTGACCAACGACGAGGTCGAGGCGCTATGGCAGGCGATCGAAGCCGATCCCAACACCGAGATCGTCGTTGACGTCGACACGTTGCGCGTCGAGGTGCCGGCCCGCGGAATCACCGCGCGCTTCGAGCTTGCGCCCGCCGTGCGCACACGGTTTCTCGAGGGACTCGACGACATCGGGATCACCCTCACCCAAGCCGCCGACATCGACGCTTACGAGGCGCGACGTCCGGCCTGGCTTACTGCGCGCTGAGGAAACTTGCCAGATCCGCAAGGCGCGGATCGTTGGAAAACACTTCGATCGGCGGCTGCGGGTCGAGTCGCAGACCGCGTTGAATGATCCGGCACGTGGTGTGCTGGTTGTACTCGGCGAGCGTCACCGCCCAACCGTCACGACCGGCGCGAGCCGTGCGACCCGAGCGGTGGAGATAGGTCTTTACGTCGATCGGCGGCACGTAATGCACGACACAAGCGACGTCGTCGATGTCGATGCCACGCGCCGCAACGTCGGTGGCCACGAGCACGTCGAGCTCACCCTTCGTGAACCGCTCGAGAGAACGCTCGCGCGCTGCTTGGGACATGTCACCGTGCAGAGCCGAGGCTCGCACGCGCAGCTTCACGAGATTGTCGGCGACTTTGTCGCACATCCGTTTGGTGTCGCAGAACACGACCGTTTGACCCGCCCCCGCCGCGAGCGCCGCAACGACGCGGTCCTTGTCCATGTGGTGCACCGCCAGAAAGAGATGGCGCATCGTGCCGACGGTTGCCGTCGGCGTATCGATCGACACCTCGACGGGGTTGCGCATGTAGCGCCGCACGAGGTTGGCCACCTGGCCGTCCAAGGTGGCGGAAAAGAGCATCGTTTGGTGCTCGGCTGTGACGTGGCGCAGGATCCACTCGACCTGCGGCATGAAACCCTCGTCGGCCATCCGGTCGGCTTCGTCGAGCACGACGATCGAGATCGCATCGAGACGCACCTCACCGGCCTTGATGAGATCGATGAGTCGCAGCGGTGTGGCGACGACCACTTCGACACCGTCCTTCAGCGCGTCGATCTGGTCGTCGCGCGACGCCCCGCCGTAGACGGCGAGCACGCGGCGCTCGCCGTGCTTGGCGATCGGCTCGAGCACCTCGGCGACCTGCAGTGCGAGCTCGCGGGTGGGCACGAGCACGAGAGCGAGAGGAGCCCGTGGCGCCGCTGCCGTCGTCACCCGTGCCAGCAACGGCACGCCGAAGGCCAGCGTCTTGCCTGATCCCGTCCGCGCCCGACCGCACACGTCATCGCCGCGCAAGGCAACCGGAATCGCCTCGACCTGGATGGCAAACGGGGCATCGAATCCGGCGGCAGCGAGACCGGCAGCGATGTCGGCGGGAACTCCGAGCGCGGCGAACGAGGTGTCGGCGCTGCTCATGAGTAGATCAGCGTACCGTTCACCGCGCTGCAGAGACTGACTGGCGGATCAGTATCGGCTGACACATCAGGCAGTAGACGCAGACAGCGGAAATCTGTATGGTGACCGACTGCAATTGTCCGACCCGACAAGGAGGTGCCAGATGGAATCCATGCAACACAACAATGAGACTCCGCTGGGCGTCACCGCCGGTGGGGTGCAGTCATCGATCAACGGGCGCAAGGGCCCGTCGTACGACTGGCAATCGCTGCTCGTTCCCGCCGAACCCGTGTTTGAAGCATCGCTGCAGATGATCCTCGCCGAGGACGCTGCAAGCACCACCGCCACGTCGCGCAGCGCGCGACGTCGGTCGTGACCGTCGACCTCGCCAGGGTCGGATCCCGCCACACCGGTCGAGTCCTCGTACTCGGCTGCGGCGGAATCACCCGTGCCGTCGTTCCGCTGCTGTTGCGCGACATGCGCATCGCACCGGAGCGGATTCGCGTCGTTGACTTCGTCGACTTTCGCGAGACCATCGCCGATTCGATCGCCAAGGGCGTCACCTTCGAACTCGGTCGCGTGACCAAGGAAAACCTCGATGCGTTCCTCGGCGAGCGCGTCGGGGCCGGCGACATCCTGCTCGATCTCGCCTGGAACATCGACTGCCCGACGATTTTGCAATGGTGCCGCGACCACGGCGTGCGTTACCTGAACACGAGCGTCGAGTTGTGGGATCCGTACTACGACATGCACTCCACGCATCCCCTCGACCGAACGTTGTACGTACGGCACCAGACGATTCGCCGCAAGGTTGAGGCGTGGCCCGATAACGCCGGCCCCACCGCGGTGCTCGAACACGGCGCCAACCCCGGGTTGGTCAGCCATTTCGTCAAGCGCGCCATCGGCGAGATCTCGCAGTCGTTGCTGCGCGACGGACGGGCCGGCAGCGCGGCAAAATTCATCGAGGGTGCCCTGGCCGAGGGCCGCTACAACACCCTCGCGATGCTCACCGGCGTGAAGGTCGTGCACATCTCCGAGCGCGACACCCAAATCACGAACGAACCCAAGCGTGTCGACGAGTTCGTCAACACGTGGTCGATCGAGGGCTTCTACGAAGAGGGTGTGGCGCCGGCCGAACTCGGCTGGGGAACCCACGAACGCTGGCTGCCGCACAACGCCCACGTCCACGACGACGACGGCCCGTGCAACCAGATCGCCATCGCCCAACCGGGAATGGAAACTTGGGTGCGCTCGTGGGTGCCGGCCGGTGAGATCCTCGGCATGGTCATCCGCCACGGCGAGGCGTACACGATGAGCGACCACCTCACCGTGTGGAACGACGACGGCACGGCGAAGTACCGCCCGACGGTGCACTACGCCTATCACCCCACCGATGCGGCAATCATGAGCGTGCACGAGTTGCGGATGCGCAACTGGAAGATGCAGTCCCAGCAACGTCTGCTCACCAACGAAATCGTCTCCGGTCGTGACGAGCTCGGCGTGCTCGTCATGGGCCACGACTACAAGTCGTGGTGGACGGGTTCGCTGTTGAGCATTGACGAGTCGCGCGCCATATTGCCCGGGCAGAACGCAACGACGCTGCAGGTCGCTTGTTCGGTGCTCGCCGCAACGGCGTGGATGATCGACAACCCCAACGCGGGCGTCAACGTACCCGATGACCTTCCGTGGTCGTACGTGCTCGACATTGCCTACCCCTATCTCGGTACGTTCCACTCGGGTCCCGTCGATTGGGATCCGCTGGCGACTCGCAACGATCTCTTCCCGGGGTTCGGCAACGGTCCTCTGCGCATCGACCCCAGCGATCCGTGGCAGTTCGCCAACTTCGTCGTTCCGTCGCCGCGCGCGGTCTGACGCAACTGCACGACGAACGCGACGGCGCACGAGTGCACGTCATCATTGTGCGTCGCGTGACGGACGACCATCCCGGCAACACGTTGCGAGAATCGGTGTAGCCGCTACCATGACGTTCGTGATTGCAGCAACCGGCGTCCTTCTTCTTATGTAGCGACGTCGGCCACATACTCGTCGACGTCGACAAACTCCCGAGCCGAAAGGCCGGGAGTTTTTCTTTTGTCCCGACATCGACGAAAACGCCGCAATCACGCCCGAAAACGACCACCCACGAGGAGATCCACATGACACCGACCGACACGGCGACACATTCCCCCGCTCGCGCCACCCGGCTCATGGCGTTCGAGAAGTACGAGCGCTGGATCCCGCTCGTGCTCACCGACCGCACGTGGCCGAACCGCACGATCGACCGCGCGCCGACGTGGTGCTCGGTGGACCTGCGCGACGGCAACCAGGCGCTCATCGATCCGATGGATCCGCAGCGCAAGCTTCGGCTGTTTCGTCGTCTGGTGCAGATGGGCTTTCGCGAAATCGAGGTTGGTTTTCCGTCGGCGAGCCAACCGGACTTCGACTTCGTGCGCATGCTCATCGAGGGCGACCATGTGCCCGACGACGTCACCATCCAGGTTCTTGTGCAATCCCGCGAGGAACTCATTCGGCGCACGTACGAGTCGCTGCGCGGAGCGAAGTCGGCGATCATGCACTTCTACAACTCGGTGAATCCGCTGCAGCGACGGGTCGTGTTCGGCATGGACAAAGCGCAGGTCATCGACCTCGCCGTCGACGCCGCCCGCTTGTGCCGCTCGCTCGAATCGGAGCTGCCCGGCACCGACCTGCGCTACGAGTACTCACCCGAGAGCTTCACGCTCGCCGAGCCGGATTTTGCGCTCGAGATCTGCCACCGGGTGATGGACGTCATCGAGCCGACACCCGAGCGGCCGATCATTCTCAACCTGCCGGCCACCGTCGAGTGCTACTCGCCCAACGTGTACGGCGACGTCATCGAGTGGTTCCACCGCTCGGTACGCAACCGTGACTCCGTCGTGCTGTCGTTGCACCCGCACAACGACCGCGGCTGTGCGGTCGCAGCCGCCGAATTCGGTGTGATGGCGGGCGCCGACCGGGTTGAGGGCACGCTGTTCGGCAACGGTGAACGCACCGGCAACGTCGACATCGTCACGTTGGCAATGAACTTGTTCGTCGACGGGGTAAATCCCGAGCTCGACATCACCGACATCGATGCGATCAAGCGCGACGTCGAGTACTGCAACCGCCTGCCGGTGCCCGAGCGGCATCCGTACGTCGGCGATCTCGTGTACACCGCGTTCTCGGGCAGCCACCAAGACGCGATCAACAAGGGACTCACCGCGCTCGGTTCCGATTACGCGAAGTGGGAAGTTCCCTACCTGCCGATCGACCCCGCCCACGTCGGCCGCACGTACGAGGCAGTCATTCGCGTGAACAGCCAGTCGGGTAAGGGTGGCGTCGCCTACCTCATGAAGACCGAACACGGCATGGACCTGCCGCGTCGACTGCAAATCGAGTTCTCGCGCGCCATTCAGCACATTGCCGAAAACTCGGGCAGCGAAGTGTCGCCGACGGCGATGTGGGACATCTTCCGCGAGCAATACCTTCCCGAAGTTCCCGTTCTCGCACTCGATTCGTTCGAGTTGAGCGACGGTGACGTGGGTGCGACCCGGATCACCGCGCAGTTGCGCGACGGCGACCGCCGCGTCACCGTGTCGGGTTCGGGCAACGGCCCGATCGATGCACTCATTGCCGCGTTGCGCAGCAACGACACGCTGGCCGGGGGCATCGTTCCCGACGTGCGCGACTACGTCGAGCACTCACTCGGTGTCGGCTCGCACGCGAACGCAGTTGCCTACGTCGAGATGACCAACGGTCGCGGCGACGTGCGCTGGGGCGTCGGGGTGCATCCGAGCACCGTTGCGGCCTCGCTGCGCGCCGTACTCGGTGCATTCGCCGCGCTCCGCGCGGCGAACGGATAGCCAGCCGCGCAGCGCAGCGGTTCGGCGTTACTTGCCGGCGACGGGTGCCGCGGCGGCGCGTGGCCCCTCGACGTCGATGTGCGGCAGCACCTTACTCAACCAACGCGGCAGCCACCAGTTGCGATCACCGAGCAACTGCATGGTGGCGGGAACGAGCAGCATGCGCACGACGGATGCATCGAGAAAGACCGCCACGGCGAGCCCGAAGCCGAACATCTTGATGCTGCGATTGCCGTCGAGAACGAAACTGCCGAAGACGAACACCATGATCGCCGCCGCCGCGGTGATGACCCGCGCGGTATGGGCCAAACCGTCGGCGACGGCCGCCTCGTTGTCACCGCTCCTGTCGTACTCCTCTTTCACGCGCGACAGGAGGAACACCTCGTAGTCCATCGACAAGCCGAAGACGATGGCGAACATCATCACCGGCAGCCACGGGTCGATGGGCGCGTCCGCCCCGAGACCGAGCAATCCCGCTCCCCAGCCCCACTGGAACACGGCAACGACGCACCCGTACGCCGATCCGATCGACAACAGGTTCATGAGCACCGCCTTCAACGGCACGAGCAACGAACGAAACACGAGCATGAGCAGGATGAACGACAGTGCAAGCACCGCACCGAAGAACACGGGCAGGCGCGACGAGAGGTAGCCGGAGAAATCGACGTTCACGGCGACGGTACCCGTGACGAGAACGTCGAGGTTCGAGCCCTCTGTTGCCGTCGGCAAGACGTCGTCCCGCAGCGCGTTGACGAGTTCGGTCGCCTCCTGCGACTGCGGAGCAGAGGCGGGAAAGATACGCCACAACACCGAACTCGGCGCCGACGGATCGTTGGGAATCGCCGGAGTCACCTGGGCGATGCCCGGTGTGCCGGCAAGTGCGCGCGACACGGTGTCGACAGCCGGCAGTTCGGCCGGCGTCACCCGCGTAACGAGAGTGAGCGGACCGTTGAATCCGGGACCGAATCCCTCGGCGAGCAGGTCGTAAGCGCGACGCGTCGTCGTGTCGGCCGGGTAGTTCCCCTCGTCGGCAAACCCGAGGCGCAACCCGAGCACCGGTAAGGCGAGCACGACGAGTACGCCCGCACCGACGATCAGCGAGATTGCGGGATGTCGCTGCACCCAACGACTCCAACGGAACGGAATCGTCTCGTGCATCGGCTTCACGCGTCGCGCGGGCAGCTCGCGATGCAGGAACGGAATGAACCTCCCGACGAGAAGCACGACGACGGCAAGTGCGGCGGCCCATGTGATCTCGAATTGTTTGAGACCGAGGCCGACGAGCGCCACTGCGACGAGCCCCGCCGCAACGATGCCGCGCATCCTCGTACGTTCGATGCGGTCACCGGCGAAACCGAGCAGCGCCGGCAACAAGGTGATCGATGCGATCATCGTCATGAGCACGGTGATCGACGCCCCGATACCGAGACCGCTCATGAAGCCGACCCCCATGAGGAGCATGCCGAGCAATGAAATGACAACGGTCGTGCCGGCGAACAACACGGCTCGCCCCGCGGTATCGATCGCCTCGGCCGCAGCCCCGGGACCGTCGACTCCACGCCGCATCACCTCGCGGTAGCGCGTCACGATGAACAAGGCGTAGTCGATCCCGACTCCCAGACCGATCATGATGCCGAGCGTGGTGGCCAAGTCGGGCATCGTCACCACGTTCGAGGTGAGCATGATCACCAGCACACCGGCACCGATGCCCCCGAATGCCGTGCCGATCGGCAAGCCCATCGCCAGCACTGATCCGAACGCGGCAATGAGGATGACCACGGCGAACGCGAGACCGAGAATTTCGGAGGATGGCGCCTCGAATTCGGCGAACACTTCGCCGCCGTACTCGATTTGTACGCCATCGATGACGGGGGCGATTTCCGTGATCTCATCGAACACGGCGATGAACTGCTCCTGGCTGTCGAGTGTCGCATCGAAGTTGACGGTGGCAAAGGCGATGGTGCCGTCGCGCGACACCTGGTTGACCGCAGCCGGATCGAACGGACTGAGGACCGCGAGATCGTCGCGTGCGTCGAGCGCGGCGAAGAACCTCGTGAGCGGTTGCACGACCTCGGGTCGATTCACTCCGTCGGCTGCGCGAACGACGATCGATCCGGTGCGACCACTGGACTCGGCACCGAAAGTTTCGGTGAGCAGGTCGATTCCGCGGGCGCTTTCGACGTCGGGAAGGTTGAACTGCAGCGAGAAGTTCGTCCCGATGCGCCCCGCCGCAGCCCCGATGAGGGCGAGTGCCGCCATCCACACGACCAGAACGAGACGACGGCGCCGGTAACACGACGCTCCGATACGAGACAGCACGGGGGCTCCTGAGATGTGTGGTGGTATGCCGCGGGGGGTCCGCGCGCCAGCCCATCACGCTACGTGACGCCACCCGTACGACCCCGACACAAGTAGGGTCGGGGCGATGAAAGTACGTGTGAATTTTGACGTCTGTGCATCGACCGGCGCGTGCGCCCAAGTGGCACCGGAAGTCTTCGAACTGCGCAACGACGGCTACCTGTACATCCTCGCCGAGCAGCCGCGTCCCGAGCTGTACGACGTCGTGACGCAGGCAGCCGAACTGTGCCCCACCGGCGCAATCATCCTCGAGGACTGAGCACCGCCGGAATGTTCGCCACCCGGCTTCGGCGGCAAGGTTCCTTGTTGTGTGTCGGAATCGATCCCGACCCCGCGCGTCTGCCCGCCGGGATCGACCGCGACGCCCGCGGCATCGAACGTTTCTGCCGCGGAATCGTCGAGTCGACGGCGCCGTACGTGTGCGCCTTCAAGCCGCAGATCGCGTACTTCGCCGCACTCGGCGCTGAAGACGTGCTCGAAAGGATCTGTGCGACGATTCGCCGGGACCACCCCGACGTCGTGCTCATCCTCGATGCCAAACGCGGCGACATCGGCGACACCGCACGCCGTTACGCCGTCGAGGCATACCAGCGGTACGGCGCCGATGCCGTCACCGTGAACCCGTGGCTCGGCACCGATTCGCTCGAGCCGTTTTTCGAATACGCCGATCGCGGCACCTTCGTGCTGTGTCGCACTTCCAACCCGGGCAGTCATGAATTTCAGTCGCTACTCGTCGACGGCGAACCGCTGTATGTTCACGTGGCGCGCACGGCGGCGACGTCATGGTCGCAACGGGCCGGAGTCGGTCTCGTCGTCGGTGCGACCCATCCACACGAGCTGCGCGAGGTGCGCGCCATCGTCGGCGACATGCCGCTGCTCGTGCCGGGTGTCGGAGCACAGGGTGGCGATGCCGCCACGGTCGTTGCCCACGGGGCCACCGGTGACGGCACCGGACTCGTCGTCAACTCGTCGCGTGCGGTGCTCTACGCCTCGGGTGACGAATCGTGGCGCGAAGCGGCGGCTCACGAAGCAGAACGCACCCGCGACGCACTCAACGTCGCGCGAGAGGAACTTACGAACCGATCGCGATCACTTCGGTGATGCCGGGCACGGCCCGCAGCGTCGCTACGACCTCGGCCGGCACGGGACCCCGCATCGTGATCACCATCATGGCGCTGCCGGCGTGGGGAGTCTTGCCGACGTCCATGTTGTCGATGTTCACCCCCGCGTCGCCGAGCACCATTCCGACCCGACCGATCATTCCGGGGCGATCGTCGTTGCGGGCGATGAGCATGTGTCGCGACGGCGGCAGATCACTGAGGTGGTCGTCGATCATCACGATGCGAGCCTCGCGGCGACGTCCGGTGAGTCGACCGGCGATGTTGTGATTCTCCGTACGCAGCGTGATGAGGTTGAGGTAGTCCTGATTTTCCGATTCGTCACGCCGTGAATCGCGCACTTCGATGTTGCGCGCCTGGGCAAGCGACGGTGCGTTGACGTAGGTGACGCTCTCACCCGTGAGCCTCGACATGAAGCCCTTCATCGCCGACAAGGTGAGAATTCGCGTGTCGTACGCACCGATCTCACCCGATGCCTCGACCTCGATCCAAGCCGGAGTCGATCCGACGACGTCGGCAAAGAGCGCACCGAGTCGCTCGGCAAGCGGCAGGTACGGCCGAAGTGTTTCGTTCGCCTCGGACGCGTCGACGTTGACCGCGTACGGCACGAAGTCGCCGGCGAGCGCCAATTGCACCATGTCGGCAATCGACTCGCCCGCTTTGTCCTGCGCCTCGCGCGTGCTCGCGCCGAGATGCGGCGTGACGACGACGCTCGGCAACACGAACAACGGCGACTCGGTGATCGGTTCCTTGGAGAACACGTCGAGTGCCGCACCGGCGACGATGCCGTCGCGCAGTGCCTCGGCAAGATCGTCCTCGACGATGATCCCGCCGCGTGCCACGTTGATGAGACGCAGATTCGGCTTGGCTTTCAGCAGCATGTCACGGTTGATGAGTCCGGTCGTTTCCTTGTTCTTGGGCAGATGCACCGTGAGGAAGTCGCTCGTGGCGACGAGTTGCTCGAGCGGCAGCAAGTCGACGTTCAATTGGCGGGCCCGCTCGGGCGAAATGTACGGGTCGTAGCCGACGAGGCGCATACCGAAGCCGAGCGCACGTTGGGCGACGAGCTTGCCGATGCGACCCAGTCCGACGATGCCGAGCGTCTTGCCCGACAGTTCGACACCTTCCCACTTTGAGCGCTCCCAACGGCCGGCGACGAGTGCGGCATGCGCCTGGGGAACGTTGCGCGCCATGGCCAACAACAACGCCATCGTGTGCTCTGCCGCCGACACGACGTTCGACTCGGGGGCGTTGGCAACCATGACTCCGGCGCGCGTTGCGGCTTCGACGTCGACGTTGTCGAGCCCGACACCCGCACGGCCGACGACGACGAGGTCCTTCGCATCGACGAGCACGTCGGCGGTGACGTTCGTTGCACTGCGGACGATGAGCGCGTGTGCTCCGACGAGCGCACGGCGCAGATCATCGCCGTTCAGACCGAGTTGTACGTCGACGACGTGCCCCGCGGTACGGAGACGATCGAGACCCGATTCGGCGATTTCTTCGGTGACGAGGATGCGTGCCATTGCATCCATCGTGGCTGATCGCGGGGGCAACGCCAACCATCGGAGTGCCGAACGGCCGTTTCCTTCGCCACGGCGGTGATGCGCAACACCGGCGTTAGCGTGAGTGTGCCGTTGACATTTCGTACACGGATGCCGAAAGACCGTTCACCGAATGAGCCACCCGTTCCTCTCACCCGAATGGATCGACGCGATGCGCGATCTCCGCGAGCGCCATTCCGCCATCGATCCGGTCGTGGCGGTTGCCGTGCGGTGCAACCTCGTCATCACCGACGTTCCCTTCGGTGACGGCACGGTGCACAGTCACTTCGATACGACAACGGGTGTGGTGGTGATGGATCTCGGGCACGTCGAGTCGCCCGACGTCGTCGTCACCACCGACTACTCGACCGCGCGGACCCTGTTCATCGAGCGCGATCCACAAAGAGCCATGGAGGCGTTGTTCCAGGGTCGCGTGCGCGTCGAGGGCGAGGTCATCAAGTTGATGGCCATGCAGACGATGACGCCCCCACCGGGCGCAGAGACGATCGTCGACGAGATTCGCGGGCTTACGAGCTGACTCGTCGCGGCGTCGACCGTACGTCACCGGCAAACAAACCGGCGAACACGCAGGCGACTGCTCCGACTACGAACGAGACGGAGAAACTGCCGAGCACTCCGCGCGACAGGAAGCTCTCGTGCACGCTGATCATCACCGCCGCACCCAACAGTGCGCCCATTTGCGTCATCAACTGGGTGAGCGCGCTGACGACACCGAGTTGCTCCTCGGGCACCGAGTTGGCAACGACGGCCGACAACGCGGGCGCCGACACTCCCAGCCCGACCCCCGACAGCGCAAGTGCGACGACGATGATCCACACCGGTGTGCGCAGTTCGACGACCGACAACAAGATCATCGAGGTGAACACGGTCATCGAACCGGCCATGCCGGCGAGTCGCTCCCCCGTGCGCATCGTCACCCGTGGCGCACCGGCGGCAACGAGGGCGAACGCGAGCGGTCGGGCAATGATCACCCAACCCACCTCGGCCACCGTCATGCCGCGGCCTTCCTGCAGCATTTGCGGCGCGACCATGAAGCCGCCCATGTAGGCGAAGTTGGCGAGCGACTTGCTCAGCACCGCCGAGCTCACGTTGGAGTTGCGCCACAGCGCGGGTGGAACCATCGGCTCGGCCACGCTGCGTTCGACACGTACGAATTCGGCGAGCGCGACGACGCCGCCGAGTGCCACACCGACGGAAAGCATCGACGTCCATCCCCACGAACCACCGCGGTTGATGACGAGCAGCAACATGATCGCCGCGACGGCAAGAGTCGCCGCACCGCGAACGTCGAAGCGAACCCCCTGGCGGCGCTGGGTATCGCTGAGCAAAATCCAGGCGACGAGTGCGCCGAACACCGACAGCGGCGCCTGCACGAGAAAAATCACGCGCCATCCGAAGAGCTCGACGAGCGGCACACCCGCAACGACACCGATGACCGGCGCTCCCGACGTCGTGAAACTCCACCAACCGAGCGGCCGCACCCGCTCGTGGGGTACAAACATCCTGTTGACGAATGCCATCGCTGCGGGGCCGGTTGCCGAACCGGCGGCTGCCGCAAGCGTTCGCGCAACGATGAGCACGGCAACGTTCGGTGCGAGTCCGGCGATGAGCGACATCAACCCGGAGACGAGCAAACCTCCAACGAAGATTCGCTTGTGCCCGACGAGATCACCGAGCTTGCCGAACACGGGGCCGACGACCCCGAAGGCGAGCATCGGACCCGTGATCACCCAACTCACGACACCGACACTGGTGTTCAACTCGCGCGCCAGGGACGGCAGCGACACGACGAGCAGCGTGATCGTGACGCTTACCGTGAACGTACCGGCGAGCAAAACGAGCAACGTGGCCCGGCGACGCGAGACCGTTGCGCGTTGGGCGATTTTTTCGCGCATCGTGTCGCGCCACGTAGGTTCGGCGACTTCGTTGATCCCCGAGGTCACGGGAACACCACGTCGATCGCCGAGCCCTTCGGCACGAGATCACCACTGTTCACGCTCGACCCGGCAAGCGATGCCGAGCGAATCCTGCCCGTCGAGCGACCCGTCGTCGTCCCGATGACGAGCCCCGCCTCGGCGAGTGCGCGTTCGGCATCGAGAATGCCCAGACCGACGATCCGCGGCAGTGCGACGAGCTCGGGACCCTTCGACAACTGGTACACGACCGACGTTTCGCGGGCCACTGTCACCCCGGCTGGCGGAGTGGTGGCCACGACCGAACCCACCGGAATGTCGGGGGAAAACAGATCGTCGCCCCTGCTCGCCACGAGAGCGAGGCTGGAGAGGATTGCAAGCGCATCGGTCTCGGTGCGTCCGACGATGTCGGGCATCGTTCGCGTTGCCGGGCCGCTCGACACGTTGATTTGCACGACCGTGCCCTTCAGCACTTCACGTCCGGCCGTCAACGACGGTTGCTCGGTGACGATCCACGACACGACGACACCTTCGGCAACCGAGTCGCTCGGTTCGTCGACTTGCGCGACGACGAGGCCGGCGTCGCGCAGTGCGACAATCGCGTCCTCTCGCGACGAACCGGTGACGTCGGGTAGCACCGCCAGCCGCGGTCCTTCCGACACGATGATGACGAACTCTCCACCGGAGCGCACCCGCTCACCGGCCGCGGGAATCGTGCGCACGACTCGACCCGCCTCGATGTCGTCGGATCGTTCGGCTCGCACCACCACGCGCCAGCCGAACTGGGACACGGCGTTGCGCGCCTCGCCCTCGGCCAATGCGACGAGCGGAGGCACGTCGTACACCGGGCGCAGAACGAACTGACTACCGACCACTGCGACGATGACGGCGACCACCACCGCCGCAACGATGCGTCGACGGCGACGCCGTGCGCGCAACGGCGGCTGTTCCTTGTCGCCGACGGCGGGCACACCCGCGGTCGGCGCGACGTGCGTCGTAGAGACGACGTCCGTCGACGACGCGTCGAGATCGGCAATGACCGCCGGGCGCGGAATGGGCGACGTAATCCCCTGCATCTGTCGAGTGACGACGTCTCGGAAGCGTTCGGTCACGACACCTTCGACCGGTTCGGGTGGCGGCACCTTTGCCGCGATTGCCGCCAGCGCACGACCGAACTCGAGGGCACTTGCCCGTTCAGTTGGCGCGGGCCGAGCGGCGCGTTCGAGCGGCGCCGCAAGCGCGCCGACATCGGCCGATACCGGCAACAACCGCCCGATCCGGTTCGCCAACGCAACGGTGACCGAGTCGGCGGCAAACGGAACCTCACCGGTCACCATCTCGAGCAGCATCAGCGACAGCGAGTACACGTCACTCACCGGTTCGTGGGCCGCACCCGACGCCACTTCCGGTGACGCATATCGCGCCTGTTCCAAACCCATCGTGTCGGGCGACGTCGGACGCTTCGTGCCGATCCCCGTGAGTCGAGCCCGTGCGTCGGCGGCGACGAACACGTGCGCGGGACGCAGATCCCCGTGCACGACCCCCGCGGCATGAAGGTGGTGCAGAGCGCGGCAAACATCGAGCCCGACGACAACGGTTTGCGACACGCTGAAGCGCCGGCCACGATCGAGCAGTTCGCGTACCGATGCCCCACCGAGGCGCTCGGTGACGACGAACACCCAGGACTCGTCGTCATCGTCGACGTACTCACCCCAGTCGAGGGGTGCGACCAGCACCGGATGATTCAGTCCACCCACGGCAAGCATCCGGCGCTGAAACGCTTCGACGGCTGCAACCCGATCGACGACTCCCCCGGCCACGTCGATGAGTGCACTCGTGCGGGTGAGGCGCACGATGACTTCGGCGCCACCACGTTCGTCGGTGGCCCGGCACACGACGGTTGCCGCCGACCCACCGGGCAGTACCGCAATGAACCGGTACCGACGGGCGATGAGCCGACCGACGAACACCACTTCGTTGCCCATCGGAGTCCTCAAACTAGTGCGCATGACGCCCGGGTGGAGCCACACCGCGGGACGTCGGCGAGAATGGACGAGTGGCGCGACGACTCGATCCCAAACGCCTCCTTGTCAGCCTCGGACTTTCCGTGGGACTGGCGATGATCGTCGTCGGTTTGCTCAGTGCACGCACGGGGCGCGACGCGACGAATCTTCCCGTCGCCATCGAACGAATGTCTCCCGCCGACGGTGACCGTGTACTGCGTCAGTCGCAAATCGTCGTCGACTTCATCGACGGCTACGAAGCCGAACTCACGATCGACGGCATCCTGTTGCCGACGACCCGGCTCGATCAATTGACGAGCAGCGGGCGCGCACCCAGCCCGGGCGCACAGGTCGAATTGCCGCCCACGGCGGTGTACGACCCCGGCAATTTCATCATCAGCTACCAACCGCAGCCCGGGGCGCCGATCGAGGCGTTCAGTCAGGGCGAGCACGAAGCGTCGGTGCGCTATTGGCGCATCGAAGACGGTCCGGCGAAGTCACGTTCGTATCTGTGGCGCTTCACAACCGATTGACCGCACGACGTATTGACCGCACGACGGTCCCGACTGCTCACGGCAACTCGCCGGTGTCGAGCAGGCGGGTGAACGCGGGCTCGTCGAGCATCGGCACACCCAGGTCGTGGGCCTTGGCCATCTTGCTCGCACCCGGCTCGGCACCAACGACGAGAGCGAACGTCTTGGAACTCACGCTGCCCGGGCTCTTCCCGCCGCGCGCCTTGATCGCCGCTTCGGCTTCCTCGCGACCGTAACCGGCGAGCGTACCGGTGACAACCACGTTGCGACCGGTGAGCGTTTGCGGCAGTTCGCTCGTCGTGACGTTGTCGAAGCGCACACCGCCAGCGCGGAACTTCTCGATCATCGCCCGGTGTTCGGCGCGCCCGAACCACGAATGGATCGAACGTGCGATGACGTCACCGACACCCTCGATCGCGGAGAGAGCCGACTCGTCGGCGTTCATCAGCGCGTCGAGCGACCGGAAGCGGTTGGCGAGCACCTCCGCCACGGCCGGACCGAGATGCTTGATTCCGAGTGCAACGAGAAGTTTCGACAACGGACGAGAGCGCGACGCATCGATTGCACGCAACAAGTTGGCGGCACTCACTTCGCCGAAGAACCGTTTGCCGTCGACACCCGTGACGGCAAGCAACCCGTCGATGGTGAGCGAATAGACGTCGCCCGAATCGACGAGCAGGCCGGCATCGGACAATGCGAACACGGTCTTTTCGCCGAGCCCCTCGATGTCCATCGCCCCTCGCGATGCGAAGTGGATGATGCGCTGGTCACGTTGGTGAGGACACTCGGGTTCGACGCAGCGTGTGTCGGCTTCGCCCTCCTTCTGCACGAGAGGGGCGCGCAGATCGCACGGGCAGGTCTCGGGAAACTGCCACGGCTTGCTCTTCGCCGGTCGTCGTGACAACACCGGACCGACGACCTCGGGAATGACGTCGCCCGCCTTGCGCACGATCACCGTGTCGCCCGGGCGCACGTCCTTCTTGCGCACCTGCTCACGGTTGTGCAACGTCGCAAGCGACACCGTGCTGCCGCTGACGACGACGGGCTCGAGCACCGCAAACGGTGTGGCGCGACCGGTGCGGCCGATCGACACCATGATGTCGCGTAGCACCGTCGTGCGCTCCTCGGGGGGAAATTTCACGGCAATCGCCCATCGCGGCGCCTTCGACGTGAACCCGAGCGTTTCACGCGCAACGAGATCGTCGACTTTCACCACCACGCCGTCGATGTCGTAACCGAATGCGTGACGCTCCTTTTCGCAGTTCGCGCAATACGCACGCACCGCGTCGATGTCATCGACGCGCGTGATCGCCGGGTTGACGGGAAACCCGAACGACCCGAGGTATGCAAGGGTGTCGGCGTGCGAATCGAACTGCGGCACGCCGCGCACGTCACCCAGCTGGTACGCCCAGAAACTCAGCTCGCGACTGGCAGTTACCGCGGGATTCTTCTGGCGCAGGCTGCCCGCGCCGGCGTTGCGTGGATTGGCAGGCACCGGTTCGGGCTTGCGACCCGCGGCGATGCGCACCTCGTTGTCGCGCAGCTTCTCGTCGCGCAGTCGTTCGAACGCAACGTGCGACATGTACACCTCGCCACGCACCTCGAGCACCTCGGGAACCTTGGTGCCGCGCGGGGCGCGCAACTCGCGGGGAATGGATGAAATCGTGGCGACGTTTGCCGTGACGTTTTCGCCCACACGTCCGTCACCGCGGGTTGCCGCCTCGACAAGCACACCATTTTCGTAGCGAATGCTCACGGCGAGTCCGTCGATCTTCGGTTCGCACACGAACCGCACCGATGCACCGGCGAGACCCTTGTCGATCCGCTCGCCCCATGCACGCAGCTCGCCGTCATCCATGGCGTTGTCGAGACTCATCATCGGCATCCGGTGTTCGACGGCGGCAAAAGTCGTGGTCGCGGCCGAACCCGGCGCGCGCAACGGGGATCGCTCGTCGGCGAGACCCGGATGGCGGGTTTCGAGATCGGCGAGTTCGCGCACGAGCTCGTCGTATTCGGCATCGGAAATCTCGGGATCGTCGTGCCCGTAGTAACGCTCGTCGTGGTGCACGATGAGCTCGCGCAACTCCCGTGCACGTCGCACGACGTCGGCGGACGGTGTCGGCTCCGCGACCATTGCAACGACATTACCGTGCACGGTGATCGACCGACAGCGTGCTCGACTGCCGAACCGCACTTCGTAGCATCATTATCGGTGAACGACGACACGGCACACGGCAACACGGCACGCTCGGTGCAAGTCGGCACCCGTATCGGCGACACACTCGCAGTGTGGGCCGTGCGCACCACGTGGATCCTCGCCGCACTTACGACACAGTCGTCGTCACTGGCATGGTGGGCGGGTTGGGGTGCAGTCGCAATCGGCGCGATCGTGTTGCACCCCGTGTCGCTCAGCGTCGTGCGGGTCGTCGCACCCCTTGTCGCCGTCGAAACGATCCTCATCATCGGCACCGACCGGGTTGTCAGTGCCGACTGGCGCCACGTTGCCGTGGCTGGCGCGGTTGCCGCGAGCATCGTCGTGGCGTTCAGCGGCGACTACGGGCGCGCCCACGTGCAGGCTGCGGCATACGGCGCCGAACGTCGTCACCTGTTGCGGCCACCGATGTCCGTGCTCGCGGTATCGGTCGTTGCCTGGCTCGTTGCAGCAGGCACGCTCGTCGTTGCGTCGTTCGTCGACGACTCGCGAATCGACGCCGGGCTGCAGATCCTCGGCGCACTCGTCGCTGCCGGACTCGCATTTCGCGCCGTAGCGCTGGCACGGCGCTGGTTCGTCGTCGTTCCGGCCGGTGTCGTGTTGCACGATCCCCTGCTGCTCACCGACAGCGTGATGATCCCGCGTCGCGACGTGACTTCACTGGCCGTCGACACCGCCGGTGGCGCGCTTGACGTCACCGGCACCACGTGGGGACCCACCGTCGTCGTCACCGCGCGCGAGCCGCACGACGTGTCGCTCACCGATTTCGGAGCGCGACTGACGCGAACGGGTCGACGCCTACACGCCGGCGCGGTGCGCTTTGCCCCGAGTCGCCCCGGAGCCGCCATCGACGACGCGCGGCTCTGAGGCGGCGATTCCGCCGCCGAGCACGAACTCGTCACTCGTGTCGTAGAACACGACCGACTGACCCGCGGCAACGCGCCGCTGCGGTGTCTCCCAGCGCACGCGCACCATTCCGTCGCCGTCGGGCGATTCGATTCGCGCCGGCGCCGTGCGTCCGTGGGCACTCGACTGCACGCGCACCCAACCGGCGCGCGGGTCGGGTGGGTCGCCGATCCACCGCACCGAGTCGACGATCAACGAGTCGTCGAGCAGGCGGTGCGGCGCGGCGACGGTGACGACCCGGGCGTCGACGTCGACGGCAGCGACGTACTGCTTGGGTGCGCCACCGGGCAGCGACAACCCGCGGCGCTGACCGATCGTCACGAGTTCGACGGCATCGACTTCACCGAGCCGCACACCGGCTTCATCGACGACCGTGGCTCGACGAAACGCAATCCGCTCACCGAGAAACGCCTCGCGACCGCCCGTGTCGGTGATGAAACACACGTCCTGACTGTCGGGTTTGCCGGCGGTGCGCAATCCGAGTTCGCGAGCCCGGTCGCGCACGTGATCCTTCGTCATTCCACCAACGGGCATCATGACGAC
This sequence comes from Ilumatobacteraceae bacterium, assembly GCA_049433365.1. GTDB lineage: Bacteria > Actinomycetota > Acidimicrobiia > Acidimicrobiales > Ilumatobacteraceae > F1-60-MAGs027. Next base: position 25,339 of record JBMTET010000010.1, on the reverse strand, counting down.
ACGCAGGGACGCCTCGTCGAGCATGTGCACGACGTAGCTCTGGTCCTTTGCCGCGTCGAGTCCGCGGCGAACCCGGCGCACCCCGTGCTCGTCGGCTTCGATGCGCGCATGGTGCCCGGTCGCAACTGCATCGAATCCGAGCATCTCGGCACGCTGCACCAGGCGGTCGAATTTCAGGTGACGATTGCATTCGATGCACGGGTTGGGTGTCGTACCTGCGACGTGCGCGGCAACGTACGGCGCCACGACCCGATCGTTGAACTCCTCGGAAAAGTTGAACACGAGATGATCGATGCCGAGCTGCTGGGCAACGCGGCGCGCATCGTCGACGTCGCTCACCGAGCAGCACCCCGTGTCGCTCTCGCCGCCCCACAAACGCATCGTGACGCCGACGACGTCGTGCCCCTCGCGCAACAATTCGGCTGCCGCGACCGATGAGTCGACGCCACCCGACATCGCGACGAGCACCTTCATCGACCCGCCACCACGCTGCGCGCAGCGCGCAACCGCGCCACGGACGCGGAGATCGCCGCCGCAGCGCGATCAACTTCTTCCGGTGTCGTCGTGTGTCCGAGACTCAGTCGCAGCGCGCCACCGGCGAGATTGCGCTCGACACCCATCGCGGCCAACACGTGAGAGGGCTCCATTGCCCCGCTGGCACACGCGGAGGCCGCCGACGCGCACACACCGGCTTCGTCGAGAAGGAACAGCAGCGCCTCGTTTTCGACGTCGGCAAAACACAGGTGCACGATGCCCGCCACGCGCGCGTCGGGCGCCACCGTCTCGTGTACGTCGGGAGTTTCGCTGCGTATCCGCGCGACGAGATGCCGAGCAAGTGCCCCGATGCGCAGGTTTTCGGCGGCGCGATGCGCCACGGTCGACTCGAGTGCCACCGTTGCCGCGACGATTCCGGCGACGTTGTGCGTGCCGCTGCGTCGATCTCGCTCCTGGCCGCCGCCCATGAGCAGCGGCTCGAGAGTGACACCCTCGCGCACCATCATGATGCCCACACCTTTCGGGCCACCGAACTTGTGCGCCGACATCGTGAGCACGTCGACTGCAACGGCGACGTCGCGAAGATCCAGCCAGCACGGCGCCTGCACCGCATCGGTGTGCAGAATCGCACCCGGCGCCTCGTCGTGAACTACGCGGGCGACCTTGCGCAACGGCGTGATGCTGCCGACTTCGTTGTTCACCGCCATCGTCGAGACGACGGCAACCTTGTCACCGACCGCCGCAACGTCGCGCAGCGTCGCTGCAAGCTGGACGAGATCGACGACACCAGCGGCATCGACACCGACCGTGCGACCACCGAACAGCGACCGTGCATGCTCGACGCAGTGAAGAACGGCGTGGTGTTCGGCGGCGGGACACACTGCAACACCGCGGTGACGACGAACTGCGCCGAGCACGGCGGCGTTGTCACCTTCGGTACCACCCCCGGTGAACACGATTTCCCCGCCCCGCACACCGAGCAGATCCGCCACCCGGTCACGGGCGTCGTCGATGACCGCCCTGGCGCGACGTGCGAAACGATGCGCACCCGACGGGTTGGCGAACTGCTCCGCCAAGTACGGTTGCATGGCTGCCGCCGCCTCGGGACGCATCGGGGACGTAGCCGCGTGATCAAGGTACGCAAGTTGCTGCACGTCGACGCCCACGACCTTCAGGGTATTGGAGGCTGCGGCAACGGTGATCCACCTGCTGGACTACGAGCGTGACAGCGTCGCCCCCCGAACCCCGAGCACAAGCACGGCGCTACGGCGACGCCTTTGCCGACGTGTACGACGCGTGGTACGCGGGATGCGGCTCCGACGCGCGCAACGATGCGACGCCGCCGGGTGCCGACGTTGCAGGTGTCGTCGCACTCGCACGACGATTCCCTTCCGGCGACGTGCTCGAACTCGGCGCAGGAACCGGCCGCCTGACGCTGCCGCTGGCCCGTGCCGTTGCTCCGCGTCGAGTCGCTGCGCTCGACGCTTCGACGGCGATGCTCGACCGGCTGCGCACGAAGCTTGCGACCGGCGCCACGAGCGACGACGCACCGGGGAACGTCGACGTGGTCGTTGGCGACATGAGCGACGACCACGCCGTTCCGCACGGGCCGTTCTCGCTCGTCGTCGTGTCGTACAACACATTGTTCAACCTCCCCGACGAAGCCGCACAGCGCCGCTGCTTGGCCACCGTCGCCGGGCGTCTCACCGTCGACGGAGCCTGTGTCATCGATTGCTTCGTTCCCGTCGACGACCCCGCCCCGCTCGGTGTGTCGATCGACCGACGCAACGGTGTGCGCGTCGTCACCGCAACGTTCACCGATCCCGTCCGTCGCCTCGTCAGCGGTGTCACCGAGGAACATCGCGAATCCGGAACGGTGCTGCGTCCGTGGCACGTTGCCTATGCACCACCCGAGCTGCTCGACGACATGGCGCGTTCGGCGGGACTGCATCTGGCACAGCGGAACGGCGGGTGGGACGGCGAGCAGTTCGACGATTCGAGCGCACGACACGTGAGTCTGTACGTTCGCGCACGCACCTCCTGACGCAGCACGCCCGTGTCGACGATGCGCGCTGCGTGATGCGAGCAACGACCGCGGAGTCGTACGCTGACGCCATGAGTTCGATCCGTGTCGAGACGACCATTCGCCGCACCCCCGAGGAAGTGTGGGCGGTCGTCGAACCCGTCGAGCGACACGTCGACTGGATGCAGGACGCCGAAGCCATCCGGTTCGTCAACGATCAACGCCGTGGCGTGGGTACCCGGTTTCTGTGCGACACCAAAGTTGGGCCGATCAGACTCACCGACAGCATGGAAATCACCGCATGGGAGCCGGCCCGCACGATGGGTGTGCGTCACGTCGGGGTTGTCACGGGCACCGGGGCGTTCACGCTCGAACCACTTCCCGACGGCAGTACCCGATTCGTCTGGGAGGAATCGCTCGTCTTTCCGTGGTGGCTCGGCGGACCACTGGGCGCACTCGTTGGCGGGCGCATCGTCCTCGCCGCAATCTGGCGCGGCAACCTGCGTCGGTTGAAGTCGCTCTGCGAGACCGCGCAGCCGAGCTGAGCGCTCAACTCGCGAGGCCGAAGCGGATCAAAGCGGTCGTTGCCATCGCGACGACGATCACCACGAGGAACGGAACTTTTCGCCACGTTGCAACTGCGGCCACCGCGACACCGGCGATTCGCTCATCGAGCACCAACTGCTGACCGATCGTCACGGTGTCCTTCACGACCAGCGCAGCGAGCAATGCGGCGGGAATGAGCGCGAGGCATCGTTCGACGACCACCGGCAACCGTCGTCCACCGAGTCCGACGAACCCGAGTGCCTTGAATCCGTACGCCGTCACGGACAACGCCGCGATCATCCACCACAGGCGTGCGTCGGTCATGATCCACTCCGACGCCGCGACTCAGGCCACGCTCCGACCAGTACCGCGCTCGACGCAGCGAGGATCGGAACTCCGATCGGCAGCACCGGGACGAGCACGACGAAGATGAGCGCCCCGAGCGCGGCGGCCATCTGACCGCGCCGAGTGCGCAGATGAGCAGCGAGCATCGCCACGAACACCGCCGGGAACGCGACGTCGAGACCCCACACCTCGGGATCGATCGCACCACCGAGCAGCGCACCGAGCAACGTGCCGAGATTCCAGAAAATGAACAAGCCCAGTGCGGTACTCCAGAATGCGATGCGCCGCAAGCGCTCGTCGCTCTCCGCGCTGGCCAGTGCCGTCGACTCATCGATGATGAAATGCGCGGCGAGCAATCGCTTCGGCATCGTCGGGCGCACGAAATGCAGCATTCGCGACATCGCCAGGCCGTACACGAAGTTGCGTGCGGCGAGAATCGCCGCTCCGCCGAATGCCGCCGATGCCGAACCACCCGCACCGACGACACTCATCGCCGAGAACTGCGACGCGCCGGTGAATGTGAAGAACGACAGCGCACAGGTCTGCAAGATGTCGGCGCCGGCCGCAACCGATGCAACGCCGAAGGAGATTCCGAAGATTCCGACCGCGACGTTCACAGCCATCGTCGCCGCGATCACGCGACGCACCTCGGGCTCCATCGCCCGCAACGGGCGCACGATCACGCGCCGATGCCACCGAGCAGGTCGTCGGCCGCCGACCACGGGTCGAGCGATCCGTCAACCACGCGCGACTCGACGTCTTCCCAGTGCGCACCCTGACTGAGCTCGCGGGCCCGCTGTTCGAGACGACGTTCGATGATCTCGCGCAGCTCCTCGCGACGACGGATGCGCCGCCGGTGCGCCAGCTGACCGCTGGCCGTTGCGTGGTCGCGGTGTGCGGCAACTTCGGCGAGCAACTCCTCGACACCCTGTCCCGTCGTGCCGATCGTCGGCACGATCGGCGGTCGCCAGTCGCCTTCGGAGAATTCGGTGAGTTCGAGCATCTGCTGCAGATCGCGCTTCGTCTGGTCGGTGCCGTCGCGGTCGGCCTTGTTGATCGCAAAGACGTCGGCGACCTCCATGAGGCCCGCCTTGTTCGCTTGGACCGCATCACCCCAACCCGGATTGACGACGACGATCGTCGTGTCGGCTTTGCCGACGATTTCCACCTCGACTTGTCCGACACCGACCGTTTCGACGAGAACCCACGGGTGTCCGACCGCGTCAAGCAGGCGAATCGCCTCGCTCGTTGCCACCGACAACCCGCCGAGGTGTCCGCGCGTCGCCATGGAACGGATGAACACACCGGCATCGGTGGCATGATCCTGCATACGCACGCGGTCACCGAGGATTGCACCCCCGGTGAAGGGGGACGACGGATCGATGGCGAGCACGGCAACCCGTTCACCCCGGGCACGCAGTGCCGCAATGACCGACGCAGTCAGCGTGCTTTTCCCCGCTCCGGGCGCACCCGTGATGCCGACGACGTATGCGTCACCGACGTGCGGGGCGACGAGTCGCGAGATGGCGCGGGCCTCGGGGCCGCCGCGTTCGATGAACGACAGCAGCCGGGCAAGAGCCGCGCGATCCCCCTGTCGTGCGCGCTCGAACAGCACGGCTGGATCGGACGTGCGCTCGGACATCGTGATGACTTTAGACGGCGTCTTTAAACGGCGACGACTTCGGTGATGCCGTCGATGCGGTCCTTCATGATCCGCTCGATTCCGGCTTTCAACGTTTGGTCACTGGCCGGGCACGTGCCGCACGCCCCGACGAGAGTCACCGTGACGATTCCGGTGGCACCGTCGACGTCACGCAGCACGATGTCACCTCCGTCGGCTTGCAGTGCGGGACGAATCACCTCGATGGTGGCTTCGACCTGCGCACGCAACGCCGAAGCTGCATCGGTGGCATTGTCTGTCGTCACGCCGGTCACCTCCGTCGGTATCGGTCGAAGCGTGCTCCATACGATAGGAGCGTGCTGGCACACCAAGGCGGCTGGGACGAGATCCTCATGGTCGCCGCCCCGATGGCGCTCATTGCGGTTGCGTTGTGGGTGGCCAAACGCCGCGTTATGCGCGAGACACGTCGGCACCAAGACCGATGAGTCGGCCGACGAGGTCGTCGTAACCACGGTCGATGTGATGCACGTCATGAATCTCGGTTTCACCCTCGGCAACGAGACCGGCCACCACAAGTGCCGCACCGGCGCGAATGTCGGGGGCGCGCACTGACGCACCGATGAGCTCGTACACCCCGCGAACGCGGGCCTTCGTTCCGTACACCGAGATCGACGCCCCGAGCCGACGCAACTCCTCGATGTAGCGGAATCGGCCGGGGAACAACGTCTCGTTGACCACCCCCTCACCGCGACTCACGCTGAGCATTGCAACGAGCAGCGGCTTGTAGTCGGTGGCGATTCCCGGGTACGGCTCGGTGGTGAAATCGATGGCCCGCAATCTCTCGCGTGCGGTGACGCGAATTCCGTCGCGTTGCGGCGTGATCGACACGCCCATTCGCGCGTAATAGTTGAGCAACTCCTCCATGTGCTCGGTTCGAGCCCCGCGCACGAGCACGTCGCCGGTTGCTACTGCCACCGCTGCCACGTACGTTGCGGCTTGCACGCGATCGTTGACCACTGTGTGCCGCGTGCCGTGCAACGAACCGCGCTCCACGCCGTGAATGACGAGTCGGGACGTGCCGATGCCCTCGATGTCGGCACCCATCGCGACGAGCATGTTGCACAAGTCCTGCACCTCGGGTTCGCGCGCCGCGTTGTCGATGACCGTCGTGCCAACCGCGTACACGGCCGCGGTGACCAGGTTCTCGGTCGCACCGACGCTCGGAATCGCCAGCTCGACCTCGGCCCCCTTCAACCGATCGGCATAAGCGACGATGTCGTAGAGGTTCTGTTCGACGGTGGCACCCATCGCCTCGAGTCCCTGCACGTGAAGGTTGATCGGTCGACCGCCGAAATCGTCGCCGCCCGGCCAGTTGATCCGCGCGGTGCCGTAGTGCGTGAGCAGCGGGCCGAGCACGTTGATGCTCGCCCGAATCTTGTCGAGTTTCTCGAAGGGCACGACCGGTGTGATGTTGCCGTCGTTGACGAGCAACAGTTCGTGCGGCCCCAGCCACTGCGAGCGAACACCCAGCGCAGCGAGCGTCTCGGACATCGTGTGCACGTCGGTGATCGCCGGGACGTTCGTGAGTACGAACTCACCCTCGGCGAGCAGGGTTGCCGCCATGAGTTTGAGCACCGAGTTCTTCGCCCCGGGCACCTGAACGGAGCCGGAGAGAGGTCCACTGCGGCGCACGATGATGCGCGGAGCCGTGATTGTCACTCATCTCAGTATGCTCGCCGCGGTGCCGTTCAATGCGCCAACAGTGATTGGGCACGCGACACAGCGCCTGTTTCCCGGCGGGGCTTCGCGCAACGAGCTGCGCGTATTTGCCCTGCTCGTGCTGGCGACGGTTCCCTTTGCCTACGTGAACACGTTGTTCACCCAGACGGTCTCGTACGCAGCCGACGAGTTCGGCGCATCCGACCGGGCCATCGGTCTCGGCGCGGCCGTCGTTCGTTGGGGAGTCGTGCTCGCCATCCCCATTGCATGGGCGGCGGATCGCCACGGTCGACGCCGCGTGCTCGTGGCCCTCGCCTGGGCCGCGCCGTTGAGCGCGGCACTCGGTGCAATCGCCCCGACGTTTGCATGGCTGGTTGCCACGCAAACGCTCGCCCGTCCGCTCGCGGTGTCGATCAACGTTCTCGTCATCGTCATCGCCGCCGAGGAAATGTCCCGCGAATCACGCGCGTCCACCCTCGGCCTGCTCGGCATCGCCGCCGGATTCGGAGCGGGTTTGGCGGTCGCCGCGTTGCCGCTCGCCGACGTGAGCATCGGTGGGTGGCGGTGGGTGTACGTCATCGCGCTCGTCTGGTGCGGAGTCGGCGTCGTGCTCATGCGCGGACTTTCCGAAACGCGACGCTTCGTCACTCAGCACACCCGCAAACGGCGGGCCATGGGTCGCCAGTTGCGCGACTCGCGACTGCTCATGCAACTCGTTGCCGCGCTGCTCGCCAACGTCTTCATCGCCACCGCGAGCGTGTTCCAGGTGAACTATCTGCGCGACGTGCGCGGCTACTCGCCGTTGCTCCTCACGATCTTCACCTTCAGCACCGCGACACCGGCGGCGCTCGGCCTCGTCATCGGCGGGCGTTTGGCCGACAGGCGCGGACGACGAATCCTCGCCGCAACCGCTCTGCTCGTCGGCACGTGGATGCTCACCGTGTCGTTCATCGTGTCGGGACCCGCGATGTGGGTGAGCACGCTCGTCGGCGGCATCGGATTCGGAATGGCGTATCCGGCATTCGGCGTGTACCGCGGGGAACTGTTCCCCACCACCGATCGAAGTTTTTCCTCCGGAATGATCACCGCGGCGAGCCTCATCGGCGGCAGCATCGGTCTCGTCGTTGCCGGCACCTGGCTGGATGCATCACGCAGTTACGGCGAGATCCTCGCGCTGTTTGCCGTCGGTCCGACCCTCGTCTCGTTGTTCGTCGTGCGCACATTCCCCGAAACGGCGCACCGCGAACTCGAAGAGATCACGGGCGACGACGCAACCAATGACTGACGTGTGAATGCGTGTGCATTCGCAAACGCATTCATTGACGATATTTATTGACGTCTAGTTGGATGCGCCCCGGCGCATCAACTCACACTGTGATTAATCACGTCTAAACGGATGCGCCACAGCGCATCCGTTTAGACGTTGCGGTCGCGACCGACCCAGAAGGGGGCGCGCAGTTCGCGCTTGAGAATCTTCCCGGTCGGCGCCTTGGGCAGGGAGTCGAGGAACTCCACCGACTTCGGCTTCTGATAACTGGCGAGGTTCTGCTTGGCAACGTCGATGATTTCCGTCTCGGTGGCGGTTACCCCGGGCTTCAACACGACGAACGCCTTCACCGACTCACCCCACTCGTCGTCGGGTATCCCGATCACTGCGCACTCGAGCACCCCCGGGTGACGGGCGATTGCCTCTTCGACCTGCGCCGAGTAAATGTTCTCGCCACCGGAAATGATCATGTCCTTTGCCCGGTCGACGATGTACACGAATCCTTCGGCATCGATCGTGGCCACGTCGCCGGTGTGCATCCAGCCGTCACGGATCGTCTTCGCGGTGAGGTCGGGGCGGCGGAAATAGCCGAGCATGTTCGCCGGAGATTTCACGATGATCTCCCCGGGGGTGTTGCCGTCGTGGGGCACGTCGTTGCCGTCGGCGTCGACGACCCGCAGCTGCGTGGCGTACACCTCGCGACCGCACGACATGAGGCGGTGTTTGTTCACGCCGTGGCGCACCGCGAGCACGTGGTCTTCTTGCGACAACGTCGTCATCGTGGTGCCCTCGGTCTGGCCGTACGCGTGCATGAACGTGCACGACAACTTGTCCATCGCCTCTTCGATCACCCGCGTCGGCATCGGACCGCCGCCGTACTGGATGTTGCGCAGGCTGCTGAGGTCGTACTTTTCGAAGTCGGGCGCAGCGAGCATCCAGTTGAGCATCGTGGTCACCGCAAGAAACGCCGACACACGGTGCTTCTCGATCAACTGCAGTGCCAGCGACGCGTCGAAGTTCATGAGCACGAGCGGTCGTCCGTACGACAGGTAGTTGAGGGCGAGCACCACCGGAATGTGGAACATCTGCCCGGTGAGCATGTACACGTCGCTCGGCACGATGCGCTCGGCGACCGCCTGGTTGAGCATTCCGTAGAACGCGCTGCGGTGGGAGTGCAACGCACCCTTCGACTCACCCGTGGTTCCGCCGGTGTACAGGATGAAGCACGGATCCTCGCCGCCGACGACCGATGACAACGCCGGCTCTGCGTCGCTCGCTGCGTCGACGAGCTTCTCGAACGAACCGTCACCACCGGGGCCGTACTGCAGCCAGTGCTTCACGCACGTGACGTCGCGCTGCAACTCGGCGGCGACACCCGCGAACTGGGCTTGGGTGACGAACACCGTCGGTTCGCCGTTGTCGACGATCTTGCGCAACTCGGGCGCGGCGAGGCGCCAGTTCATCGGCTGGGTGACGAACCCGACGCGGGCACACGCGAGGTACACGGTGAGGTACTCGGTCGAGTTCTGACTGAGCACGGCGACGCGATCACCCTTGGCGAGCCCGACACCGACGAGGGCGTTAGCGAGTTTGCGGATGCGTCGATCGAAATCGGCGAAGTTCACCTGGGTGTCGGTGGTGGCATCGATGACTGCCGTGGCGTCGGGGGTGAGGCGGGCCCACTTGGCCGCGAGCAAACCGATGTTGAACATGACCCGAAAAATAGTCCACTGTTAGAGTGTTCGCGGTATCGCACGGCCGCGACGGCGCGTGCTCGACGGAGGTCCACCACATGGCTGACAAGAACGGCACGGCCGACAAAAACGGCAAGACGCCCGCCGGCAACGGAGGCGAGACTCCCCGCCAGAAGTGGCAACGTGCCTTCGACGCTTCGAAGAAACGCGACGCCGACTACACGACGATGTCGGGAATCCCGCTCGATCCGGTGTACGGCCCCGACGATGCCGAGTACCCCGGCCAATATCCCTTCACCCGCGGACCGCACGCGTCGATGTACCGCTCGAAGTTGTGGACGATGCGCATGTTCGCCGGCTTCGGCACCGCCGAGGACACGAACCACCGATTCAAGGAAATCATTCGCGCAGGCGGCGACGGTCTGTCGACCGCCTTCGACATGCCGACGCTGCTCGGTCTCGACTCCGACGATCCGATGTCGGAGGGCGAAGTTGGTCGCTGCGGCGTTGCCGTCGACACCCTCGCCGACATGGAGGACCTCTACGCCGATCTCGACCTCTCGCAGATCACCACCTCGATGACGATCAACTCCCCCGCAGCCGTCATTTTCGCGATGTTCGTCGCCCAGGCCGAGAAACGCGGTATCTCGCGCAGCGCACTCGGCGGAACGCTGCAGAACGACATTCTCAAGGAGTACCAGGCGCAGAAGGAATTCATCTTTCCTCCGCGCCAGGCGATGCGTCTCGTGCGCGACACCATCGAGTTCTCGACGCGCGAAATGCCCAAATGGAACTCGATCAGCATCTCGGGTTACCACATCCGCGAAGCGGGCGCGACGGCGGCCGAGGAACTCGCCTTCACGATTGCCAACGGATTCGCCTACGTCGAGTTGGGCAAGCAGGCCGGACTCCCCGTCGACGACTTCGCACCGCGCCTGTCGTTCTTCTTCAATGCGCACATCGATTTCTTCGAGGAGATCGCCAAGTACCGCGCCGCGCGGCGCATCTGGGCACGCTGGATGAAGGAGCGCTACGGCGCCAAGTCGGAGAAGTCGATGATGCTGCGGTTCCACAGCCAGACCGCGGGCGTGTCGCTCACCGCACAACAGCCCGAGGTGAACATCGTGCGCACCGCCATCGAGGCGCTCGCCGGTGTGCTCGGCGGAACGCAGAGCCTGCACACGAACTCGATGGACGAGGCGCTCGCCCTGCCCACCGAGAAGGCGGCACGCATCGCATTGCGCACCCAGCAGGTCATCGCCTACGAAACGAACGTCGCCCACGTCGCCGACCCGCTCGGTGGTTCGTGGTACGTCGAGGCGCTCACCGACGAAATGGAAAAGCGCGCCGAGGAGATCTTCGCCCTGCTCGATGAAATGGGCGAAGGTTCGATTCTCGAGGGCGTCATCCGCGGCATCGAGGAGAACTGGTTCCAGAAGCGAATCGCCGACTCCGCGTACGAACTCGAGAAGAAGTTGGGTTCGAAGCGCCGCACCATGGTCGGCGTCAACCGCTTCACCGAAGGCAACGAAGAGGACGAGCTCGACATTCTCGAGATCACCTCGGCCGACGAGGAACGCCAGCTGAAGCGCCTTGATCTCATTCGCGCCCAGCGCGACGAGAAGAAGGTCGCCGCCGTTCTCGCCAAGCTCGCCGAACAGGCGGCCGACGAATCGGTGAACCTCATGCCCACGCTCATCGAAGCGGCGAGCGAATACGCCACTCTCGGCGAGATCATGTCGTCGATGCTTGGGGTCTTCGGTCGACACGTCGAAGTTCCGAGCATCTGATCCAGGCGTCCACGAAAAGGAACCCCCATGTCACATCGCGTACTCGTTGCAAAAGTCGGCCTTGACGGTCACGACCGCGGCATCAAGGTGGTGGCCCGCATCCTGCGCGACGCCGGCTTCGAGGTCGTCTACACGGGGTTGTTCCAGACCCCCGACACCGTTGCCGCGGCAGCAGTCGACGAGGACGTCGACGTCGTCGGCCTGTCGATGCTCTCGGGCGCGCACATGGCCCTCGCGCCGAAAGTCGTGACGAAGTTGCGCGAACGGGGCGTCGACATCCCCGTCGTCGTCGGTGGCATCATCCCGGCGAAGGACGTCGACAAGTTGAAGGCTGCGGGCGTGAGCGAAGTGCTCACCCCCGGCGCAACTCCCGAGGACGTCGTCGAGATCATCCGTCGCGCGATCGACTCGAGCGCAACAGCCAAGTAACGCGCAGTGCGCATTCTGACGTCATGTGACGTCGGGAGTTGTCAAAATGCCACGAGCGACGTGGCGCAGCGCCGAGCCCTACGCCGACAGGCGGGACACCACTTCGTCGGCAACGCGTGCGGCGTATTCGCGCAGCTTCTCTTCACCGAGCGGTGAGACGGGATGCGGCACTTCACAACCGAGGTAGCCCGCCGCGCCGATCGTCGGTGCAAAGCCGGCGACGATCGGTCGGAACGGTTCGGTGATGACGAGTGCCGATGGCACTCCCAATGCTTCGAGTTGGACGGCGTCGTGCAAACTGCACGCGGTACAGGCGCCTCAATCCCCGATGCCGGAAATGATGAGGTGTGCGCGCGCTGCGAACATCTTCGCCGTGTCGGCGTCGATCGGCCGACCGGCACCACCGGGCTTGGAGAACATTTCGATCGTTGCCACCGGCAAACGCTGTTGCACTTCCTCGGCGACGAACTGGAGAAACTGCTTCGCCTTCGGCTTGCCGTTTTCGATGACGACGAGATGCAGCGCCTCGTCCTTGGCGTACGTGCGGCGCGGCGCCATGGTCACGGCCTCGGACGCACCACCTTCGTACATCGGCGAGAGAACGTCAACGGCCATGACCGCACCTTAGCCGTCCGCGTGCAACGATGCGAGTGGGATGCGTCCGCTGCGCGGTCTCCCGGGGATCGACGCGGGTCGCCCCCGCGGCGCGGGCCCTAGGAACGGCCCGAGTTGAGCGGGTGGTTGGCGTCGTCGCGCGGATCGTGGATTTTCACGGTCCAGCCGCTGCCGAGAATCTCCTCGACACGCGCCGAAAAGATCGGATGGAGCATGCGCACCGGCATGACGCAGTCGGCGCAGGCCTGGCTGGGAATGACGAGCGTGAACTCGATCGTGCGACTGGCGGTGACCTGTGCCCGAAGATCGGCGCCGTCGGATTGCAGTCCGGGAGCGAGCGCCGCGACGACTGCGGCAACTTTCGCGTCGCTCACCGCCGGCACCGCACCACCCGGCAGTTCCACTGCCACCGTGACGCCGCGGTTGTGCTTCGTCGGCGCCCACGTCGGGATGTACGCCGACCATCCGGCACCCGCACCACCGGCGGTGACGACGAAGAGATCGTCGATCGAGGCGATTGCAGGCAGCTTGCCGTCGTGGGTTTCGCCGAGATCGTGCTGCGATCCCTTTTCCTTCAGAATTCCCCACTGCTCGAGCTCGTCGGCCGAAATGCGACTGTGTTCCATGAGGAACTCGCGGATCTGCTGCTTGCTCCATCCCGCCTCGTGCAAGATGAGCGAGTGTTCGTAACCGAGAATGACGAGACCCTGCGCACCCTTGCCGACGCAGTACGTCGCCGGGTTGCGCATCGCCGCGGCGAAAGTGAGCAACACTCCCGCCGGATCCGGGTTGAGATGGTTGGCCACCTGACGCGGACCTTCCGTGGCGAGAATCGTCACGGTCGTCTCCGCGCGATCGAAGCCGAGCTCGACGCGCAACGGTTCCCACGGTGCGGGCGGGTCATACTCGGCGAGACACATTGACAACTTCCCCGGGTGTCCGATCGACGAACCGTCCATCTCGCCGGTGCGGGCGCCGAAAACGTTCGCGGCCACGAGCCGCACCGCACGACCGATCGTCATGTTCGCGCGATTGCCGGGTCCGAGCACGTTGAGTCGGCTGCGCATGCCGATCGCCTCGGCGTACGGTCCCGACACGACGAGACACGACGCCGCACCACCGGTGCTCGTCAATGCCGTGTGCGCGTTGAAGGCGGGGGTGAGCATGGCACGCAACGCGGCAACGACGACCGGGAAGTACTCGGGAAGGCAACCGGCCATGACCGCGTTGATCGCCGCTTTTTCGGCGGTGAGTGAGCGACTGCGCTCCTTGATCTCGCCGAGCACATCGGTGGCGGCAAGTCCCGCTCCGGCGAGCATCGCATCGACGCGAGTCGGTGTCGGTGGCACGACGGGCAATCCGTCGGTCCAGTTGCGTGCGAACATCTCTTCTTGCGCGTCGCCCTCGTCGATCTGCAGCACCTGCGCCATGTCACTCCCCCTTTGGTTGTTCGTTACCCGCTCACATCGCCGGCCGATGTTCAGGTCTCGCTCGTTCGTGTCGCGACCCGCTCATTACCATAGGCGCAATGAGCGCCGGAAAGCCCCCCGCACCGACGTCGAAAGTTCGCAGCCTGCGCGATGTCGTTGCCGCCATCCCCGACGGTGCGGTCATCGGCCTCGGAGGACTGTCGATGAACTCCGCCCCGATGGCGGTCGTGCGCGAGATCGTGCGCCAGGGCAAGAAGGACCTCACCGTCGTCGCCCTCGTCGCCGGCATGCCCATCGACTGGCTGGCGGCGGGTGGCAACGTCAAGCGGGTGATCACGGGGCTCATCAGCCTGGAGGGATTCGGACTTGCCCAGAACTTCCGCCGTGCCGTGCAAGCCGGCGAGATCGCCATTGAGGAATACAGCGAGCACCTGCTCATCTGCCGCCTGCAAGCCCAGGCCCATGCGCTGCCGTTCGTACCGACTCGAGCCGGCATCGGCACCGACGTGCTCGGCCTGCACGCTGCCAGCGGCACGGTGCGCGAAGAGGTCGATCCGCGCACGGGTGAGCATTACGTGGCGTGCAGCCGACTGCCCGTCGACATCGCGATCGTCCACGTGCACGAAGCCGACGACCTCGGCAACGCGCGCGTCAACCCGAAACTCATTTGGATGGACAACGAAGTCGTCAACGCCGCCGATCGCACGATCGTGTCGTGCGAGGAGGTCGTCGGCACCGACGCGTTCCGTGCCGAACCGTGGCGCACGACGTATCCGCGCTACATGGTGCACGACGTGGCGCATACGCCCAACGGTGCGCTGCCCACGTCGATGTTCCCGTCGTACGTGCACGACGAGTCGTTCTACGACCGCTACGCCCGTGCGAGCTCCGACCCGGCGACGTTCGCCGAGTTCTTCCGCACGAACGTCGTCGAGCCGGAGACCTGGGAGGACTTTCTCGCAAAGAACGATCTTCGACCCCGCTCGCGGAGTGCGTCATGACGACTCCCGTTCCCGGCTACGACTGCACCGTCGACGAACTCATGGTCGTCGCGTTTTCGCGCATGCTTCCCACCGATACACGGGCATTCAACGGCGCCGTGTCGTTCATCCCCGCGTGCGCGTTCATGCTCGCGCGCGCCACGCACGCCCCCGACCTCGTGTGGGCGGCCGGGTCCATCGGCATCGACGCGGCGCCGACCACGATTCCCGAGTCGACGCTGAGCGACGGCATCTGGGAGGGCTCGACGATGCTGTCCAACTCGCCGTTCGACTTCTGGGCGCACGCCCAAGGTGCGCGGTACAACACGTTCTCGTTCCGCGGCGCACAGATCGACAAGTACGGCAACGTGAACAACACGGTCATTGGCGACTACGCACACCCGAAGGTCCGTCTCGCCGGCGGAGGTGGCATGGCCGATCTCAGCATCATGATTCCCCGGATCATGCTGTGGTCCACAACCCACACGCCGCGTACTTTCGTCGACAAGGTCGACTTCCGTTCGGGATTGGGCTACGGCGACGGTGGCGACGATCGCGCCCGCCGCGGTATCGCCGGTGGTCCCGTCACCTGCGTCACGAACATGTGCGTGTTCGGTTTCGATCCCGTCACCAAGCACATGCGCGTCGACTCGCTGCACCCCGGCGTGTCACTCGCCGACGTGCAGGCGGCCACCGGATTCGAACTGCCCGCTGCAACCGGTGACATCCCCGTCACCGCCGCCCCGACTGCCGACGAGCTGCGCCTACTGCGCACGGTCATCGACCCGCACGGCGCCCGCCGACGAGAGTTCGCGTGAAGTTCGGTCTCATTCTCCCGATCCAGTCGCAGCACGAGCCCCTCGACGTCCTCATTGACGAGATCATCGAGGAGGCCGTTGCCGCCGAGGCAGCGGGATTCGATGCATGTTTCCTGCCCGAGTTTCACCAAGCCCACGGCGGCGCGATCGTGTCGCCGCACCTCATTGGTGCCGCGATCCTGCGCGCGACGACGAAGCTGCGCTTCGGGGCCGCGGTACTCGCCGCACCGTTGCATCACCCGGTGCGTCTCGCCGAGGAACTCATCATGCTCGACTGGATGAGCAAGGGCCGGGTCATCGCCGGGCTCGGAATCGGCCACCAGGTACCCGACTTTCGTGCATACGGCGTCGATCGAGATGCACGCGGTGCGATCACCGAGGAGCTGCTCGACATCATGACGAAGTGCTTCTCCGGTGAGGCGTTCGAACACGACGGCACGCATTTCAACGTCGCCGCCGCGATCACGCCGCGGCCGTATTCGCAACCCCATCCCCCGATCTGGATGGGCGCGCACTCACGTGCCGGGCTCGAGCGCGCCGCACGGTGGAGCGACCTGTGGTTGTCCGATCCGCAGCGTGACGCCGCAACGTGCGGACGACTCGCCGACCACTACCGCGAACGTGCGGCACGACTCGGTCGACCGACCGCCGTCGGATTGTTCCGCGAAGCATGGATCGACGACGATGCCGATGCATGCCGGCGCACGTGGGGCCAGCACGCGCTGGCAATCCACCGGCTCTATTACAACGTCGGCGTGTACCGCAAGGTCTTCGAACCGTGGGTCGACGAGGTGCGCGATCGCGCGGCATTCACCTTCGACCGCCTCGCCCCGGGACGGTTTCTCTACGGCAGCGGCTCCGACATTCGCACGACGATCGACGAGTGGAAGGAACTCACCGGTTGCGAGTATCTCGCCCTGCGGATGCGGCATCCGGGCGGACCCGGACACGCGGCGACCCTCGAAGCCATCGGTCGCTTCGGTCGCGAAGTGATCACCCCGCTGCGCGAAACGCCGCGGTGAACGCACCAACGGAAAGGATGCAACCATGACTGCAACAGGACCCGCCATCGGCACGTTCGAGCGCTTCCTCGTCGAACGCGTTCGACCGAACGTCGCGCTCGTCACGATGAACCGTCCCGAGAAGCTGAACGCGATGGATCCGACGTTCTTCCGCGAACTCATCGGCGTCATGCACCTGATCACCGACACGCCCGACGTCAGCGTGGCCATCCTCACCGGTGCGGGACGCGCATTTTCCGCCGGTGGTGACATCTCCACGTTCCCGGTGCTGTCCGAGCACCCCGAGAAGGCACGCATGCACCTGCGCACCGTGTTCGATTCGTTCAATGCGATCGAACGCTGCCGTGTACCGGTCATCGCCGCGGTGAACGGCATTGCCCACGGCGGCGGTCTCGAAATCCTCGGCGGTGTCGACTACCGCATCGCGTCGAACAACGCGAACCTCGCCTTCCGCGAGGCGGTGCACGGTCTCATTCCCTCGTACGGCGTGGTGAAATTCCAGGAGATCATCGGTCACGCGCGCACCATGCGGCTCGTCGGATCGGCCGAGATCATCGATGCACGCACGGCATTGGAGTGGGGCGTGGTGCAGGAAGTGGTTGCACCCGACGAACTCCTACCCCGAGCGATCGAGCTCGCCGAGAGTCTCGCGGCGAACCCCGCCACCGCGCTGCACACCCTGAAGAACGTGCTCAATCGCGACTCGTCGCGCGACCTTGCCATTGCCGTCGAAGCGACCGCGCTGCTCTTCGGCATGCCCGACACGCAGTCGCGGGTGAAGGCATTCCTCGACCGCAAGCGTTCGTAATCTCCCGCCCCGTCGGGCACGGTGTCAACCCTGCTGCGATTCGGCGGTTCGTTTGCTCGGCGCCGGACGCTGAATGGCGAACACACCGGCGATGGTGATGATGCCGCCCAGGATCGCCAGCGGGTTCGGCACCGCGTCGAGGATGATCCATGCCCACACGAGCGCAGCGATCGGAATCCCGTACAAATAGGCCACGGTCGTGCTCGCCGGCAACACTTTCAGGGCGTACATCCACGTGATGTACGGCATCACGGTTCCACCGAGCACGAGGAAGGCGAGCCACGCCCATCCGGTCGGCGACACCTTGGCGATGCCGCTGGCGGCATGGGGAAACAACGGTGCCATGACGAGCATGCCCATCGTCGTTGCAACGGCGAGCGTGGCGAGCGGATG
This sequence comes from Ilumatobacteraceae bacterium, assembly GCA_049433365.1. Lineage (GTDB taxonomy): Bacteria > Actinomycetota > Acidimicrobiia > Acidimicrobiales > Ilumatobacteraceae > F1-60-MAGs027. The sequence goes on along the minus strand of JBMTET010000010.1, from coordinate 7,344 downwards.
CGCGGTACCGGAGAAGCGTTTGGAGATGATCGTGAATCCCGCCCATGACAGGGGGCTGATCACCGACAGCGCCGCCATCCACGGATTGCGCACCACGAATTCGCCGTCGCCCGAACCGGCAATGATGACGACGCTCGCGCCGGTGAGCGCGAGCAGGAACCCGCCGACCTGCAGTCGACGGAACCGTTCACCGAGGATGATGACGGCGAGCAGCGCGGTCCATGCCGGTCCGGTGTTGCCGATCGTCGACGCCAGTGCCGGCGACAGGAACCGCTGCGCGTTGACGATTGGCAGCTGCGACAAAGGCACGCACAGAACGCCGGCGGCGAGCAGCCAGCCCCACTCGCGACCCCTGAACCGCGGACGCATCGACGGACGCGACAGCGAGATGGCGATGAAGCACAACGCCATCAACCCGAAACGGATGACGACGATCTGAACGACGTCGATCTCGCGCAACATTCGGGCCACACCAACGAACACGAGACCCCACGACGCAACGGTGACGGTCATTGCGACGTGCACCCACCACGTTGACCGGGGCTGCGTCATGCGCGCACCGTCACGACGACTTCTTGGCAGTGCGCACCGGGCGGATATCGACGGTGTCCGCGGTGATCCCGTCGGCACGCAACTTGAACTTCTGGATGCGCTGCGACGGGGTCTTCGGCAATTCGGCGACGACCCGCACGTAGGCCGGCACGGCAAAGCGCGGCATCGTTGCCTCGCAGAACGCGCGAAACTCGGTGGCTTCGAACGACTTCCCCACCTCGACGACGACGGCAACCATCACTTCTTCTTCGCCGATGTCGGAGGGCACGGCGTATGCGGCCGACTCGCGCACCGCGGGATGCGCATTCACCGACCGCTCAACTTCGAAACTCGAGATGTTCTCCCCGCGGCGCCGGATGCAATCCTTGATCCGGTCGACGAACACGAGATAACCCTCGTCGTCGAGGTAGCCGCGGTCACCCGTGTGGAACCACAAGTCGCGAAACGCCTCGATCGTGGCATCGGGGCGACTCCAGTAGCCGGCGAACAAACCCATCGGCGTCGCCGGGCGTGCGCAAATCTCACCGGGCGAACCGGCAGGCAGCGCTGCTCCGGTGTCGGGATCCTGTATCTGAATCTCGAGGTGCGGACAGATGCGACCCATCGTTCCGCGCTTCACCTTGCCCGGCGACGGTGCACTTGCCGGGCCGAGTTCGGTCGAGCCGTACACCTCGAGCAGCTGCAGACCGAAGCGCTTCTCGAAGTCGTCGATGATCCCCGGAGGTGCCGCCGCGCCGAAAGCGACGCGCACGTCGTTGCGCGTATCGAGTTCCGACGGTGGCTCGGCGTGCAGGAGGTGAATGACCGACCCCATGTAGGCGAAGAACGTCGCCCCCGACGAGCGCACCTCGTCCCAGAACTTGCTCAACGAAAAACCGTTGCGCAGAACGACGCTCGCTCCCGCCCACAGCGACGACGTGACGACGGCCGAGCGCGCCGTGACGTGGAAGAGCGGGAACATCGAGTAGGCGACGTCGCGTGCAGTGAGATCGAGTATGTCGATCCATGCGTACGCGTTCCACAGCGCGGCGCGGTGCGGCAGGATGGCGCCCTTCGACGGACCCGTCGTTCCCGAGGTGTACATGACGTAGGCGACGTCACGTTCCTCGCGTCGGGTGAGGCCGCGTGCCTCGCCCTCAGCAACGTCGGCGAAACGATGCACACCGGCTGCCGCCGACGTATCGCCCACCACGATGACGTGACGCAGCGTGGGCACCTGCAACGCGACAATCCGCTCGACGAATCGCGCGTCGACGACGACCGCAACCGCGCCCGACTCCGACAGCACGTGACGCAGGTACTCGCCGACGAAGTCGTTGTTGATCGGCACGTCGATCGCACCGGCCCACACGATGCCGAACCACGCGGTGAGGTACTCGGGTACGGGCGGCAGCATCGTCGCCACACGATCCCCGGGCTGCACACCGATGCGGCGCAGACCGTCGGCGAATCGTGCCGCACGATCGGCGAGGGCCGCGTACGTGATCTCATCGGCTTCGGCGCGAACGGCAACCACATCGGGAAACTTCTCGGCGCGGTCGACGAGCATGCTCGACACGACCCATTCACCGGCGTACTGCTCCGGCGGCGCCGGTCGTGCGGTGCGTTCCGGGGTCATCGCGTGCGACCTACGTGACTCGCGTCAGTTGCGCTGGAATCGCGAAACGCGGGTGTCGGTGTAGTCGGCGGGCAGGTCGGAGACGTGCCACACCTGCGTGCCCCACCACCGCCACTCGCCGGCGATCACGGCTTCGGGAGTGCACACCGGGTGCGGCTCGTACCAATCGAGGTCGCTCTGCACCACCTGGATGAGACAGCCGAACGCCGACTTCGGCCGCAGGAACGTCTCGAGCCAGTGCGAATCGTCGAGTTTCGTGTCGACCGTTTCGAAGCCCTTTGCCTTCAGGTCGGCGATCGTCGCCTGAATGTCGTCGACGAACAACGTTGCGTGGTGGAAACCCTCGCCGTGTTCGTCGAGATACTTCGCCAGGTACGAATCGGGGTACAGCGGCGAGAGGAACTCGACTTTCACCTTCGTCGGCAACTTGAACACCATCGAGCGAATGCCGATTTGCATGTTGTCACCGCCGATGACGAATTGCGCGCCGAAGACGTCGCGGAACAGCTCGATCGCCCGGCGCGGGTCGCGCACTGCGATTCCGACGTGGTCCCAATGGTGGATCGTCGGCTCGATGATCGGATTCGGTGGCAGATGCGACGGTGCGCCCTTCTTCGGATCAGTTCTCCAGCCCATCGACTACTCCCCCTTGTTCGTGGCGGTGAATCCGTACGGCCGGTATGCGCCGTACAACATGTGCTCGACATGGGCCATGCCCGTGCCTCCGGCGCCGGTCATCGTGCAGGCAAACTCGGTGCCGCCGAGACGACGCTTGTCGGGAACGTGCACCGGGCCGTGCGTCCGGGCCGGGTCGTTCACCGCGAACCGGTCCGACTCGCGCACGTCGGCGCCGCGGTACACACCGGGCTGACCGAGATCCGACCAACCACGCGTGTAACCGAAGCCCTGCGGATGGGCCGGATCGCACACCACCTCGAACTCGTACGTGTGCGAACCACCGTCGTGGGTGTGCACCTCGAACTCGCCACCCGCCAACCGTCGCGTTCCGGGGTGGTACCGCAACGCGTGCTTCACGGCGACGATGCCGAGCGATCCGCCGTCGCGCAGGTCGATGCGACCCTCGCAGTCGAGCACGTCACCCTCGGCATTTTCATGGAGGTGGAAAAAGCCGGAGTGGTTGCCCACCTCGAACGGCACCCACAGGCGCAGGGCACGCGGATCGCGGTCGTCACCGGTGTCGATGCCACCGTGCGGCACGTGCGGTCCCATCGTCGAGCGAATACCCCACGAGTGGTCCCGCGCGCCGTACCACCGGTCGAGACGCGTCGTTGCGCCGTCGATGACGAGTGTGCCGCTTGCTCGACACGGCTGGGTGTACCGGAAGACGTCGTTGATCACCCGGCCGAAGCGAATCTGGCGGTGACGCGACTCGACGTACGGATCACCGACGGAATCGAACTCGAGCTCGAAACTGAAGTCGACGTCGCTCGATGCGAGCACGACTTTCTGGCGGCGCATCGGTTCGAGTATGTCGACGCTGAGACCACCGACTTCGAGTACGTCACGACGCGGCAACAGTGCCCGACTCACCCGCTGGTTGCGCTGCTCACCGTTAGTGACGACACCGGCGTAGCCGTCCATGACGTTGTTGTTCGGATGCAGCCGCAAGCCCATGAAGACGTGCACCCCGGGCGCGTAGGCGGCGAAGTAGTAGCCGTCGTTGAAATGCGAGTCCGAGTTGTCGGGAACGCCGAACGATTCGATCGTCTGGTGGAAGGGCAGGTCGTCCCATCTCGACAATCCAGACGCAAACGTCATTCCCGGCCGTCCCCCTGTTGCTCTTCGCGCCGTCGCGAATCGGACGGCGAATTGACCTGAGAGTAAGTTAGACGACGAGGCCCCATGATTTCCCAGCGCGACGATCTTCCGCACAAGCCGCATCAGTGGGCGCTCATGACCTGGAAGGAAAACTGGTGCTTCACAGGTGTCGACGTTGCAACAGGGTTGGGCTTCGTCTTCCACGTGTCGCTTCGTCCCCAATTCGGTGAGGGCATCTTCTCGGCGAAGCTCGACGGCACGCTCGACGGCGAATGGGTGCGAATCAAGTCCGTCGAACGTCACCCGATCGGACGCAACCCCGCCGAGATGCCGGAGATTGCCAGCACGGCGATGCGCGTCGAGATCCTCGAGCCGCACCGTCGGTTCAGGCTGTCCTACGTCGGCGAGGCCGGGTCCCTCGTCGTCGACTACGAGGGACGCTTTGCGCCGTTCGACTTTGCCGACGGAGCAATGGCCCCGGGCGCTTCCACTCTCGGCGACATCGGTCGCCACGTGTTTCCCTTTCACCACTACGAACAGGGCCTCACCTTCACCGCAACCCTCGTGCCGGCAATCGGCGCCCACGCGGGGCGCACGATCACGCTCGCCGGCGTCGGCAACCGCGACCACTCGTGGGGGTGGCGCGACGATTTCGGATTTCGACTGCACCACTGGGTGTGCGCCAACTTCGCCGACCGCTTCGTGCAGGGATCGGCGATGCACGAGCGCAGTTACGACGGCCTGAAGCACGGCGGATTCATCGGCTCGCGCGGCGGAAACGTCGCCGTCATGCACGTTGACACGTCGAATGCGTACTGGGAGTCGCCGGCCAACGAACCGCTTCCGCCGCTCGACCGTCCCGTCACGTACCGGTTGCGTGATGCGCACGGCGAGGAGCACGTCGTCACCGCACTGCTCGATCGCGCCGTGGCACGCAACTTCCTCAACGCCCGCAAGGAGGACGGCACCGCGGTGTACGAGGATTGCCAGATGTTCTGCGAGTACCGCGACGAGCGCACCGGCGAGGTTGGCGCGGGAATCCTCGAAGTCGGCAAAATCCTCGAGCGTCCGGACGCCGTCGAACTGACGCGTCGCAACTGACCGCACGGGCGACGGCACGAGCGATGACGGCACAAGCCCAAGCACACGAACAGCCGCGGCCCCGCGCGGCGGCCACGACCGACGACCTTGCCGCACGCCTCCACTCCTGGTGCACCACCCGACTCGGCGCATCGGCCCAATCACGGATCGAGGATCTCGCGCGTCATGCCGAGGGCTGGTCGTGGCACACCTACACGTTCACGTTGCGCGACGGTGGCACGTCGCGCGGAATCGCCATTCGCCGGCAACCCGAGGACGGTCTGCTCGCGCCGTACGACATCGACGCGCAGTACCGCTTGCACGAGACACTCGAGCAGCGCACATCGGTGCCGATCCCCGCGCTCATCGCCCTCGAGCACGACACCACGGTGCTCGGGATGCCGTTTTACGCGATGGAACGCATCGCCGGGAGGGTGCCGGTGCAGTGGAAGCCGAAGGATCCCGACGTGTTCCCCACCGATGACGCCCGTCGCGCACTGGGCGAACAGTTCGTTGCCATCCTCGCCGCGATCCACGACACCGACACCGCTCCGCTCGATTTTCTGCCCGGGGCGAGCGACCCGCTCGGTGCCACGCTCACCCAACTCGCGCGCTGGCGAACGATGTACGAGACGTCGGTGCTCGTCGCCGAACCGCTGCTGTTGCACGCGTTCGATTGGCTCGCGGCCAACGTCCCCGCACCCGTACGCACGGGCTTGTGTCACGGCGACTATCGCATCGGCAATTTCATAGTCGACGAGGGTCGGATCGTCACGATCCTCGACTGGGAACTCGCCCACGTCGGCGACGTCGCCTCCGATGTGGCGTGGGCGGCGCTGCCGCTGTTTCGTGGCCGCTCACCGCTGTATTCGCATCTGCTCACCCACGACGACTTTCTCGCCGTCTACGAACGCAACGGCGGACCGGCGATCGGTGCCGAGTCGTTCACCTACTGGACGATCTTCAACCTCGTGAAGGCGGCGGTGCCGCACATTCGCGCCGCGCGTGCCTTCGAGGACGGCGGCAGCAACGACCTGCGCCTCGCGGCGATGGGGCACCAGGCCGTCCATATTTACAAGCACCTCATCGCCGCCCTCGAGGGGGTGCGATGATCCAGAACTCGCTGCCCCGCCTGCTCGAGGGCATCGCCCAGTCGTTGCACGACGCGGTGCTGCCGAACGTGTCGGATTCCTTCGCCCGCGGCCAGACGCTCGCGGCGATCGAGCTGCTGCGCAATCTCGCGACGCGCACGCAATGGGGTGACGACGACGCGCGAGTCGAGGCGCAGCGCATCGTCGCTGCCCTCAACACCGACGATGCGTCGAGCGGCGAGCTGCTCACCCGGTTGCGCGCTCACGTCGACGACGAACTCTCCCGCACCCGCAGCGGCATGTTCAGTGCCCCGGCGAACGATACGACCACGAAAGGTTCGACGTGACGACACGTGGCGCGTCACCGGGCGATTCCGCCGCGAACAAGCTGATCACCCTCGCCGACGTGAGCGATCTCGTCGACGACACGATGCTCGTCGGCATCGGCGGCGTCGTGCTGCGCCGCAAGCCGATGGCCGTCATCGCCCGACTGTGCCGGGACGGAGTCGCACCGCTGCGCGTCGCGTCGTTCCTCGCCTCGCTCGACGTCGAATGGCTCGCGGCGCACCGCGCCATCCGTGAACTCACGACCGGCTACGTCGGACTCGAAACACTCGGTACGACTCCGGCATGGAACGCACTCGTCGAGGCGGGCGAGGTGACCGTACGTGAATACAGCGAGTTGATGTTCATCTCCGGGTTGCGCGCCGCCGCCATCGGACTGCCGTTCCTGCCGAGTCGCGGGGCCGCGGGCAGCGACCTTGCTGCGGACGCTTCGCTGCGCACCGTGCCGTGTCCGTACACCGGCGAGACGTTGTGGGCGATGCCCGCGCTGCGACCCGACGTCACCTTTCTCCACGCCGAGCGCGCCGACGCTCTCGGCAACGTCGATGCGCCGAGTGAACGCGACTTCCTGTGGGATGCCGACGCCACCCTGGCGCGTGCGAGCCGACGAGTCGTCGTCAGCGTGGAAAAGATCGTGCCAACCGAGCAGTTGCGTGCACCGACGTTGTTCGCCCACGAGGTGGCCCACGTCCTCGAGGTTCCGCGCGGTGCCGCACCCAGCGAGGTTCCCGGTGTGTACGGTGCCGACTTCACCGGATTGGCCGCGTATCAGCAGGCCGTTGCCCGCGGCAGCGAACCGCTCTCCGCATTGCGCGACGCATTCCCGGGGTTGCACGTGCGATGAGCACACCTCCAGCACCCGCCGGTATCGACGCCGTG